>JAHSRM010000049.1 GCA_021650775.1 Candidatus Benthortus lauensis
GCAGGCTCTGAGATTGGGCGTGAAGCGGTGATAAGCGGCTCAACTGTGATGGACGGCGTGCTCATCGGGGGAGGAAGCATAGTCAAGGAATCGATAATCCTCGATGGATGTAGGATAGGCGGTGGGTGTAGGCTTACGAGGGTTATCGTGGGCGACGGAGCTGTGATAGGGGATGACGTGGAGATACATGGGGGCCAGGGGGTCTCGGTAATCGCACCCAACACGAGGATAGGGTCTGGGGCGAAGATTACTGGTGGAGGAGTCTATCCATGAGGGCTGCGTGGGCCACAAGCTTCGCAACCCTTAGGGGCTCGGGAATCCTCCCAAACATGGTGTATCTATCCACGAGTCCCTCCGCTTCGTCCTCCTCCACGCCAATCCACCTGAGATATACCCTGAACCCGTTCCTATTCACGTATTCCCGCCTCTCCCCAAGCCTCTCATAGGCCTCCACACGCATCCTCCAATCCTCCGGGAAGTATCTCTCTATGTAGTGGCGGATGCCCTCCGAGGGATAGTAGCTTACGCAGATTACGGGTAGCCCCGTCTCCTTATACAGCCTGTCAAGGTCTATGATGTTGAACCAGCTTATTATGCACCCGTTCAGCATGATTGCCGAGATGTCCTCCCTGCCAAGCCTCCTAACCATGCCTATCACCGAGTCTGTGGCATCCATTCCACCAACCCTGCACCTACCCATAACCACGCCGTCTATTACCAGGTCGCTGCGCATAACCACTCCCGCCAGGACAGCCCACTCATACTCTCTCCTGAAGCTCTCCGCCACGCCTAGGACACGGATACCCTTCTTCCCCAGCCTAACCCTCACACTACCTATCCCTTGATAATCACCGACTTCTGGGGATTTAGGCTTATCCTAACCTTCTCACCAACCTTGAAGTCCCTCTCGGGTGGGAGGAGGAGCCTCAGCTCTATTCCATCCAAATCCACCCTATAATCGACCGTGTTCCCCAGGTATATCTTCCTTGTAACCTTGGTTTCCAGGATGTTTTCCGAGCCTTCCTTTGCGAGCTCTATGTTCTCGGGTCTAACCACTATTAGGACCTTGCCCGAGGTTCTTCCCTCACTTAGAAGGTTGGGGGAGAGCCTGCAGGTAACCCTCTCCCCGTTCTCCAGCCTCACAACACCATACTCTCCCTCCACCGCCTCAAGCTCTCCCTCGATGAAGTTGCTTATCCCGATGAAGGAGGCGACGAACTGGTTGGCCGGGTTATCATATATCTCCGATGGAGAGCCTACCTGGACTATCTTCCCCCTATTCATCACGGCTATCCTATCTGATATGGCGAGGGCCTCGGCCTGGTCATGCGTAACATAGACAGTTGTTATGGAGAGCTTCTTCTGGAGTTCCCTCACCTCGAACCTCATCTCCTCCCTTAGCTTGGCGTCCAGGTTGCTTAGAGGCTCATCCATCAACAACACCTGCGGCTCTAATGCAAGGGCCCTTGCGAGCGCTATCCTCTGCTGCTGGCCTCCCGAGAGCTGGGGCGGATACCTTGACTCGAATCCCTCGAGCCTGACTAGCTCCAGAACCTCCTTAACCTTCCTCTTAATCTCCTCCTTTGGCATCTTCCTTATCTTCAGGCCGAATGCTATGTTGTCGAAGACCGTCATGTGGGGCCAGAGGGCATAGTTCTGGAAGACCATGCCCACGTTCCTCTTCTCAGGCGGCAGGCTGGTTACATCTGAGCCGCCCATCAGTATCCTACCCTTGTCAGGCTTGAGGAAACCCGCTATGAGCCTGAGAGTCGTGGTCTTCCCGCATCCACTAGGACCCAGAATAGACATAACCTCCCCATGCTCAATCTCAAGGGTAACATCATCGACGGCAACCACATTACCAAACCTCTTCGTAACACCCTCCAACCTAAGCTGCGGCATGGCCCAACTACCTCCCTAGAAAATCAAATATTAATCTTCAGCCAAGAATACTTAGAACCAAGACTCTATATAGAGCTAAAAATTTTATATACGATGAATACTTACAGAATTACCTGACCATGAAAAAGCTGGGTCTGAGTAAGGTAGCCGCGATCGCTATCGCCGTTGTTGTGGTTGTGGCAGCTGTCGCCGGCGCCTTCATACTTTTGGGACAGGGTATGGGTGGAGGAGGCAAGGTCAGGCTGGTCTACATGACCGCTGGGGACATTAACATGCTGGCCTTGGCCCAGAACCTCATCGCACCCGAGTTCGAGAAGAAGTATCCCAACGTGGAGGTAATCACGGTTCACACCGGGCCTGGTGAGGCCGGGAGTAGGACCGTCTTCGAGAAGATTAAGGCTGCAAGGGATGCTGGGAAGGCTTGCTGGGACGTGGACGTAGCGGTGGTCCACCAGATATTCCTCTCATGGGCCATCCCAGAGGACCTCCTCATGAAATACACGGACGAGATAGAGACCTCCAAGTATGTTACCGCCGAGGACGCCAAGATCGCCCTTGGCGTGAATGTCGAGGGATACGTAATGCCCATGTTCCACAGCCAGATAGCCATAGCCTACAACCCGCAATACGTTAAGGACCCGCCCAAGAGCTTCGAGGAGCTGGTCGAATGGGTTAAGCAGAACCCAGGCAAATTCGGATACAACGGAATCAAGGGAGGCATGTCCGGTGTAGGCTTCACGGTGGCCTGGGTCTACTGGAAGACAGGCGAATACGAGAAATTCACACGAGGCCCATATGACCCCGCCCTGAAAGACAAGATAGTCGCAGCCCTCGAGGAGCTCAAGGAGTTCAACAAGTATGTTACCATAACATCCGGGAACGTGGGGACGCTGGACATGCTCAACCGTGGAGAGATCTGGATGGGGCCTGTGTGGGTGGACATGTTCTACACGTTCATGCTGGAGGGTAAGATGGACCCCAACATACGGCTTACACTCATAGACCCGGGGCTACCAGGGCAGCCCATGTATTACGTGATCCCCAAGAAGGCTTGCAACCCCGAGTGGGCCAAGAAGCTGGTGGAGTTCATGACTAGCCCGGAGATACAGGCGAAGGTGATAGTGGAGAGATACAACTGGTATCCGGGCATAGACGCCAAGTATGTCATGGACTATGTTAGCCCAGAGGCCAAGAACAGGCTCTTCAAGGACATAGGCCCCGAAGACCTGGCCAAATACGGCAAGATGTTCCCAATCGCTGAATACTTCGGCGACATCCTGAAGCTCTACGAGCAGGTCGTGATAGGAGGCTAGGCCGAGGAGGCCATGAACGAGAAAATAACCCCCATTTTTTTAATTCTCCCAGCCCTCCTCTTCCTCCTCACCCTCTACCTCTACCCATTCATACTCTCGATAATAACGAGCTTCGTGGATGACTCGGGGTCGGTAACCTTCTACTATTATAACGAGGCCTTCACAGCCTACGGGCAGGACATATTCTTCACCCTCTGGCTCTGTATCTTGGCAACCTTCGTGCCAGCAGTCATAGCGATAGGCATAGCTGCGTATCTCAGGCTCAGCACCGTGTCGATAGTTAGGAAGATTATCTCAATCCTCTACAGGTTCCCCCTCTTTATACCCATGGTTGTAGTGGCCCAGATGATGCGGACGTTCCTCGCCCCCCACGGCCTCCTAAACGTCTACCTTGCACAGTTCGGTTTGATAGACTTGGAGCAGCCTCCATGGTTCTTCGACTGGAAGGGCATGCTTATAGGGTTCACTTGGAAGCAGGTCCCCTTCATGGCCCTGATAATTCTAGGCGGGTTCTCCATGATTGATGAGTCTATGATTGAGGCTGCGAGGAGCGTGGGGGCAGGGTATGGCAGGATTCTGACAAGCATCCTAATCCCCATGGCTAGGACGAGCATAGCGATAGCCATGATACTAATCTTCGCCTCAAACGTGAGCACATTCACCCTACCCTACATGCTAATAGGAGGCTCAACACCCACGACAATAACCGTCGATATAGCCCACAGGGTGGTCTACTTCGGGGACTGGGGCACGGCGAACGCCCTTGGAACCGTGTCCTACCTGATGGTGGGAGGGTTCTCGATATATTATCTGCGTGAGATGGTTAGGAGGGGTCTCTATGAACGTTAAGGCAATAGCTCTGAAGTCAATCCAGCTAATAGTCATCGTCATCCTATTCTTCTGGATATTCGCGCCATTCTCAAGCGTGGTGATATGGTCTATTGCGTTGAAGTGGTATTGGCCCCACATCTTCCCTCAGGAGATTGGCCTCGACTATTGGCTTGAGGCCCTCGGGATTAAGAAGGGTCTGGCGATAACGGGTGCGGTAAGCATCATAGATGCCTTGATAACCAGCGTCATGATAGCCCTTGCCGTCGTAGCCATCGCCACAGCTATATCTCTTCCAGCCAGCTACGCCCTAGCCAGATACCATATACCCTTCAAGCCTATACTCTTCTTCCTGTTCCTGATGCCTCAGGCATTCCCGCAGCAGCCCGTCTTCGTAAACCTGATGAGGGTATTCTATGCTTTCGACCTGGTTGGAACGATACCTGGGGTAATCTTGGCCCACCTGATGCCCAGCCTCGTCTTCTCCGTCTGGATAAACACCGCCACCTTCAAGTCGATTCCGCCTGAGATGGAGGAGGCTGCGAGGGTTACTGGAGCCAGCCCCCTGACAACCTTCTTCAGGATTACCCTGCCCCTCGCAACACCCGGGCTTCTCGCCAGCAGCGTCTTCGTGTTCCTATACTCCCTGGACGAGTTCACGGGAACGTTCTTCATAGGCCTACCCTTCGTGA
The DNA here is from genome assembly GCA_021650775.1 of Candidatus Benthortus lauensis. Lineage (GTDB taxonomy): Archaea > Thermoproteota > Nitrososphaeria_A > Caldarchaeales > Wolframiiraptoraceae > Benthortus > Benthortus lauensis. The sequence goes on from JAHSRM010000049.1 coordinate 4,736, forward strand.
TAACCCTGCCCATGCTCCTCTACAGCAGCAGCGGATACAACATGCAGTTTGCCTCTGCGACGGCCATAGTCCTCCTGATACCCAGCGTGCTGTTCATGCTGATTATCGAGAGGTTCCTTAAGCCCGAGTATCTGGGCGGGATGGGCTAACCCTTCCCCCTAATCTCCTCGAGTATCCTCCTCGCCACATCGACCCTAATCTGCTTCCTCCTAACCATCTCCTCGGCGACAAGGTCTATCTCCCTGCCCCTCGCACCAGCCATCACGGCTATGTTCCTTGCGTGAAGCGTCATGTGGCCTGCCTGGATTCCCTCAGCCGCCAAGGCTCTTAGGGCCGCCAGGTTCTGGACCAGGCCTACCGCTCCAACCACCTCGGCCAGCTCCCTTGAGGACCTCACTCCGAGAATCTTGAGGCTGATCCTAGCCGTGGGGTGGGTCTTGGTCGCACCCCCTATAACCCCGACCTGCATAGGCATCTCGAGGGTTCCGACGAGCCAGCCCTCCCTGTCCAGCTCCCACGTGCTTAGAGGCCTATACCTTCCTGAACGTGAGGCGTATGCGTGTGCCCCGGCCTCCACGGCCCTCCAATCGTTGCCAGTTGCTATCAGGACTGCGTCCACGCCGTTCATTATCCCCTTGTTGTGGGTGGCCGCCCTGTATGGGTCTGCCTCTGCGAAGGCCCATGCCTCGACTATCCCCTCGGCAACCTCCCTCCCACCCACGGCCTCGGGCGGAACCCTAACCTTCGCCCTAACAATCCTCCTATCAGCAAGGTTGGATAGAATCCTAAGCCTGAACCTTCCACCGGTTATTGAGGCAAGTCTCGGGGCCACGGCCTCAGCCATACTATTAACTGCGTTGGCACCCATAGCATCCCTCACATCAACTATTAGGTGGACGACCAGCATGGGGCCGATGGGTGACTCGACAACCCTCACCTCAAGGTCCTTCGCCCCTCCCCCAAGCCCCACGAGCGTTGGATGATCCCTGTTAGCGAGCTCGAGTATCTCATCCTTTCTCTGGATTATCTCGAATATTGCTCCACGTAGATCGCTTATATCCAAAAGTTGTATCTGTCCTATCATTAGTGGGTCGCTGCTCCATGTCTTTACCCCTCCTCCCTCCCTCGTCATCTTCGCTGCGTTCGATGCCGCGGCCACGACCGACGGCTCCTCTATGGCCATGGGTATCAGGTAGTCTCTCCCGTTTATCAGGAAGTTTACCGCTATTCCGAGTGGGAGCGTGTATCCCCCAACCACGTTCTCTATCATCCTATCCGCAGTCTCGATGTCCAGGGCGCCTGTCTTCCTAAGAAGCTCCCTCTCCTCCTCGCTCAGACCTGCGAAATCCGACACTATCCTAAGCCTCTCCTCGGGCGGAAGCTTATAGAATCCAGGTATCCTCGACGACCTATCCGTCATAACGCCAGCGACTCCAGAGAACAATCGGATGTATATCACCTTTTTGCCTGCATGATTCCGTCAAAATAGCCAACATATCCTTAAAGCAAGATGATAGAGATATATTCATGTGAAGGAAAGTGGTTGCGTAAAGGTTGAGAGGAGGGTTATGGAGCCGGGAAAACTAGCACTCAAGTATCATCCATTCTATAAAGGCAAAATCCAAGTAACCCTGAAATGCTCTGTTAGAAGTTATGATGACTTCGCAATATGGTATACTCCTGGGGTTGCGGAGCCCTCGAGGGAGATAAGCAGGAACCCGGACCTGGTCTTCGAGTATACTAATCGGGGGAATACTGTTGCGATAATTAGTGATGGGACGAGGGTTCTCGGGTTGGGTAAGATTGGGCCTGAGGCAGGTCTCCCAGTCATGGAGGGGAAGTCCCTCCTGTTCAAGTATCTTGGAGGGGTGGACGCCTACCCCCTCGTCATAAACATACATGACCCCGACAGGATAATCGAGTTTGTCAAGGCCTTGGAGCCAAGCGTAGGCGGGATAAACCTCGAGGACATCGAGACACCTAAGTGCTTCTACATACTCGAGAAGCTACGTGAAGAGATGAGTATCCCCGTATGGCATGACGACCAACAGGGGACAGCGACAGCAGTCTTGGCAGGCCTGATAAACGCCCTGAAGCTCGTTGGGAAGAGCTTCCAAGACATAGTGGTCGCCCTGATTGGAGCAGGAGCCGCAAACATAGCCATAGCACGGATTCTCTTCAAGGCAGGCGTCGACCCTGGGAAGATGAGGGTTGTTGATAGTAGGGGTGTGCTCCACCAGGGTAGGAGCGACTTGGAGAAGATTAAGGAGAGCAATCCATGGAAGTATGAGCTGGCCCTGAAGACCAACAAGGACGGTGTCCAGGGAGGGATAGCCGAGGCCCTGAGGGATGCTGACGTGGTTATAGGGATGTCCAGGCCCGGGCCCGACGTAATCAAGAAGGAGTGGATAAGCGGGATGGCCGACGACCCCATAGTCTTCGCATGCGCCAACCCCGTCCCCGAGATATGGCCCTGGGATGCCAAGGAGGCTGGAGCCCGCATAGTCGCTACGGGTAGGAGCGACTTCCCCAACCAGGTGAATAACTGCCTCGGCTTCCCCGGGATATTTCGTGGAGCCCTCGAGGTCAGGGCCAAGACCATAACCGATGAGATGTGTATCGAGGCTGCGAGGGAGATTGCGAGGGTTGCAGAGGAGAAGGGGCTGAGGGAGGACCATATACTCCCCACCGTGGAGGAGTGGGAGGTCTTTCCCAGGGAGGCCGTGGTAGTCGGGATGAAGGCGATAGAGCAGGGGGTCGCAAGGCTGAAGATGAGCAGGGAGGAGCTATATGACCGCTCGGTCGAGAAAATCAGGAACGCCAGGGAGACCGTGCGAGTGATGATGGAGGAGGGGCTAATCCCCCCGCCCCCAGAGGACTAGGAATCCTCCTCTCCCCTCAAGCCATTCAAGGCTCGCCATAGAAGAGTTTATGAGCCTGGGTTAGGGAGGATTGGTTGATGATGGAGGAAGATGTTGTGAGGATTGTGGAGACCAGGCCTATCGAGGGCGATGGGCTGGTGATAGTAGAGGGGTTCCCCGACATAGGTCTCGTGGGTGCGATAGCCGCCTCGTTCATGGCCGATAAGCTGGGCATGGAGGAGGTTGGATACATTGATTCCGACGCACTTCCACCGCTCGTGGCCGTTAGGAATGGGAGAATACTAAACCTAATCAGGATTTACAGGAAGGAGAATCTCCTCGCCCTGATATCGGATGTCCCCATACCCCCTCCCCTCGTCAAGCCCATAAGCCAGAAGATTATGGAGTGGGTTGAAGGCAAGAGGCCCCGTCTCTTCATAACCCTCACAGGGATACCCGAGCCAGGGAGACTCAACATAGAGAGGCCGAAGGTCTTCGTCCTGGGGAGTAGGCCCGAGCTGACCGAGGAGGCGGCCAGGATAGATAACGTGGATAGGTTCACCGACGGGTTCGTGGTGGGGGTCAAGGGCATGCTCTTGATGGAGGGCTATAAACGTGGCTTGGACACGCTGCTAATCCTCGCCCAATCCCACTTCAACTACCCCGACCCAGGCTCGGCGGCCGAGATAGTCAAATACCTGGCGAAGTATCTCAACATAGAGATAGATGTGAAGCCTCTTCTGGAGAGCGCCGAGGAGCTTAAGCTTAGGCTCAGGGACCTGATGATGAGGACCAACCAAGCCATGCAGGGGATACAGAAGGCGAAGGAGCTTGAGCTTCCACCCGTGTATCTGTGAGGTGGTGTGTGATGCTTCGTAGGAGACCTTGGTGGAGGGTTCTCCTGGAGGAGTTCCGAGCCATCGAGGAGGAGATGCAGAGGTTCGAAGAGGAGTTCATGAGGAGGATAAAGGAGGCCGAGGCCATGCGTGGATGCATAATCCCCCTATACAACATCTACGAGTCAGGAGACGAGGTAATCCTCACAGCCGACATGCCCGGGGTGAATAAGGAGGAGATAGACCTGAGGGTCGGAGAGGACTACGTAAGGGTCGAGGCACCGTGCAGAAGCGCCCTAAGACCCGGCCAGAAATACCTGCTACACATCAAGCTTCCCTCCAAGATAGACCCCTCAACCGTCAGGGCAAGGTATCGTGAAGGTGTATTGGAGATAGTTGCCAAGAAGAAGGTCGCCGGAGTGAGGGTTAAGGTGGAGTAGCGAGGGCCTTCACAACCTCGGTCCAAGCCTTGGCCACATTACCCCTATTGTATCCTCCGCCGCCCATGGCCACAAGCCTTCCCCCGCAGACCTCCTCAGCATACCTGTGAAGCCTCGTGGCAGCGAACCTATGGACCTCCTCACTATACTCGAGGCCCGTTAGAGGGTCCCCGGAAAGCCCATCCGCACCGGCCTGCAGCAGGATGAACTCGGGCTTGAACCCCTTGATGAAGTCCTCCACCAGCTCCTCCCAAGCCTCCTTGAACTCCCTCGTCCCGGCTCCAGGCATTAGAGGTATGTTGAGCTTGGTTCCCTCAGCCTCGCCTCCACCCCTCTCATGACTATACCCTGTCCCAGGGTATAGGGTGCTCCCATGCTGATGGAAGTCGACTATAATCACCCTCTTATCGTAGTAGAAGTCGTAGAAGACTCCGTCCCCGTGGTGGGCATCTATATCCACGTAGAGGACCTGGCTTAGCCCACGCTTATCGAGTAGATACTGTATGGCCACGCCTGCGTCGTTGAAGATGCAGAACCCGGCCGCCTTGTTCCTTCTTGCGTGGTGGAGTCCTCCCACGGGGTTGAATCCATGGTCTATCTCCTCCTTCATGACCATGTCGATTAGCTTGAGTGTTGAGCCGACCACGTAGAGCGAGGCCTCGTAGCATCCCGGGAAGGCCGGGGTGTCCCCGTAGTCAAGGAACCCATAACCCCTCCTACACTTCTCCTCCACGTATCTCACATAGTCCTCCTCATGGTAGATGAGGACCTCCTCCCTCCCAGCCATCCTCGGGGCAACCCTGACCAGGGAACCCCCCAGCTCCCCCTCAACCTCCCTCAACCTCTCATAAAACCTCTCGGCCCTATCCCTCCTAAAGGGATGACCCTCGGGAAAACTATAGAGAAGCATCTCATCACCATAGACGACCCCGACCCTACATCCCAACAACCCATCACCGATACCGAGAACCCAGCCAAAGATAATTAAGGTTCTCCTGAAAAATATTGGGGAATGATTCTAATCGTCTTTGAGGATGAGGGGTATTCGAGGCTCCTTCCCCTAACCTACACTCGCCCCATCTATGGCCTAAGGCTCGGCGTCGGGACGCTCCTTGAGAAGATTCTGGGATGGTGGGGTGGAAGGGGGCCTGTCAAGCTCCATGCGAGGGAATACCTCATGGAGGTTCTCCGTGAGAGGTATCCGGGCCTTCATGAGGAGCCTGGGAGGGATGAAGACGCACTCCTAGTCAACGGCTCGGTGGTCATGGATGGGAGGGCCGTGAAGGTGGCCGAGCGGCTGGTCTCCTCTGGCGAGGCCAGGGCGGTGATGGCCGGAGGGAGGGTTGCCATGGCCTACCTCACTAGGGGGATGCTGGATGAGGTGGGGTTGCCGCCCCGTCTCCCGGGCCCGGGGCTTAGGGTTGAGGAGGAGGCCCTGACCATGCTCGGCCACATCTGGGAGATTCCGAGGCTCAACCGGATACTCTTGAACCAGGAGATGAGGGGGATTGTAGGCGATAGGGGTGTGAGGGTTGAGGAGGACTCGGAGGTGGAGGAGGGCGTCATACTCGACACGAGGGAGGGGCCAATCTACATAGGCCATAGATGTAGGGTTGAGGCGCCCACGAGAATCTCGGGGCCGGCATACATAGGGGATGGGACCATGGTCTTGAGCGGCCTCATCAGGCCTGGATGCTCCATAGGGCCTGTCTGCCGGGTTGGGGGCGAGGTCGAGGAGACGGTCTTCCAGGGATACTCCAACAAGAGGCACTACGGCTACCTGGGCCACACCTACGTGGGCGAGTGGGTGAACCTGGGCGCAGGCACCACAGTCAGCAACCTCAAGAACACCTACGGAGGCTACAGGATGGTTGAGGACGGCAGGGTGGTGGAGACCGGGAGGATGTTCCTGGGAGCCTTCATAGCCGACCATGTGAAGACGGGTATAGGCACCTTGATATACGGAGGAAGGAGGGTTGGCGTGGCCTCGCATATACAGGGGCTTGTCACGGAGGATGTCCCCTCATTCACTTATCTCCATGGCCAGGAGAGGGTGGAGCTCGGCATCACGCAGGTGATAAAGACTGCTAAGAGGATGATGGAGAGGCGTGGGAGAACCCTGACCCAGGCGGAGGAGAGGCTGCTGAGACACCTACACTCCATAACACGGGAGGAGAGGGAGAGACGTGGGGTGAAGAGGGGGCGGATAGGAGCCAATAAATCCTGAAGACCTACAGAGCAGTCATCCAAGAATCGATGCAAGGCTCTTAAATCCTCTTTGAGCATCATAACATTATAATAGTATGTGGGTTATAGAATCCCCGGCATGAGGCCTCTCTTCGACGAGAAGGACATAAGAATCTTGAGAATCCTCCAGGAGAATGGTAGGGTCTCATACTCCGAGATAGCCAGGAAGCTGGGGATAAGCGAGGCAGCCGTCTACGCCAGGGTCCAGAAGCTTGTCAAGCAGGGGATAATAAGGAACTTCAGAGCAATCCTCGACCCCGAGAAGCTCGGATACCAGCTAACAGCCTTCGTGGCGGTCAGCGCGAACCCCGGGAAGTATGAGAAGGTCTTGAGGGAGCTATCCAAGATAGAGGAGGCCCAGGAGATATACGATGTCACGGGCGATTACTACTGCCTGGTCAAGCTTAGGGCGCCTGACCGTGAGACCCTGGCCAAGATACTCGACAGGATAGGCTCCTTGGACGGCGTGGTGGCCACCGAGACCAGGATAGTCCTCAGGACGATTAAGGAGTCCCAGGTCCTGCCGCTCAGGGAGTAAGGCCCTTTTAGGGAAAGAGCCGCTCCACAAGCCTGTATAGGTTCTCGGCGACATAGTCGGGCCTCTCCTCCGGCCTAGCCCTCTCCAAGCCCCTCCTATCGGTGGCTCCTGAGAGCACGAGGGCCGTGTCAGCCCCGATGTTCTTGCCCGCCATAACGTCGGTCTCAAGCCTGTCGCCTATGACTAGGACCTCCCGGGGGCCGAGGCCAAGCCTCCTCAAGGCAATCTCCATGATTATCCTGGACGGCTTACCCACCACCAGCGGCTCGACCCCTGAGGCGGTTGTGATTGAGGCCGCTATTGCGCCTGCGCCTGGGTCTGGGCCCTCGTCGGTTGGCAGGGTTGCGTCGAGGTTTGTGGCCACGTATCTTGCCCCCCTGTGTATGGCCCTCACGGCCGCCCTAATCTTCCCATAGCTTATCTCCCTGTCCAGGCCCACGACCACGTAATCCGCCTCAGGCCACCTCTCGGCAGGCAGTATTACATGCCCCATCTCCACGCAATACTCCTTGAAGCCCCTGCCCGTCACCGGGAGGACCCTGCTTGGCCCCGACTCCTCCAAGATGTATTGGGCTGTGGCCTCACCCGAGGTCAGGACCATCTCCTCCCGGCACTCTACCCCAAGTCTCCCGAGCTTGGTGCAGTAGTCCCTGGAGGTCTGGGTGGAGTTGTTGGTTAGGAAGAGGACCTTGACGCCCCTCTCCAGGAGCCTCTCCACCGCCTTGTCCGAGCCCTCCACCAGCCTCTCACCCAGGTAGACACATCCATCAAGGTCTATCACCACACCCCTATACACGGCCATCCGACACCAGTCCAGCAAGGAGAATGTCAGCCGAAAAACCTTATTACGGGAGATAGGTGTCTAAATGATGAGGTAGATGACGGGCGCACAGGCGGTGGTGTATACCCGCCTAGTGAAGAAGCTGACCACGGAGAACCTCTGGCTCTACATACTGAGGCTCCTGAAGGACGAGCCCCTCTATGGATACGAGGTGAGGGAGAAGATATACAGGGAGTTCGGCTTCAGCCCCGGGCTGGTAACCTGCTACGTGGTCCTCCACAGGCTCGAGAAGGAGGGGCTGATAACCTCTAGGAGGGAGGAGAGCAGCATAGGGCCTCCGAGGAAATACTATATGCTCACGGATAAGGGTAGGGAGACCCTCGAGAGGGCCAAGAAGTTCCTGATGGAGTTATCCCACAACCTATGATGGCTCCGCCTGGGACAGAAGCGCCGAGACCCGGCTAAGAGACCTCCTTTTTTTCTCCTCAGGAAGGCTAGAGGAGTCTATGGCCTCGGCAAGCTCCTCCAGATACCTCCTGTCCTCACGTGAGCACCTAACCTCGTTGAAGAGGGTGGCTGGGTCGCTTAGGCTCGGCTTAACGCCATAGAGGCTCATACATGCGTAGGCTAGGAACCTGACGGTTGCAGGCCCAACCCCCTGGATGGAGAGGAGCTCCTCGAAGTCCCGTGGCGCCATCCTATGAATCCTGGTTATCGTGGACCACTTTATCCTCGGGACCGTCAGGGCCTCGTCCCCGCTCCTCTCAGCAGCCTCCCCGAAGTCTAGGAGTGTTAGCTGGCCCGAGGGTAGGCTCGTGCTGAACCTCTTAAGGCCTCTTAGGTCCTGGTTCACCGCCTCGACGCAGGCCTTCCTGGACTCCCTGCTCCTCCTACTGGTCATGTCTAGGACAACCCTCCTCCTCTCCTCGGAGACTATGCCCGAGTGCGGCTCCTCGATGAAGCTCCTAACCCTCATGGAGGCCCAGTGATACCTCCTCACGATGTTGGTCATGGGGCGTATAGCCTGCTGGACAACCGACCACTCCGCCTCAGCCGAGACGAGCATGACGTGGATGTAGAGCTTGAACCCATCCTGGATAGCGGCGCTATCGACCTTCGCCACCATCCTGCTCGAATACTTAAGCCTCTCAACCTCCCGCTCACTAAGCCCAAGAAGCTCCCCAGCCCTCTCAAGCTCCTCAGGAACCCTGTAGCTTATAGGCTGCTTTCCTCCCAGGACCATCAGCCCTGCCTCGGGTCTGAGATGATTCTTCAGGGTTACGGCTATGATGGATGTGGCCCCGCCCCCCAGCTCGTCGAGGTATGCCGAGGCGGCCAGGGCGTCGAAGAAGATGGGTGAGGAGAATGCGGCGAGGAACCTCCTGGACCCGAATAACCCGATGTAGGACTCAACCACGCTCTTGAGGGCCTCCTCAGCCTTCCTGAAATACCACTTAGGCTTATAGACGTAGGTAATCCTCAGGTCCCTTAGCCCAGCCCTATACATCCCGGGGCCGTGAACTTATGCATGGGAGGATTTAATCTCTCGCTTCCTCGGAGGCCCCGTGATATACGCTGGGAGTATCTACCTCATATTTGCCACGGCTCTTCCTGGAGAGTCTGATGTAGAGCCATGAGGCCAGGGAGATTAGGGCTGGTACCTGGAATACGAAGAGGTGGAAGGTTGGCTCGAATAGGGGTGAGATAAAAACTTGGTAGAGTGTTGTGGAGGATGCGAGGAGGCCGAGGACTATGGCTGCTATTAGCCAGGCCTTCTCCTCTTCATCCATCAGGCAACCTGCTCCGCAGGCCTCATTAAATCCTTCAGGGGTATATCCACGTAGGTTCCGTCGGGCTTCTTCCTCCTTATTATTACTGGGAGGACCCCTCTCTCAAGCTCCCGCTGGGCTATGTCTATGGGCGTGTCGTTGGGCTTGACCTCCACGAGTGGGAAGGCTCCGAGGGAGAGCTGGAGGGCCCTTCCCCCGATTATCCTCGCCCTCTCGTAGCGTGTCAGCGGCCGCCTATACGGGTCTTCCTGCTCACTCCTCTCCAAAGCCGGACTCTTCCTTCCCCTTCTTCTCCTTCTCTTTCTCCTCCAGCCTCGAGGCCGAGATTATGTCGTCTATCTTCAGTATCATCGAGGCGGCCTCGACAGCCGACTTAATCACCTGCTTCTTCACCAGCACAGGCTCCAGGACCTCGAGCTTATGCATGTCGTCTATCTTGCCCTCGAAGACGTTTACGCCCGCCCATTTCTGGCCGTCCTTGTGCTTGGCCCTCAGGGAGACCATTATCTCGATTGGGTCTAGGCCTGCGTTCTCGGCGAGCTGGCTTGGAACCACCTCTATCGCCTCTGCGAACTTCTCGACCGCCAGCTGCTCCTTTCCTGCCAGGGTCTTGGCGTAGTCTCTGAGGCCTAGGCTGACCTCCACCTCGGGTGCCCCTCCTCCCGCAACTATCTTGCCCTCGACCACCACGTCCTTGACCACGTTGAGGGCGTCCTTGATTGAGCGCTCCGCCTCATCGACTATCCTCTTGGTTCCTCCCCTGATTAGGATGGATATGGCCTTGGGGTTCTGGCATCCCTCGATGAAGACCATCTTGTCCTCGCCGACCTTCCTCTCCTCCACGAGCTTCGCCCTTCCCAGGTCCTTCTCACTTATCTCCTCAATCCTGGTGATTATCCTCCCTCCCGTGGCCTTCGCTATCTTATCCATGTCCGACTTCTTTATCCTCCTGACGGCCAGTATGCCCTTCCTGGCAAGGAAGTGCTGGGCCATGTCGTCTATACCCTTCTGGCATAGGACAACGTTTGCTCCCGAGGCGGCTATCTTCTCGACCATCTCCTTGAGCATCTCCTCCTCCTGCTTCATGAAGGCCCTCATCTGCTCGGGTGTCTCTATGTTGAGCTTGGCGTCGAACTCGGTCTTCTCTATCTCGAGGGAGGCGTCCAGGATGGCTATCTTGGCGTCGTGGACTATCTTCGGCATGCCTGGGTGGACGACCTCCTTGTCCAGGACTATTCCCTCGATTAGCCTGGTGTCCCTGAGGCTCTGACCCTCCTTCTTCTCAATCTTGATGTTATCCAGGTCCACGTGCCATTTGTCGTTCACCTTCTCGGCAACCTTGAGGACGGCCTCGACCACTATGTCGGCGAGGAAGTCGGCCTCCTCGGCCACGAGCTTGCTTACCATGGAGGTCTTGGCAACCTTCTTGAGAACCTCCTTATCGGTCGGCTTGACAGGTATGGCTATCTTGTCGTATATCTCGAGGGCCTTGGTGGCAGCCTTCTTGTATCCCTCGATTATGACCGAGGGGTGGACCTCCTTCTCGATAAGCTCCTCGGCCTTTGCCAGCAGCTCTCCGGCCAGAACCACCGACGTGGTCGTCCCGTCACCGACCTCGGCGTCCTGGGCCTTCGCCACCTCCACCAGCATCTTAGCCACGGGGTGCTCCACGTCCATCTCCTTGAGTATCGTCGCCCCATCGTTGGTTATCACCACGTCTCCGAAGCTGTCCACCAGCATCTTGTCCATCCCCCGTGGCCCTAGGGAGGACTTCATGGTCTCGGCGATGATCTTGGCGACCATGATGTTGTTGAGCTGGGCCTCCCTGCCCCTAGTCCTCTGAGTCCCTTCCTTGAGTATAATTACGGGTGTCCCACCAGCATGGGACGGTGCAGACATACACAGTTCACCCCCACGACACTATAAGATTTCCAGAAAGTAGGCTCCCCAGGCTATTTATAAACTTACAGAGCCTTCTCCGATGTCAGGCCCACCCTATTTAAGCCTGCGGCGGAATAACCTGCACGGCATCTAATTAGGCTTACACGATTGGTCATATTCTTGGAGTTATGGGGGTGGTGGCCGCCCGTTATGCTCAGTTTGTTGGCATGTTCTCCCCTTATGGCTGAGAAAGTTTTATGTGTAAGTCGGGGGTCATACCCTCCCTGCTGTAGGGGGTTGAGGTGAATGAAGCTCATCTCGGTCAAGATGCCTGAAGCTCTCATAGAGGGGATGGATGAGCTTGTCAAGAAGGGGGTCTACCCGAGCAGAAGCGCCGTGATGAGGACCGCCGTGAGAGACCTGCTCAAGAAGGAGCTCTGGAAGTAGGCCGCCGAGAGAAGAACGGAATGCTCTTCACGGTGACTATTCTGCCGTAGAAATACCGCATGTCGGAGACATACTCGGCGTAGAGTATCTCCTCCCTCCCCTCCCCCGCATAATATTTTATGAAGGGCGCAGGCGGCGGCTCACTGCTCTCCAGGTAGAAGAAGACGGGCAGGGCGTTGGCCTCATAGTAGTCGAAGAACGGCGCTATAAGCCCGAGTATGTGCTTCTCCCCAGGTCTCCTGCAGTGGAGTATCGGCGGAGATACCGTGTTGTCGCTCATCATCATGAGGACCCTGACCAGGGAGCCTATGTCCCTCGCCTTAACAGCCACGGGCTTCTCCCTCAGCACACGCCTCCTCGAGAGCGCCTTGACAAGAAGCTCAGGCTCCTCAGCAGTCTTCATAATCGGTCCATAGAGGTATCTCGTGTCATCTGTGCTGTTTGTGAAGAATGCCTCCTCCCTGTCAAGAGCCGTGTAGGCCACGTAGCTCCCAGGCTCCTCATCTATGAACGTGTAGGCGAATATGGGGAGGTTCCCACGCCAATACGGGATAGAGGAGAGATGGCCCAGCACAATCCTCCCCTTATACTCGAAGCTCCAGAAAAGAGGCTGGACATCAGACCTACTCATGGCGAGCCTAGCAAGATTCCTTAAATCAACAACCTCCACCGGGATGGGCGGCTTCCTACTCCTCTCCACGACTACCATCTACAGCAAATATCAATCCATATATTTATGCATTCTTTACCCGGGAACCCGATTCAACCCAAACCATCCAGAGAACTCAAAACGTTATTTATCACTAAACCCCATATGGTCTCCGTGATTTTGACAGGAATCGATATAGGAACCAGCAGCATCAAGGCGGTAGGATTCAAACCAACAGGAGACAAAATCTTTGACCACCGAGAAGATATAAGCCTACATATCCATGAAAATAATCCCGAATACGTGGAACAGGACCCCCATGAAATATTCCAAAAGTTCCTAAGAATAATTAGGAATGTTATGCTCAGCTGTAAAGGTGAAGACATTGTAATAGGGTTATCCTCTACATCCCCAAGTGTAGTAGCTATTTCATCTGATGGTGAACCGCTAAGTAGAATAATCACATGGCTTGATAGAAGGGCTGAAAACGAATGCAGGAAAATCATCGACAAGCTTGGAATGTGGGAGATTTATTCGAGGACAGGCTTACGCCCCGACTCAATATTTACTGCACCAAAAATTATGTGGATGAAAGAGCATACACCAGACATCTTCAGGAAAGCCGACTACTTCGTACAGGTTAAAGACTATCTCTTCTTCAAATTAACTAGAGAACCCGTAACAGACTACTCGCACGCCAGCGAGACCCTCCTCTTCGATATACATAGGAAAAAATACTACCATGATATGATTGAGGTTTTGGAACTTGATGAAGATAATTTTTTTACACCTGTAAAATCCGAGTTCACGACGAATATCCGCAGCGATATGCTCGAAAAAATTAACGTGGACAAGTCGGATGTCTACATTACGTTAGGGGGTGTTGATTCGGCGTGTGCGGCTCTTGGTATCGGCGCAATTTCCTCGGGTTTTATAGCAGATATAACTGGGACCTCCATGTGTTTGGATGCCACGTCAGGTAAGCCTATTCTGGATAAAGAGATGAGGTTCGAGACATACATGCATGTCCTCCCCGAAAGCTACATCATGGAAGCCTCTCTTCCCACTGCGGGAAAGGCCTTATCCACAATACTTAACCTGACTAACTATCACAGCTACCCTGATGAACGATTTCTGGATAAGCCTTCAGGGCTGATTTTCCTGCCTTTTCTTTCAGGGACTAGGAGCCCCGACTGGGAACCCGGTCTCCGGGGGCTAGTTTATGGTCTATCGCTTGCTTCCTCACGTGAGAGATTAGTGAGAAGTGTGTATGAGGGGGTGGCGTTCTGGGAGCGAAGCATTATCGATGGATTTAAAGACTTGGGGATAACTGTAGAGGAGGTAAGATGCGGGGGAGGAGGGGCGTCGAAGTATTGGCTACAGGTCAAAGCAGACATAACAGGTATACCTCATATTCTTATGCGTGAAAAAGATGCATCCGCTTTCGGGGCGGCGTTAATAGCTGGGAAGGGGACTGGAATCTATCCTAGCTACGAAAAAATAGCAAAGGAGGTAATCGCTGTTGAAGAGGCCGTAAAGCCGAGGGAGATTCACCGAGAAACATATGATTCCATGTATGAGAAATTTCTGAGGCTCTGGAGTTTAGTAAGGGAGTTGTAGATTATCTTTTAATATCGAATTTATCTTCTGCTTCTCCAAATACTCGGTCGAATATTTCGATTGCCTTATCTATCTGGCTCTCTGTTATGTTGAGTGGCGGTGATAAAGCGAATCTATTTCCAAAGTATCCAGACCTCTTTACCAGCATTCCGAGTTGTAGTAGTCTGGAGGCCATCCACCTTGTTTCCTTCTCGGCGGGCTTCTTCTCATTATTGCTAACAAATTCTATTCCCATGTAGAGACCTTTAGCCTGAACATCTCCCACTATTGGATGCTCTTCCTCCAGGTCCTTTAACCCCTTTAGGAAATATTTACCCTTCTTCTCGGCTTGATAGGCCAGGTTCTCGTTAAGAATTATCTCTATCGTTTTCAGTGCCGCTGCCGCTCCGAGCATGTATCCTGCAAATGTTGTGGAGTAGGCTCCCGGCCCCCATGAATCCATAATCTCCTTCCTCCCTACAACGGCGGAATAAGGCAGACCGCCCGCTATTGATTTACTAACCAACGTTATATCTGGTTTAACCCCGGGGTAGTGGTCCACCGCCCATAGCTTGCCTGTTCTACCCCACCCTGTCTGAATCTCATCAACCACAAATAGTATGTCCCTTTCCTTTACAATCTTATACAGCTCTTCCAAGTATCCGTCGGGTGGAATTATGTATCCGGCGGCACTCTGAAAGGGCTCTATGATGAATGCCGCAACATTTGTTAGACCTTTGCTTGGGTTGGCAAGCCCGTAATAGGATGACCTAAGCATATAATCTACATAGTTGGTGCATATCATTCCGCAGTTATCTCTGTTGAGTCCGAATGGGCATCTGTAGCAGTAAGGGAAAGGGAATCTGACTACTGCTGTATCTGCGGGTGGGACGGGATATGTCTGGGACCATGTTGAGAAGGAGGACGTTAAGGCTGAGGTCCCAATACTCCTGCCGTGATAATCGCCCCAATGAGTAACTATATACGGCCTCCCAGTATAGGACCTAACAAGCTTAACAGCTATCTCATTCGCATCCGTCCCCGTTACACCATAAAATACTTTCTTAGGAGGCTCTCCAGGAGTTATCTTGACGAGAAGCTCGGACAATTTTATCCTAGTCTCGTTAAGCATTTCCCCATACTGACTTATCTTCTTATATTGTTCTATTAATGCTTCTAAGACTTCAGGCCTGTGATAACCTATGTTGTTAACCGAGAATCCGGCCATCATGTCGAGGTATTCCCTTCCATCCGCATCGTAGATTAACGCTCCCTCACCAGCGCTCTCTATAATGGGGGGAGCATCATATAGGCTGAAAGGCATAGCTCCTAATGACTCAACGTTAAGAGCCCTGCGAAGAAGCTCAAGACTCTTCTCACCGAACTTCATTCTCCCCGCATTTCTTAAAATTTCGTCCCCGTCAAGTTTCAGCAACTTCTTTTTCCTCTGTATCTCTTCAATAATCTTATCTTCCGACATAGCTCTACCCCGTATTAGGCCATCATTTATAGATTATTCCCTTAAACCCATCAATGAACAACGAGCAAATGGTTTTCGTCGATGTCGATGTAGACTGAATCTCCTTCCGAGTATCCAGGGTCATCTTTAGCCATTATGTCTATTACTATTGTTTCATCTCCGACCTTAATCTCATATCTAACGATTTTTCCAAGAAACTCTTTCATAACTATCTTGCCTATGGATGATTTAGGTTTCGGTTGCTTTTTCGTTAATCTTGCATGCTCCGGCCGAAAACCGAGGATTATTTTTCCATTTGTTATATTGTGAGCATGCCTTATCTTATATTCTCCTAGTTTTGTCTCTACTATGACTGTGTTTTCTCCTCTAGTCTCTATTACTTTGCCTTCTATGAAGTTTGTATGACCTACGAAGGATAGGACGAATTCATTGTTGCTGTTGTTATATACCTCGTAGGGTGTTCCTACTGCTACTATTCTTCCACGGTTCATCACCGCCACCTTATCGCTTATTGCTAAAGCCTCCTCCTGGTCGTGGGTAACATAAATCGTAGTTATTCCAAGCCTTCTCTGAAGTTTTCTTATTTCCCGCCTCATCTCGATTCTTAGCTTTGCGTCGAGGTTGGATAGCGGCTCATCGAGTAGAAGTATCTTTGGGTTTACTACGAGTGCTCTAGCTATTGCGACTCTTTGCTGTTGGCCTCCCGAGAGTTGGTGAGGGTATCTACGCTCCAGGCCTTCAAGTTGAACAAGCCTTAATGCCTCCTTTACCCTCTCCCTTATCTCGCTTTTAGAGAGTTTCTGAATCCTTAGACCAAACGCCACGTTGTCGAAAACTGTCATAAAGGGCCAGAGTGCATAGTTCTGGAAGACCATGCCGACTCCTCGTTTATATGGGGGGAGATGGGTCACCGGCCTATTATCAAACAATATCTCTCCACGGGTCGGTTCTTCCAGCCCGGCTATCATCCTTAGAGTAGTTGATTTGCCTGAACCCGAGGGGCCGAGGAATGTGAAGAATGTCCCATGTTCTATGGTGAGATTCACGTTATCAACAGCTACATCTTTACCAAAAATCTTCGTGAGGTTAATAAGATTAACATTGACCATTTAAGGCCACCTAGGAATCGTAACTTCATAGTCTCTAATAAAGCTTAGGTTCATGCTAGAACAACCTCAGCCCACCTATCGTTCTTTTAGCGAACTTGTTTGCCATGTATGCGACCGCTATTGAGATTACTATTATGATTACTCCTATGGCTGATGCAACTGTAGGTCCGTGTCTTATGTCTACTAGTGCGAGAAAGATGGCTAGAGTGAGGCTTCCAGCGTTCTTTGTTGCTGAGAGAACCAGGGTGGAGGATAGCTCCGTTATTCCCGCTATAAACGCAAGCAGTCCTCCCGCAATTAGCGCAGGGGCAAGCGCCGGAAGCATTATCTTAATGAAGGTCTTAATCCTGTTTGCACCTAGTGTGAGTCCTGCCTCCTCAAATTCGGCTGGTATTTGAAGCGTTGATGCGTAGATGGCCCTGAATGCGTAGGGAAGCTTCCTAAACGCTATAACCAAAGCTATTATGGTGACAGGGTTCACAAACGGGTCTAGGGGCGTCCCTCTCCATACAGCCCAGTTGCCTATACCGATTACTATTCCTGGAACCACCAGCGGTAGAGTTATAATGTAATCTAATGCACCAGAGTATGCAATCCTCATCCTAACAATCATGTAAGCTATTAATGCACTCATTATGATTCCAACCAGCATTGATGTCACACTATATATTATGCTGTTTCTTGCGAGGATGAAGTATTCCTCGAATACCTCTACAAAATTATCCAATCCAACCTTTGTTGGAAATGGTGTAAGATACCATTCAGTGGCAAATGCTGCGAGAAGGAGTCCAATCGTGCTTATCGAGAGCATTCCCGCCACTATAATCATGAATGTTAGAGCTATAACCCGTTTCAACCCTGTTAATCTCACAATTTTCCGGTATCTTATCGCTCCTCTTACAACGCTTACATACCTTGTTAGGGAGATGTAATGTCTTCCCAGGAACAGGACTAGGAGTCCTATAACTATCATGATTAATGAAAAGACGTATCCCCGAGGCGTATAGTAGAAGCTGCTCTCTACTATTGCATCATAAGCTGCTACTGCCATAACATTCCTGTAACCTACTATCAACGGTATTCCTACTTCATCAACAAACGATATGAAAACAAGCATTACCCCTGCGATTAATCCCGGCATAGCTGATTTAAGGGTAATTCTGAAGAATGTCGTGGAAGGCTTTGCTCCAAGTATGTATGCCTCTTCTTCAAGGGACTCATCTATATTCTGCAGTGCTGAGAAAAATGTTAGGGCCATTAAGGGGAAGTAAGTTAGAGCGGAAATTATAACCGCCCCCCAGTGTATCTCGGCTATTCTTGAACCGGTAAATGGGTTTATGATGGGTGTAGTCTGATACATTATCTCTAAAGGCTTGTTTATTAGGCCTGCCTTCAAGAGTAGAAGGCTTATCGTCCCCTGCCTACCTAGCAGGTTTATGTATCCAAGTCCCCCAACATATGGCGGGGAAACAAATGGTAGTAGTGTCATGAGAAGGAAGAAGGATTTAAACGGTATATCATATCTATCAAGTATGTAAGCGTATGGAATTGCCAGAATAGTTGTTATTAGCGTGACCAGCCCTCCCATGATTAATGTGTTCAGGATTATCGTTGATACAAAGGGGTCATATGTTATGCTTAAAATGTTTGTTAGAGTGAACTCTCCATTAACTATGAAGACTCCCGAGATTACTACTATTATGGGATATATTATGAATAGGCTGAATATTGCTACGAGCGTTAATGGAAGGATTACTCTCCCGATTAATTTATAGGGAGAAAAAAGGGTTTGTGAAAGTTGCATAGTTCTATTTACCTCGCTTGCTTGCAGCAGTATAGGCTATTACGCCCGCTATTACCGCTCCCACTATAAGGCCTATCACCAGCATTCCAATATCAGGTCCTGCGGGAGCCATCTCAGCCTCCATAGTAACGGTCCTTGTCTCCGTAACCGTTACAGTTGATGGTGCTGGCCCCTCAGCTGGCTGCGTAACTGTTGAAACAACTGTTACTGTCTGGGTCTGGGTTACGGTGATGGGCTGCGGAGCCTCCACTCCCTTCAATGTAGCTATAATTAACTGGGCTAGCTCCTTAACTTTGTTGTATTTCTGGGTTGCGAAGGCATCCCACTCTCCCCTAACCTGTTCTTGGAATGTTGGGTCGGTCTCGAACCTTTTGCCGAATGTTGCGGCCCAGCTCTCGGATATTGGAACTGAGCCGAGAACATCTAGGGCTTCTTCATAGATTTGCCTTGCTGCCTGAACTTCCACGGTCTCCCCCTTTGCTGCAGCTGCATCATCTATAGCCTTCTTGGCTTCCGTAAGCGCTGTCCACGCCTCTCTTAGCTCCGAGTGCTTCCTTACTATCATTACATCAAATAACTCGTTGAGAACCACGTATCTTTGGGCGGCAAGCCTTGAGTCGTAGTTTATGACCTGTATTCCCTCCTCATAGATGTTTGGCAGCTCGACGTTTATTCCTTGGTAAGCTTCGGGTAGGACGGGTAGGAGATACGATGGCGGTTCCCTGTTAAGCCATGCACGCATGCCCTCGGCTGATAACGCAAACTTCATGAACTCTATGGCTACCTCCTTGTGGGGCGCTCCCTTAAGTATTGCTAGGTAGAGTGGCGAGAAGGTGGTGACTTTCTGAGCCCCCTCTTTTGGAGGGAAGAACCACTCGATAGGGGCTCCTGCCTGCTTCTTCGCTATTGCGTAGCCTACCGAGGCGAAGGTAAACCCGAACTCTCCTCTCTCCACCCATGTCGGCGGCTCGCTGCTCCTCTCACCGAACTTGCCCATATTGGCTCCCATCATGTGAAGCATCTTCCATCCCTCGGACCACCCATACCACTGTAAGACAACCTCTACTGCCGCATGCTGGCCACCACTCTTCTTAGGCGGCGTCATAGCCAACTTATCCATGTATATCGGGTCCGTATAGTCTATCCAGTCTGTAGGCTCAGGGGCGTTAAACAGCTTTGCATACTCGGTGTTATACATGATTACATAGCTGTCCATGAATTGCGCCCACCAGTTGTATTTTCCATAGGTTGGGTCCATATCCTTTAGGGGTATTCCCGAGAAGTCGGCTGGCATGCTGTTATTTATGGCCTGCCACTCCGGGTCATCAGGTAGGTAGAATGGCTCCAGGAGACCTCTGCTCTCAAGCACCTCAACTGCTTCAGGTTCAAGCCAGAATATTATATCCCACTCAGGGTTACCCCCAGCCTCAATAATCTGCCTAACCGCAACAGGCGTCCCAGGATACGACCACTCAACCACGACATCCCTCCCAGTCCTCTGTCTATACCACTCCCTAAACGCCTCCGCAAACCTATCATTATTAAACAGCAGTATCACCAACTTATCCGGCTCCTGAGCAGATGAAGCCGGCACCTGCATCATCAGGAAGGCGGCCAACATCACGGTGGCAAGAACTATCGAAGATATTTTTATCCAGGACTTTTTCCTTATCATGTAGTATTTCGGGTATATAAAAAATATATAAATTTTTATCTAAATTTTCGATATAGACAAAAAATTATTAATTATTACTCCACTATAGATTACAATCATTATGTCGATGGATAACCGGCTGGTAGGTCTGGCTGAGGAGGTTTTGGTATCGAATATGGTTTATTTTAGGGGGTTCAGGGTTATTGTTCCTCACAGGAGGGCTTACCCTGTTCCCTATTGTTGGGATACGGCTTTTCATGTGTGGGGGCTTCTTGCTTTGGGGCGTTTTAATGAGGCTGCGGAGAGCGTCGAGGCTATACTCCACATACAACGTGGCGATGGCTTAATCCCTAATGCGCCCTCAGAGGTTAGAGATAAGGATTTGAGAAGCCAGCCCCCAATCTTAATAGACTCTGTTTACTCATATCTAGCCCTAACAGGCGATTATGAGCGGGTTAAAAGATGGTTTCCTAGGCTCGAGAAATTCTGGAGATGGTGGAGAATTAATGGCGACCCCCTAGGCGAGAGCGTCATTTCACCTTTTAGTGGAAGCAGAGATAAAAAACTCTTAGCATATAAGGCTGCATGCTCAACAGGCATGGATAATCATAATGTTTATGACTGCTCGAATGGAAATGTGGAAAAAATCGGGGAATACTACTATCTCCCCATGCATGA
>JAHSRM010000048.1 GCA_021650775.1 Candidatus Benthortus lauensis
CGTTGATGAGCCTCCTCGCACCCTTCAGGAGCCTCAGCACATCTGCGTCGCTCAGCTGGGTGAAGTCTTGATAGAACTGGCCTATGGCGTAGAAGGGTGAGGGGGTGTCCACGACCACTATCTCATCGGCCTCGCCCCTAAGCTTCTCCATGACCTCAGGTGGGGCGACGGGAGCGGCTATGACCGTTCTCCTCGGTCCGAGTTTCCTTATGAAGCGTGCGGAGGCTATCATGGTTGCGCCTGTAGCTATTCCGTCGTCCACGAGGATTGCCGTGTAGTCTTTTAGGCTGGGTAGGGGGCGCCCCTCCCTGTAGAGGTCTACCCTCCGCTTAACCTCCCTGAGAACCCTCTCCGCCTCCCTCTTAATCCAATCATAATCGACTCCAACCATCCTCGCCACACCCTCCTCAACATAGATTGTCCCATCCTCGGCCACCGCGCCCACAGCCAGCTCAGGCTCCAAGGGCGCCCCAATCTTCCTCGGAACCGTTATCTCGAGGGGGCATCCAAGCCTCCATGCGACATGGTATCCTACCTCCACCCCTCCCCTAGGTATCGCTATGACCACGCATCTCTCGCCCCTCAGGTCTTCCAGGAGTTCTGCGAGCCTCTCACCCGCCTCCCTCCTATCCCGGAAAATCACTCAGCCCCTCACCCCTCGGCCTAGCTCGACCCATATCTCCCTTACCTTGGGCTTAAGTCTTTGGTAGAGCTCGGAGTATATCTTGAGGGTCTCGTCGAGGGCTTCTCCAGCATCCTCCTCTCCCTCGCCTATCCTCCTCATATGCTCCTCAACCATCCTGCGGGTCTCGGGCGAGACAAGCCTCCCATCAATCCTCCTCAGATGCTGGATTAAGGTTATCCCGAGCTCGGTTGGCTTCAGTATCCTCCCCGACTTTACTGCATAGCCTCTCTGGAGAAGTATCCGGGGATACTCGGCCCGTGTTGCGTCTGTCCCTATCCCATCCCTCTCCATGAGCTTCAGGAGGCTTGCCTCCGAGAGCCTGGGCGGCGGCTTCGTCTTCTCCTCCACCATCCTCACATCCCTAATCCGCAGCACCTCACCCTTAACGAGCCTCGGCAACGGGTCCTCCCTGGGCCTGAAGTATCCATAGACCCTGTAGTATCCCTCCTCACGTATCATTAAGCCGTCTGCGGAGAACCTTACGCCGTTGGCCGAGACGCTTACCCTCTGCTTCACTACAACAGCATCAGGCATATACACGTTCGCCGCATATCTCCTCGCAACATATTCCCATATCCTCCACTTGGCCGAGCCGTCGCCCCTATATGGCTTGACCGGGTAGATTGGGGGGTGGGCCTTGTCGTCCAGTCTTCCCTGAAGCGGGTTTGGAGGAGCCTCGGGTTCCTCGAGTATCCCTGCAGCCTGCACGGCCTTGGTGGGCGTCGTGTGGTCGAAGTTCCTGGGCCAT
Organism: Candidatus Benthortus lauensis; assembly: GCA_021650775.1. Lineage (GTDB taxonomy): Archaea > Thermoproteota > Nitrososphaeria_A > Caldarchaeales > Wolframiiraptoraceae > Benthortus > Benthortus lauensis. Next base: position 1,434 of record JAHSRM010000048.1, read on the forward strand.
CTCTCGGTCTCGGTCCTCGGGTAGCTTATGTAGCCCTCGGAGTATAGTTCCTCGGCCAGCCTGAGGATGTTGGAGGCGCTCATCCCGGTTATCCTGTTGAGGTCCCTTAGCATCTCGTCGGTTCTAAGGGGCTTAGGCCTCCTCGAGACCTCCTCTTTCTCCACGTATTCCTCGACCACCGCCTCCACCCCAGCCTTAACCCTCCTGAAGGCTTCCTCAGCCTCATGCTTCAGGTCGAACCTCCTGCTCCTGGCCCAGAACCTCTCCCCATCCCTCTCCAAGAGGACCTTGAGGGCCCAGTAGGTCTTGGGCTTGAAGCTCCTAATCTCCTCCTCCCTGCTGACGAGGTAGTTGAGGGTCGGGGTCTGGCAGCTCCCCCACGAGATAAGCCCCTTGTATCCCAGCTTCCTTGCACTGGTGGTGAGGAGCCTCGTGAACGCCGCACCCGTAATCAGGTCGAAGTTCCTTCTATAGGATGCCTTCGCAACCCATCTCCAGTTTAGGTCGGGCTCCCTCTCCCTCCAAGCCCTCCAGAGCTCCTCCTCCGAGACCGCATTGAACCTCATCCTGGACACCTTCACGTTTCCGCCGTTGAACCTCTTGTAGAGTTCTAGGACCTCGGAGCCTATCAGCTCTCCCTCGCTGTCGTTGTCGGTGGCTATGACGAGTTCCTCCAGCCCGCCGTCCCCGAATATGTTGGCCAGCTCCCTGTAGGCACGTTCATCCCTAACGATGGTCCTGAAGCTCCTTACATGGAAGATTCTCTCTGGCTCCACCCTGCCCCATCCATAGCTCTCCGGGAGGTCTGCGTCCAAGATATGTCCCCGTAGCCCCACGACCCTCGCCTCGACCCCATGCTTCCTGAGAACCCTTCCAATCGCCCTAGCCACGCTGGGCTTCTCGGCCACAACTACTATCAATGACCCCTTCCCGTGAAAGACTGCCCTGGCAGTCCTCTAAAATCCTTAGCCCCCACTTTCACGCACCCCTAACAAACCCTTAAATTGGCCGTGGAGTGTGGCCATGCGGGTATGGAGAGCCAGGTCAAGCCTGAGGAGAAGGTTCTATACCAATGCGTCTGGTGTAAGAGGGTCTTCGAGAAGAGGATGCTCAAGGTAGGTGAGACGGTCTGCCCCTACTGCGGATTCAGCATAATAAGGAAGGCCAGGCCCATGGCGGCCAAGCTGCTGATAACCTCTGAGCTGATGAAGGAGCAGAGGCTCCTAACCTCGAGCTAGGTAGCCTGCTTAACACCCCTTATCTCATTAACCTTCTTTATTATCTCGTCCATGAAGTCCTTGGCGTCGCCCGGCTCGATTATGGAGACGCTGCTCGCATTCACGCTCAGGCCTGCGGCCTCCCCCAAATCCTTCTTTGAGGAGACGAATATGTAGGGTATCTTACGCTCCTTGCAGAGGGTTGGGAGGAAGCCGACTATCTCGGGTGGGTCCACGTCCATCGCTATGACCACGAACTTCGCCTGACCCCTCTCAATCGACTTAATCACCTCATTGACGCCCTTCCTAATCTTCCCAGTCTCCCTAGCCATCCTCACAACCTCTAGCGTCGCCTTCATCAGCTCCTCGGGAACCTCAAAATCCACATAATACGGATTAGGCATACGCCCTCATCTCCACGGCCTCCAGGGTAACAGGCACCTAAAAACCATTTTTTAGAAGCATGGCGATTAGGGGGTGGCGGATGAGGCTGGAGGAGCTGGCCCTCAAGTGGGCTCTCAAGAACGCGGTGGAGCATGGTGGGAAGGCCTTGCCAGGCCCCGTCATAGCCAAGATGATAGGCGAGGACTCTGGTTTGAGGGAGAGGATAGGCGAGGTTAAGGAGGCTGCCATGCGGGCTGTTGAGAGGGTGAACTCCATGGGCTTGGAGGAGCAGAGGAGGCTTCTCGGAGAGCTTGCCCCCGAGCTTCTGGAGGAGAGGAGGGTTGAGGAGGAGAAGAAGCTTCCCCCATTACCTGGGGCCGAGAAGGGGAAGGTGGTTACGAGGCTTCCACCCGAGCCAAGCGGCTACATGCACGTAGGCCACGCCATGAGCGGCCTCCTAAACTATCTCTATGCCAGGATGTATGAGGGGAGGCTCTGGCTCAGGTTCGAGGACACCGACCCCCGCAAGGTCAAGCCCGAATACTATGAGAGCTTCAGGAAGGGTTACAGGTGGCTTGGGATAGAGTGGGACCACGAGAAGAACAACAGCGACGACATGGAGCTCTTCTACGAGTATGCCGAGAGGTTGATAGGGATGGGGAAGGCGTATGTCTGCTCGTGTAGTGTCGAGAGGGTTAGGGAGCTTAGGAGGATTGGTGAGGAGTGCGAGCATAGGGGCCAGGACGTTGAGACCAACCTGAGGCTATGGGAGGGCATGCTCTCGGGCAGGTTCAGGGAGGGTGAGGCAACCTTAAGGCTTGTGGGCGATATGAAGCACAAGAACACCACCATGAGGGACCCAGCCCTCTTCAGGATAGTCGAGCACCCCCACCCCCTAACAGGGACAAGATACAGGGTCTGGCCCCTCTACGACTTCGCAGTCTCCATCGAGGACCACCTATGCGGGGTAACCCACGTCCTCAGGACAAGCGAGTTCGCCCTAAGGGACGAGCTACAGAACTACATCAGGAGCCTGCTCGGGATGAGGAACCCTATCTACGTGGAGTATTCGAGGTTCGAGTTCAGGGGGACGCCTGTCTCCAAGAGGAAGCTTAGGGCTATCATCGAGTCGGGGCTGGCGAGAAGCTGGGATGACCCGAGGTTTCCGACAATCGAGGGTCTAAGGAGGAGGGGAATCCTCCCAGAGGCCATAAGGGAGTTCACCATAACCCAGACAGGGTTCACCTACGCAGAGAGAATCTACGACTGGAGCCTGCTCTACGCAGTGAATCGGAAGCTCCTCGACCCCAAGGCTAGGAGACTCTTCTTCACACCAGAGCCCGTGAAGCTTAGGGTTCGGGGGTTTGAGGGAGGGGAGGTGGAGGCACCCTACCATCCGGAGAACAAGGAGCTGGGTTCGAGGAGGATTAGGGTGGGGGAGCTATACTATGTCCCTGGGCCTGATGCGAGGGCCATGAGGCCTGGAGACCTCGTGAGGCTCAAGTATCTCATGAATGTCAGGGTTCTCAGCGTGGGAGAGGTTGTTGAAGCCGAGTTCCAGGGCCGTGAACCGTTAAGGGATGTCAAGATTATCCAGTGGGTTCCCGTGGAGGATGCGGTGGAGGTCGAGGTGCTTGTCCCAGGCCCACTATACCTTGATGAGGATGAGATTAACCCCGAGAGCTTGAAGGTCGTCAAGGGCTTCGGGGAGAGTGCCGTGGCCAGCGTCGATGTAGATGAGATAGTTCAGTTCGAGAGGTTCGGGTTCTGTAGGAGGGATAGGGGGGATAAGGCGGTCTTCATCAAGGCCCATGACTAAGAGAGAACGGTCTTTATCTTCTCGGCAAGCTGCTCCCCGTCGGCCTCAAGCTCACCCCTACTAATCTCAAGTATCTTCGGCATAGTCCTCCTCGACTCAAGTTCCTTGACAAGCTTGCTGAACCACACGCCCTTGTCTGGGAGACCCTCAACGGCTATCACGGCAACCTTGTATCCCTTGTTGAGATACTCCTCTATCATGTCGGCCGTTATCTCGACCCATTCGTCGGCTGACTCCTCGGGTATGTCGGTTGGAGGCATCTTGATTACGCCGTATCCTGCGTCCCTGGCTCCCTCGTATATCTTGAGGTGCTGGGGTAGGTGGGGGTAGTTCTCGGGGTTGAGAGCGTAGTCTGGAACTATCACTACCTTGTAGCTCCGCCTATCCTCCATACCCATACCCGCTTCTACCCCTCTACTAGCTTCTCTATGTTCCTCAGGGACTCATCCATGTTGAACTTGGGGTCGTCCATGGGGACTCCAGTCATGTTGGCGAGCTTCACGCCCCTCCTCTCTATCTCCGCCTTCAGCTCCTCCATCCAGACACCCATCTCCTCAACGATATGGTAGTCCTCTATGCTCGCATAAGGCCTTCCACCCCAGTTAGGGTTCCTCCCAGTTATGTTCACCCCGCAGGAAGGACTCCCATCAAGCCCTATCAAGACCACGTCATACCCCTTCCTCTGATAATGCTCCATCAAATCGACCACATGCTTGGCGAGCCTGCGGCAATGCTTCCTGAAGCCCGGCGTGTCGTATAGCTCCTTCGTGTTCCACCACCTCTTTATACCCATGTGGAGGGTCTCGGGGCATGGAAGCTGCTCAACAACATACCCCCTCCTCTTCATGAAGTCTAGGAAGGGCGCCACAACCCCGGGATAACGTGCAAACTCTAGAACCTTAGCGTTCTGGTTGATGAAGCAATGGGAGAGGAAGATAACCTTCTTCGACCCTTCGCCCATGCCTCGAATGGATTCACCAGCATACTTAAGCTTTATCTCAGGGAAAATATTGGAGAAGAGGGGCCTTTAGAACTCGAATGGCTTCTTGTTTATCTCTGGCTTCTCAGCAGACTTGAGCAACTCGGGTGGAACCGGCCTCTCTCCGAGATACTTGGCGAACTTCTTCTTTCCGAGGAGTTCCCAGTCGTCCCTCGTGAGGTAGTAGACCCTCGCTCCGCCTAGCTCATGCTGATATTCGGGCCACGGCTTCTGCCTCTTGGCCCACTCCACGTTGAGGACCCTGAAGCCTATGTAGCTCTCGAATGTGGCCCACCACTCCTTGACCCCCAGGTTCTCGAATGCATGCTCTATCTTGCTGAAGTAGAGCGCCGGCCCCACATCCACCCCACGTTTGAAGGAGATTGTATGGAGGCTTATCGCTATGTCTTGGTCCCAGAGCCTCGCATTCACTATTCCGACTAGCTTCCCGTCAATAACGCCTATCAGGGCATAGTGGTCCTTAATCCTATACTCCTTCCATGCGAGTATCTCCGCATATGTCCTCACCGCCACCAAGTCGTAGAAGTCCTGCTTTACATCGAAGTATGGCCTGATAGCCTCTAGGAGCATGTCGGCCTCTTTCCTCTCAACCTGCCTCACAACCATCCTGCTCCCATCCCTAAGGGTGACAACCTTGGGCTCATACTTCTTCTCCGAGAGTATAGGCATCTCGAGGGGTCTCAGCACGCACTCCAGGTCCTCAATCCGGAACTTGTATTCGGTCCTCGTAACCTCCACGGGAGGTGGATAAAACTCCTTGAACTGCCTCTCTCCAGACGACATACACCAATTTCTGTGGAGTTCAACTAATAAGTTTTCCGAGAACCCTGCGTAATACTCCGTATCCACCCGCACGCTCACACATAATCGATGAGGCTATTAGCGCCCCAACGGCTATCTCCAGACCTGAGGTGTGGCCTCTGCGGACTATTCCAAGCATGTGGTCTAGGGCTAGCTCGCCGTCGCCTATCTGGATGGCTCTAATGAATCCTGCGAGACCCTCGTCTATCAACCCCTCCTGAGCATATCTCAGAAGCCTCCCACTAGCCCACGTAGTCGCCTTCTCTAAGACCTCTACGGGTATGGTTATCCTAGGGCCCTTTAGGTGCCAGAGCGTTGGGAGAAACCCGGTAAGTATGTCGTCGCCCGAGGGCGTGAAGCCCCAGCCATAGCCCAGCAGCCTGTGTAAGGCCTCGGCATCAATTGTCCCGCCTGCGGAGAGGGGGGCGACCACACCCTCCAAGAACCTCATAAACGGATGAGAGTGGGTTATCCTCCCGCCCGCATCATCGTAAAGAATTGAGACCATGAATGCGCCCCTAACCAACGCCTCGCCAACACTAACGGCCCCTGGTTCATGGATTGCCGGGACGTAATCGTATGTGGATGATTCATCGAGGTGTATCACGATTCTTTCACCCTCAATCCTCAGGTGGGAGAGCCTCATCACCTCGCATGGCTTAACGAGTTTGTCGAAGGAGTGCCCCTCCTCCACCCCAATATTCATAGGCGCCTTGAACCCCTTCCTCGTGATTACTATGAGCTCGCCCCCAGCATCCAGGTAGACCGTGTTTTTGAAGACGTGTCTAACCCTCGCCTTTCCGTGGTGTATGAGTTTTTCCGCGAGTCTTCCTATGTATTTTGCCTTAATCTTATAGGCCATATTTTTCTGCGTAGGCTTTGAAGGCGTCTTTGAAGAGTTGGAGGGGGAAGCTCACTATTCCGGCTCCTATCTGCCCTATCCCCGCCTTCTTGTGGGCCACACCCGTGTTGATTGTGGGGGTTATCCCAGTCTTCAGAACCTTCCTAACATCTATCCCCGTCGGCGTTCCCTGGAAGTTTAGGTAGGGTATCTGGAAATACTTGTGCTTGGCATACGTTATCTCATACATCTTCTTGGTTGTCTCTATTGCGAGCTGGACGCTTCCCCCAACCCATGAGACTATCGCTGGTGCAGCCGCCATGGCGAATCCCCCGAACCCCGCTGTCTCTGTTATGGAGCTGTCCCCAAGGTCTGGGTTTGCGTCCTCGTCGCTGTATCCCGGGAACCATACGCCCTTGGGTATCGGTGCTGGGGCCGTGAACCACCTATCCCCCAGACTGCTCAACCATATCCCCGTGTCGGTCCCGTTCCTCGACATCACGGTTACTATCGTGCTGTATTCTATGTTGTGGGCGGCCAGGGTCATGGCCTTGGCTGCAGCCATGCCCAGGTTGAGCATGGTGAAGTTGTTTGCGTTCATGAAGTTGTATGCCTCGATTATCATCTTCTTGTCGTGGCCTGTCCTCATCATGTATGGTGTTATCTCCCTGAGGAAGAGGCTTGTGGCGGCGTTATATCTGTTGTGGCAGTCGTCTCCCATCTGGAGGGCCTGGGCTATTATGCTCTTGAGCGAGACACCCTCCTTCTCGCTTCTCAGCTCTTTTATCGTGGCCTTCAGGACGGGGTAGAGGACCTCGCTCATCCACCTAAGCCTTCCGAGAACCTCCTCATCATACCCCCCATACCTCAGCACCTTCCCAATACCCTCATTCAGGTTCGAGTAGGTCCTGTTCCCCCACCTCCTGTCCCAAACCTCATAGACAGGCATGCTGGGCGAGATTACACCCGCCATGGGTCCGACGGAGCTGTGGTGGTGATTCGGCTCCAAGGTCACCTGACCCGACTTGACGAGGTTCTCAGCCTCCTCGGGCGTGGAGGCCCACCCCTCATAGAGTATCGCACCTATTATCGCACCCTTCATGGGGCCGCTCGCCCTCTCCCATGTTAGGGGTGGCCCTGCGTGGAGGAGCATGTAATCCCTCATCCCGGGTATCTTGTCCTTTGCTAGCCCCATATCGACCCAGAGGGGGTCGGACTCCATCATACGCTCCACGGCTTCACGGTTAGCCTTCTCGACCTCCTCACGAATAGATGACATCAAGGTTGGTTTCCTCAAAAGATTATTAAAACCTTCCTGGCGGGTGGAAAGGTTTATCTTATCAGCAGGTCATCCCTCTGCGTGAGCATAGTTAGGAATCTTGTGAAGAGGAACTTCTTCAGGGACTCTCTCCAACTCATGCAGCTAAGTGAGGAGGCCAAGAAGCTTCCAGGCGTTGTTGATGCAGCGATAGTCATGGGGACTGATACGAATAAGGAGTTGCTGGAGAGGCTTGGTCTTCTAACCGATGAGGGTGCCTCCGCCTCGGAGAACGACATGATTCTCGCAGTCAGGGTGGAGGACGAGGCCAGGGTTGACGAGGTTCTCCAGGAGATTGAGTCCCTTGTCCTGAAGCCCCCTGAGGAGGCCGAGGTCAGGGAGGAGGAGTATTACTCGGTTGAATCAGCCTTGGAGTCCATGCCCGACGCAAACCTGGCCGTCGTCTCAGTCCCTGGAGAATATGCGAGGGATGTCGCCATGAAGTTCCTTGAGCACGGCGTCCACGTCCACTTGTTCAGCGACCATGTCCCCATAGAGCATGAGGTTGAGTTGAAGAGGTATGCGAGCAGTAGGGGGCTGTTCGTCCTCGGGCCTGGGGCAGGCACCTCGATAATCAACGGTAAGGCCATAGCGTTCGCCAACTCGGTGAGGAGGGGGCCTGTTGGAATAGTTGCTGCTGCAGGGACGGGTCTCCAAGAGGTCAGCGTCCTACTCGACTCGGTTGGCCTAGGCGTCTCCCAAGGCTTGGGGATAGGTGGGAACGATGTCAAGAAAGAGGTCGGCGGCATAATGGCACGGGACTCCATACTGGCCCTTGAGAGGGACCCAAAGACCAAGCTAATCATGATTGTCTCGAAGCCCCCTGACAAGGAGGTCCTTGACAGGCTCACCCAAGTCGTCGGCGAGGGGAAGAAGACCTACGTGGCATGCTTCCTGGGTAAAACGGTTTACCGTCCACCAAAGAGGCTCTCGATGAGGATATACCCTGCCAGAAGCCTCCACAAGGCGGTTCTCCAAGCAGTCAAGCTCCTCAGACCAAAGAAGCTTCCCACAGCCCGCAAGAAGATATCCATGAAGCTCTCGGAGCTCAGGAGCCTGTCCCTCAAGCTCTCCAAGAAGCTGGCCCCCAGGCAGAGATACATAAGGGCCCTCTACACGGGTGGAACCCTCATGTATGAGTCCCTCCTAATCTACAGGCAGCTGGTAGGCGGGGTCTACAGCAACGCACCCTTGGATGAGAGGTATCGTCTCCCAGACCCCTTCAAGAGCATGCGGCACAGCGTCATAGACCTTGGAGAGGAGGTCTTCACGGCAGGCAGACCCCACCCCATGATAGACCCAACCCTGAGGAAGCTGAGGATAGTGGAGGAGGCGGGAGACCCAGAGGTAGCGGTCATAACCCTAGACTTCGTCCTCGGATATGGAGCCCACCCAGACCCGGTTGGAGCGACGCTGGACGCAATAGAGGAGGCGAGGGAGAGGGCGGCCGAGGATGGCAGGGAGATAATCTTCATGGCCCATGTCTGCGGGACACGTAGGGACCCCCAGGGACTCAGGGAGCAGGAGGCCAAGCTCAGGAAAGCCGGCGTAGTAACCTTCCCAACCAACGCCTTAATGGCCTTCGCCTCGGCCCTCGTGGTAAAGAAGGGGAAGATTAGGTCGGATAAGCTCAGAAAAGCGTATAAGGAATTCATAGAGGTGTAGGGGTGGAGGGCATGTCCCAGGAGGAGGCTATGGAGAGGAGGCTCAAGCTATTCAGGTCCGAGCTGAAGGTAATCAACGTGGGGCTTGAGACCTTCTACAAGGACCTGGCGAGGCAGGGCGTCAAGGTGGTTCACGTGAGGTGGAGTCCGCCGCCCAAGCTCGAGAAAGAGTTGGAGGAGGCCCTGGATAAGCTGCTCTGAAGAATTTACCGGGATGCGTAGGCTTTCTGGGCCCCCCTTATCGCCTCTATTATCTGGTTGTAGGTCCCGCATCTACAGATTAGCCCGCTCAGGAAACTCCTTATCTCCTCGTCGCTCGGATTGGGGTTCATCGTGAGGAGCTTGTGGCTCGAGATGACGAAGGCCGGTGTGCAGAACCCGCACTGTAGGGCTCCCTTCTCTATGAATGCCTTCTGTATTGGAGATGGCTCCCCATCCTTGACCAGGCCCTCGGCGGTCAGTATCTCTGCTCCGTCGGCCTCAACCGCAAGGACGAGGCAGGACTTAACCAGCCTATCGTTCATCAGGACCGTGCAGAGCCCGCATTCTCCCCTCCAGCACGCCGCCTTAACGCTCTTGACATAGAGCTTATCCCTCAGGACGTCGAGCAGTAGCTCGTTGTCCTTTACCATGGCCTTCCTCCTCTCACCATTCACGGTTAGGGTTATCTCCCTCATCCCATCACCTCCCTCAGGACCCTGAGGGTCAGAACCCTGATAAGGTGTCTCCTATACTCCTCGCTTGCCAGGACATCCGACACTGCCTCAACCTCCTCCGAAGCAATCCTACCAACCTCGTCCAAGACCTCCCAAGGCTTCTCGGCGGATTTCAGGGCATCGGCGGCCTTGACGGCGACCTGGGGCGTTGAGGAGACAGCTCCATACACGAGGCTCACGTCCCTAACCCTCCCTCCATCCATGACCACGTTTGCCGCCACACTCACCAAGGCGAACTCCGAGCCCGTATTATATTTGATGAACCTGCTCCTAGAGTTCCTCCGCGGCTCTGGGACATGGACCGCCGTGACGAGCTCCCCGGGCTCCAGGTCTATCTCCACAGGCCCCTTGATGAAGTCCTTGACAGGGACCCGTCTTTCACCCTTTAGGCTCCTTATCTCCACCTCTGCTCCTAGGGCTATGAGGGCTGGAGGTGTATCGACCCAGGGTATGGCCTCGCAGAGGTTTCCGACAAGGGTGGCTCTATTCCTTATTATCGGGTCTGCTATGTCTCTGACCGCATCGTGGAGCGCCCCGAACTTCTTGAGGGGACCGTATCTGGCCAGCTCGTTGAGGGTTACGGTCGCCCCTATGGTTAGGCCCTCGCCCTCCTTGTAGATTGCCTGCCCCAGCTCGGGCACACCCTTCAGGTCTATTACGTGGCTGGGCGCCATGAGCCTCTCCTTCATGAATGCTAGGAGTCCTACACCTCCCGCCATCACCTTCGCCTCCTCCCCATACTTGTCGAGTAGCTCCAGGGCCTCCTTGAGGGTCTTGGGCTTATGGTAGGTGAACTCGGGTAGGGTGAACCAGGGTGAACCGAAGCTCATGCGACGGCCTTCACCTCCTTCATCTTCTTCTGATACTCCTTGACAGCCTTCTCGATCAGGTCGGGTCTCTGCGCCTTAATGGCCTTCCACACCTCCTCAGGCGTCATGGGCAGGTTATTGAGCTTGACCCCTATTGCGTTGAAGATTGCGTTCGCTATCGCAGGAGCCACGCCTATCATGGTTAGCTCTCCCACACCCCTGGCTCCATAAGGGCCGTCGGCCTGAGGCGTCTCGACAAACTTCTCCACTACGGGCGGCACATCCTTTATCCTCGCAACATAGTAGCTCGTGAAGTTGGGGTTTAGGACCCATCCACGCTCATCGAACTTAATCTCCTCGAACAATGCTATACTCATCCCCATTATGAATCCTCCGTGGAACTGCTGTTTAAGGAGTAGGGGGTTTATCACCCTGCCGATGTCGAAGGCCTGGACGGCTTTAAGCACCTTTATCTCGCCCGTGAGGAGGTCCAGCTCTATCTCCACGCCCGTGCCGCCGTAGGTATGGAATATTGTTGGGTGGCCCTGCCCTGTCTCGGGGTCGAGGTTGGTTGTGTGGACAGACATGTAGACCCCTCTCCCGATTATCGGCCCGCCTATGGATGTCCCGTCAGGGTAGCTGTATCCCATGACTATATCCTTGAGAGGTATCTTCATCCACGGCTTACCCTTGACCCTCACCTCCCCGTTCACGAGCTCCAAGTATTCCTCAGGGCATCTAAGGGCCTCAGAGGCCACCTTGAATATCTGCCTCTTCGCATCCTTAACCGCATTAAGGACGGCTATCCCATCCGTGAAGAGTCCCCTGCTACCCACGGTCTGCCAGGAGTAGGGGGCGCTGTGGGTATCCCTTATCCAGTCAACCCTCACGCTCTCCAGGGGGACTCCGAACTCCTCCGCCACTATCTGGGCCAGGGCCGTAACAGTTCCCTGCCCGAAGTTCCCCGTGCTTACCAAGAGGTTTATGGTCCCATCCTCGTTGAACTTTATGGCCGCGGATGAGGGTGCCTTGGGGGGCTGGGCTGGACCCTTGACTAGGAGGGCGACGCCCTTGGCCCTAATCTTCCAGGGCTCCTTGGGCTTCTCTGAGGGCTTCCCCCAGCCAATCTCCTGTAGAATCGACTCCAGGACCTTCCGTGGGTTCCCTACATCCTCCCTAAGCCTCTCGCCTGTTGCCGTTATCGAGACCCCGGGCTTGATGAGGTTTATCCTACGGACCTCCGCCGAGTCCATCCCAAGCTTCTTGGCCGCCCTCTCAATCACCTGCTCCAGGACCCAGTGGCTCTCTGAGTATCCGAAGCCCCTCAGGGCTGTTGTGGGAACCTTGTTGGTGTAGACCGTGTAGGCCTCGCATCTTATGTTGGGTATCTCGTAGGAGCCGTCGGCAGAGTAGGCCACCGCCCTACCCACATTAACCGTGTAGTCTGCGTATCCGCCTGCATCGAGCACATACTTCACGTCATAGGCTATGAACCGGCCGTCCTTCTTGAACCCGGCCTTGACGAATGCGTGGAACCCCTCCCTACACGCACCCGACGTGAACTGCTCCTTCCTCGAGAGGACGAGCTTGACGGGCCTGTGGCCAGCCTCCCTCGAGAGGACTGCGACCAGGGCCTCCCATCCCAGGCCTGCCTTGCCCCCGAACCCTCCTCCGACGAAGGGTATCTTGACGATTATCTTGTTGTATGGTATCCCGAATGACTCGGCCATTATCTGGCGGACGGGGTTGGGGTTCTGCCAGCTGGTCCATATCTCGATGGTTCCGTCGAGGTGCCAGTGGGCTATGACGTTCTGGGTCTCCATGAATGCGTGGCTGACATGCTTTATGTGGAACTCCTCCTCGATTACTATGTCCGCCTCCTTAAGAGCTGTCTCCACATCCCCCCTGACAACCCTGAACTTATTCGCTATATTGGTTCCCGGGACAGGCTTGAAGACCGGGAGCCTCCGATACTTCTCCATATGCTCGTGGATTAGGGGGGCGCCGGGTTTCATGGCCTCAAGGGGGTCAAAGACAGCTGGAAGCTCCTCATACTCGACATCAACCAGCTCGGCGGCCCTCTCGGCTGCCTCAAGGCTCTCGGCTATAACGGCTGCCACCGGGTGGCCCACCCACCTAACCTTCTCTATGGCCAGGAGGTCCCTGTCCCCCGCATACATCCCCACCATGTATGGTATGTCCTTGCCCGTAACCACCTTCACGACGCCGGGAACCTTCAGAGCCTCCTCAACGTTAATCCGCTTAATCCTGCCGTGAGGAACCGTGCTTGTAACCAGCTTGGCGTAAAGCATCCCGGGAAGCTCAATATCATAGTTGTATGGGGCTGTGCCTGTGGCCTTGAGGAAGGCGTCCTGAGGTGGGATGGGCTTACCCACGAATTTCCCGGCCAAATCACAACACCTACAGCACTACTAAACCTAAGGGGCTGTATTAATCTTTAATTGGCATACACGAAATAAGCCCTTCAACCCTCTAATCTTCTCTTTACACAGTCAAACAATTGGTCCACCATCTTCTTCACATAGCCCTCCACCATGGACTTCGCCAGGCTTCCAAGCGGGCCGCTGATACTAACGTCCGCAGACCACTTAAGCTCCGTCCCCCCATCGGCCTCCTCAAGCTTTAGGTCCACCAAGGCCTTGAACCCGCTTCCAGCACCAGAGCCAGACAACTCCATCCTGGCGTGATAGTTCTGCGGGTCTTCCTCCAAGACCTTGCTGGCCGCCTGGAAGAGCCCCGAGATAAACCCTATCTTGACCTTGACCTTGGCGGCAATCCTCTTCCCCTCCTGGACCGAGAAATCCTGAACACCTGGGACACACTGAATCACATTACTTGGATTCGATATGAATTCCCAGACCTTGTCTCTATCTGCGTTAATCCGGAAGCTTCCTTCAAACCTCATGTAGATGGTTGTGGAAAACCCCTTGATAAATCTATGGAGTATGTCAAGCCTCCATGCGGGAAACCTTATATGAGAAACCAGCCAAGTTATAGCCGTGATGCGTTATGGGGTCGGATTGGAGCAAGATTGTGGATTGGAGTAATGTCCGGGTGTATGACCTCTCCCAGCCGACGAGCTGGAAGGCCCCGCCATTCATGTGGTATCCGCCCATGAAGGTGTATTGGATTAAGAGGCTTGGAGAGCATGGTGTGAACGCCCAGTTCATCGAGACGAGCCTCCACTTCGGAACCCACTTCGACGGCCAGCTCCACTTCATGACCGGCGGGAAGGATATAGCTAGCCTCCCGCTCCACGACTACCTGATAGGTGAGGGAGTAATAGTGGATATAAGCCCATACGTGGGAGACTACGACATCTATACCCCCGAGCTCCTCCAGAAGGCTGCGAAGGACGGCGGAGTGGAGATAAAGAAGGGAGACATACTAATCATCCACACGGGATACCACAAGTATGCCTGGTGCGGGGAGGAGCCCGACGAGGTTAGATACATGGTGAAGCACCCTGGCCCCGACGTCAGGTTCGCAAAATGGTGCTTGGAGATGAAGTTTAAGTGGCTCGGCGTGGACGCCATATCCCAGGACCACCCCCTAAACACAGTTGTCAGGAAGGCCCGCCCAGACCTGGTGGAGGAAGCCGAGAAGAAGTGGGGAAAGAAGATAGACGAGCTCCTACCCTGGCCCGAGAACTACCAAGTAATGCACACAATGCTCTTCCCCCACATGATACTCCACGCCGAGAACCTGGGAGGAGAGATAAAGAAGGTATTAAACAGGCGAGGAATCATAGGAGCATTCCCCTTCAAGTTCCAAGACGGCGAGACGGCATTCGCAAGAATAGTAGCGTTCATGACGGAAAAATAACCCACATATACCAAATTTTTATATCCTTTAGTGAAGCCTCTGAAAAAATTGGAGTAAACCCACTAATTGTCGAAAAACTTTTAAATCAATTCAAGTATCAGAAAGAGTTGTTAGGAGGAAGAAGCATGAACACTATTGGAAAGGTTGATGGAGTAACAAAGCTCTCTGCAGTCCTGATAGTGCTTGTGATAATCTTTGCGGGGCTGGCGGCCTGGGGTCTAAGCAGACCGGCTGGAATAACCACCACGACAGCGACTGTGGTCTCCACGGTAACAGAGACCAAGACTGTTGGAGGCGAGACAGTAACCGTGACACAGACCGTTGGTGAGGGTGCGACGGTCACTCAAACAGTAACAGAGACCGTGACGCAGACATTAACGGCTCCTGGGGCTGGGGCCCAAGTCTCCCAGCTGAAGGTTCTGATAATCCTGCCGATATCCGAGGAGGACCTCTCCTGGAACTACGCAGCCTACGAGGCCATAACCAAGCTACAGGAGGTCTATGGATTCGAGCTGGCGGTAGAGCGTAACCTATTCGATGGAACGGCAGCCGAGCCCTTCGCAGTCGACTACGCCAAACGTGGATACAACATAATAATTCTCCAAGGAATCCAATACATGGATATGGCCTGTAAGATTGCCCCAGACTACCCCGACACGCTCTTCGTCTGTATAGACTGCTTCAAGCCCTGCGCCCCCAACGTCTACAACATCTGGATGACACTTGAGGAGGGTGGATTCGTCCTCGGAGTCATAGCAGGAAAGCTGACCGAGACCAATAAGATAGGGCTTGTCGGAGGAGGAAGGGTTCCATCAATCTGGGCAGGCCACGAGGCATTCAAGGCAGGAGCCCTCTACGTAAACCCAGACGTAGAGTTCCTCGAGGCCTACATGGCCCTCTCATGGGCAGACGTGGCCGGAGCAAAGAAGGCGGCTGAAAGCCACTTCGCTGCAGGTGCGGACGTGGTGTTCTCTAGTGGGGACGGGATAGACGTGGGTGTAACCGAGGCTGCCAAGGAGAAGGGATTCTGGACCTCCAGCGTCTATGCGGACTTAACCAAGCTCAGACCCGACCTAGCGGACGTCCTAATGGGCTCGATAACCTTCGACTGGGAGATAGTCTACTCGGCGGCCATCAGGGACTACATCTACGGGACATGGGAGTATGGGTTCCTTACAGCCACCATGGCCTCGGGCATAGTCAAGGTCAGCATAGGCCCCAAGGTCCCCGAGGACGTCAGGAAGCTTGCAGAGGACATCCAGAGCAAGATAATGTTCGGGGCAATCAAGATATACTTTGACGTAAACCCCGAGACAGGCAACTACATCTGCTTCGAGTCCCCAGAGCTGCCCGAATGCAGCCCGACAGCCGCCAAGGTCTCCTTCCTCCCCCCACTCGCGGCATAGAGGACTGATAGGTGATGCAGGCGGCTGCCGTAACAAGGCTGCTTAGGGTCTTGGGCTTCAACGCCCTGGCAGTCGCCTTAGGGATTGGAGCGGCCCTCGGGATAATAGCCGCGGTTGGAGGGGATGTCTGGACAGCCTTAACATCCTTTCTTTTTTTACCCTTATCCGACCCGTATAACATAGCGGAGATATTCGTCAGGTTCATCCCCCTCTACACGATAGGTCTCGGGATAGGGCTTGCCCTGAAGGCAGGGCTATGGAACGTGGGAGGGGAGGGCCAGTTCCTCATAGGAGCAGTCCTAGCGATAGCTGGGGCCATCTATATCCAGGGCCTCCCTCCCCCACTCCACCTGACTGTCATGCTCCTGCTCGGAGCGCTCGGAGGCCTCCTCTGGATAATCCCGCCAGCCGTCCTCAGAGCAAGATTCGGAGCAAACGAGATAGTAGTAACGCTGCTCCTAAACATAGTTGCTATACAGTTCACCTTATTTGCTCTTGACGGCCCGATTAGGGGCAAGGCCAGTGCAGGATACATGATAACCGATGTTCTCCCTGAGGAGCTGAGGCTCCCCGTCCTAATACCTGGAACGAGGCTGAGCATAGCCCTCATAATAACCCTGGCAATAGCCGTGGTGATGTATCTACTGGTGGAGAAGACGCCCTTCGGAGTCCACGCCAAGACGGTTGGAGAGAGCTGGGAGACGGCAAGATACGCAGGAATAAGCATACCCAAGATAATAATGACCACCATGCTCGTGGCAGGAGCACTGGGAGGGCTTGCGGGAGCACTCCACGTAACAGGCGTCCTACATAGATTCGACGCCGGCCAAACCTCCCATGGATTCGGATACCTAGCCATAATAGTGGCCATGCTTGGGAGGAAGAACATGGCGGGGATAGGTCTCGCAGCCCTCTTCTTCGCATACATAATAATTGGAGCCGAGAATATGTCCAGGATAATCAGGATTCCGTTCCCGATAGTCTACGCCATGGAAGGCGTGATGCTAGCTGGAGTAACCCTGGCAGATTACTTCCTTGCGAGGAGGATGGGATAAGGCATGGTGTTGGAGGCTATTCTGACTGCCACTTTCTGGGTCGGCTCCATAGCCCTTGCGATTAAGCTACTCCCCCTAATCCTCTTCACGAGCATGGGCGAGTTAATCGCTGAAAAGTCGGGGGTTCTGAACCTAGGGGTTGAGGGGCTTATGCTTATGGGGGCCTTCACAGCATTCATGACGGCGTTCATAACAGGCAACCCATGGCTGGGAGTCCTCGCATCCATACTGGTCTGCATGGGGCTAGGGCTGGTCTTCACATTCCTAACAGTCTCCTTAGGCGTTAACCAAGTGGTCGTGGGCCTGGGATTCTGGCTCCTCGGCCTAGGCCTCTCCGACATACTGTTTAGGGCGTTCGTTAAAGGGTTGAGGATAGTGGGTATCCCCACGGTCAACACGATAAAGGAGGTCTATATTCCTGTGCTAAGCGACTTACCCGTTGTCGGCCCCATAATCTTCAGGCAGAACCCTATAGTCTACCTATCCATACTCTCCGTCCCCCTAACCGCATACTTCCTTAACAGAACCCATATAGGGTTGAGGATACGTGCGGTCGGCGAGAACCCGAAGGCGGCGGACACCATGGGGATAAACGTGAATAGGATGAGGTATATTGCCGCCCTTATAGGGGCTGCGGCTGCGGGGATAAGCGGGGCCTACTTCTCGGTCGCATACCTCGCAACATTCCAGTTCGGATACACTGCCGGGAGGGGGTTCGTGGCCCTGGCCATGATATACTTCGGGAACTGGAACCCCTACAAGACCTTCCTACCAATCTTCCTATTCAACTTCGTGGACGCCCTCCAGATAGGCATAATCTCGGTCGACCCACTACTCTCCAGGAGATACTATTTCTTCAACATGCTTCCATACCTCTTCGTGGTCGCCTTAATCCCATACTTTGGGAGGAGGGCTAGGGCGCCCAGGTTCCTGGCTATACCGTATAAGAAGTAGGCTAGGTTGTGGCCGTCATGAGGTAGGCGATTTTATCGACCTCCGCCTCATCAGGCTTGAAGATGCCCATAACCTTCCCACGGTTCATGACCACTATCCTGTCGCTCATGTCGAGTATCTCATCCAAGTCGGTGGAGACCATTAGGATTGCCTTCCCACGGGCCTTCTCCCTCATCAGTATGTTCCTTATATGTTCTGTGGCCGCCACGTCGAGGCCCTTCGTGGGGTTATTCGCTATTATGACCCTCGGGTTCCAGAAGAGCTCCCTCGCAAGGATGAACTTCTGCTTGTTCCCTCCACTAAGGGTCCATACCTCGGTGTCTTCGGATGGGGCCACGACCCCGAACTCTTTTATAATCTCCCTCAGCTTCTCCCTCAGCCTCTCCTTATCCACGAATACTCCCTTCTTGAACATCTCCGCTAGGTAGGGGGAGATTATTATGTTGTCCTTTAGGGTGAAGTTGAAGACGAGGGCCATTCTCAGGTCCTCGGGTATGTGTGCGACACCGAGTCTCCTAATCTTGTCCGAGGGGAGGTTTGTTATATCCCTTCCATCCAGGTATATCCTTCCTTTAATCACCTTCCTCAGCCCCGTTATGACCTCCACCAACTCCTTCTGCCCATTCCCCGCCACTCCTGCCACACCGAGTATCTCGCCGCTCCTAACCTCCAGGCTAACGTCCCTTAAGCCGAGGACACCCACATCGCTTAGGGCCGAGACATTCTCGAGCCTGAGGAGGGGTTCCGAGACCCTTGACTCCATTTTCTGAACCCTGAACAATACGTCTCTCCCAACGATTAGCCTGGCCAGCTCCTCCTTGGATACATCCTTCCTATCCTTAACCGCCACGACCCTACCCTGCCTGAGAACAGTTATCCTATCGGAGATCTCCATGACCTCGTCTATCTTGTGGGTCACGAAGATTATCGACTTTCCCTCGTCGGCCATCCTCCTGAGGTTCTCGAAGAGCTTCCTCGTCTCTATCTTGGTGAGGTAGGATGTGGGCTCGTCAAAGATGAGTATGCTCGCACCCTTGAACAAGGCCTTCAGTATCTCCACCCTCTGCCTCTCCCCGACCGAGAGCTGCTCCATCACGGCGTCGGGGTCTATGTGAAGACCATACCTCTCCGCCATCTCTCTAAGCTTCTTCCTCACATCCGATAAATCTAGGACGGGGCGCCTCAGGTCGTAGTTGAGTATGAGGCCTATGTTCTCTGCCACGGTCATGTTGGGGATGAGCATGAGTTCTTGGTGAACCATCCCTATGCCCGCGTCCATGGCCTCCTTTGGGGAGGAGAACCTAACCTTCCTGCCGTTGAGGTATATCTCACCCTTATCGGGTTTCAGGAACCCATACAATATGTTGCAGAATGTTGTCTTGCCGGCGCCGTTCTCTCCTAAGAGTGCATGTATCTCTCCCTCACGTAGCTGGAAGTCAATGTTATCGTTGGCGACTAGGTGGCCGAACCTCTTGGTTATCCCCCGGGCCTCCAGGACTACCTTGTCGGATACCATATCCTAACATGCTCCTCCATCAGGTAGATAATAAAGCATTACTCGGGATGCTGGCAGAGTTCTAGGAGGACCCCTCTCAGGCTCTTGGGGTGGAAGAAGAATATCAGCGAGTTTTTCGAGCCTTTCGTAGGCTTCTCGGAGACGGGTTTCAGGCCCAGGCTCTTAAGCCTCTCAACCTCTGACTCTATATCATCCACCCTGAAGGAGACGTGGTGAAGTCCCTCACCCCTCCTCTCTATGAACCTGGTCACGGGGCTGTCCTCGCCTATCCCTCCCAGAAGCTCCCAATCAACCCCATTAACCGTGATTCTAACAACCTCGACGCCCTGCTCCTCAACCCTACCCCTCCAAGTAACCTCCCCGCCGAATACCTTGGTGAAGAGCTCTACAGCCGAGTCAAGGTCCTTAACCGCCACAGCCACGTGGTCTATCCTCATGCAACTATGATACATGCACCCGTTAATATTCATATTCTCTGGGCTGGTTCTCTCCGCTGGATGAACACGGAGGAGATTATCGAGGGCTTGAGGAGGGGGGAGAGAAGGGCGCTGGCTAGGGCCATAACGGTCATAGAGGATGGGGGAGAGGAGGCGGAGAGGATTCTCGGAAACCTGCCCAAATCCGAGCCCCGGCTGGTCATAGGCGTCACGGGGCCTCCGGGGAGCGGGAAGAGCACCCTGATTGGAGCCTTGGCAAAGGAGTTTGCCTCACGTGGGAGGAGGGTTGGGGTCATAGCGGTGGACCCTAGCAGCAGGATTACCGGCGGGGCTGTCCTAGGCGATAGGGTTAGGATGATGGATGCAGGGGCTTGGGAGAACATCTACATACGGAGCCTGGCGACCAGGGGCGGAGGCTCCCTCTCGGAGGCGGCGGAGAATGTCATCAAGGTTATGGCAGCAGCCGGAATAGAGTTAATCTTCATAGAGACGGTTGGCTCGGGCCAGCACGACCTAGAGGTCCTGGGGTTAGCTGACATAGTCCTCCTAGTCCTCTCAGCGGGAGCGGGGGACGAGATACAGGGCCTGAAGTCGGGGCTGGCGGAGGTATCTGATATAATAGTTGTGAATAAGGCCGATAGACCGGGGGCCGAGAGCCTCCTAACAGGTCTGAGAATAGCGTTCCAAGAAAAGGCTGAGAGAATCCTTAAGGTCTCGGCGGCGAGGTCCGAGGGAGTGGAGGCACTCGCAGACCTAATAGAGGGATATGTGGAGGGGAGGACGGGGAAGGATAGGCGGATACTGAGGGAGGCTCTAGTGGAGAAGGCCATGACGAGGTTGAGGAGGCTTGTGGAAGAAGAGGCTGAAAAATACTTGGAGGGCTGGAAGCCCGGGGACGAGCATGCGGTAGAAGAAATTATTAGGCGGGTTCTCAGGAGAGTAATTGGGCATGAGGGATAAGGTTGAGAGAAAGTTTTACACCGAGTCGGGGATAGAGGTCAAGCCCTTCTACAGGCCCGAGGACATCAAGATAGATTATGAGAAGGATTTGGGGGACCCTGGCTCCTACCCGTATACCCGTGGCCTCTATCCCCAGATGTATAGGACCAAGCTCTGGACCATGAGGCAGTATGGAGGCTATGGTAGCGCCGAGGAGACCAACAAGAGGTTCAAGTATCTCCTCTCCCAGGGCCAGACCGGGCTGAGCGTCGCCTTCGACCTCCCCACACAGCTCGGGCTTGACTCCGATGACCCAAGGGCGTTGGGCGAGGTTGGGAGGGTCGGGGTAGCGGTCTCAACCCTGGACGACATGAGGAAGCTGTTCGACGGCATAGAGCTGGCGAGGGTCAGCACATCCATGACCATCAACGCAACAGCCCACATACTCCTCTCAATGTATATAGCGGTGGCGGAGGAGCAGGGGGCGGACACGTCGAGGATAAGGGGGACCGTGCAGAACGACATCCTAAAGGAGTATGTTGCGAGAAACACCTTCATCTACCCGCCTGAACCCAGCCTCAAGCTCGCAATCGACGTGATAGAATACTGCGCCAAGAACATCCCCACATACTATCCCATAAGCATAAGCGGCTACCATATGAGGGAGGCGGGGGCGACGGCGGTTCAGGAGCTGGCCTACACATTCTACAACGCATACACCTATGTTAGCAAGACCCTTGAGAGGGGGCTTGACATAGACTCCTTCGCACCAAGGCTGACGTTCTTCTTCGTGGCGGGACCCGACTTCTTCGAGGAGGTAGCCAAGTTCAGGGCGGCTAGGAGGATATGGGCGAGGATTATGAGAGAGTGGTTCGACGCCAAGAACCCCAAGTCCATGATGCTTAGATTCCACACCCAGACATCGGGGGCGGCGCTAACGGCCATAGAGCCGTTAAACAACATAGTTAGGTCCACTCTCGCAGCCCTGGCAGCGATCCTCGGGGGAACACAGTCCCTCCACGTAAACTCCTATGACGAGGCCCTCTCCCTGCCCACAGACCAGTCTGTTAAACTAAGCCTGAGGACCCAGCAGATAATAGCGTATGAGTCTGGTGTGCCTAGGGTCGCCGACCCGCTTGCAGGCTCCTACTACTTGGAGTGGCTGACCAACGAGTTGGAGGAGAGGGTCTGGAGAGTCTTGGAGGACCTTAAGGGGATGAGTCTAGACGACGCTGTCAGGTATATGATTGACGGGATAAGGGAGTCTGCGTTTAAGGCTCAGATGGAGGTGGAGAGGGGTGAGAGGATAATCGTTGGGGTCAATTTCATGAGGGAGGAGGGCCATGAGGAGAGGATAGAGCTTCTCAAGGTTGATGAGGCTCTTGAGAGGAAGCAGATAGAGAGGGTTAGGAGGTTCAAGGCGGCGAGGGACATGGACAAGGTTAAGGAGGCTCTGAGGAGGCTTAGGGAGGCGGCTGAGGAGGAGAGAAACCTGATGCCATACACCCTTGAGGCCGTTAAGGCCGGGGCGACCACGGGCGAGATAAGCGGCGTCCTGAGGGAGGTCTGGGGAGAGTATAGGAAAGACTACATAGGCGTCATGGTTTAACCCTTCCTCACCTGGGCCTCAAGCCCCCTCTTCCTTATATGCTCCACGATAACCTCCAGAGGCGTCCCTGGCCCGAAGTTCCCTGTTATCCCCCACTCCTTCTCCAGCCTCTCCGCATCCTCCCTAGGGATTATGCCGCCGCCGACCACGGAGACCCAGTCGGCACCCCTCTTCCTCAGCTCCTCCACGACCCTCGGGAACAAGGTCATGTGGGCGCCGTTAAGCAGGCTCAAGGCAACCACGTCAACATCCTCGTCCACAGCGGTCTGGGCTATCTGCTCGGGCGTCGCAAACAATCCAGTATAGATGACCTCCATTCCAGCATCCCTAAGGGCCTTGACGAGGATAAGGGCACCCCTATCATGTCCGTCGAGACCAGGCTTAGCGACCAAGACCCGTATAGGCCTGGAACCCATGCCGGCTACATAGAGAGGAGGCCTGGCCATCATAAAGACTTATCGTATCCCTCCATCCCCAACCCTCTGCCTAACCCAGTCGAGCAGCGGGCCTAGGATGACGGCCTTTGAACGTGTTATCTCTCCCGTGTGCCTGCATCCGGTCAGGAACATGGCCGCCTGTATCTCCCTCTTCACCCTCATCAGCCTCGACTCAACCGCCCCTGGGCTCTGGGTTGCGGGCTTCAGGAAGGGGTGGGCCATCCCGCCCATACGTGCTCCTAAAGCCATGGCCTTGACTATGTCCAGCCCTGTTCTTATCCCCCCTGATGCTATTACCTCGATGCTGACGGTTGATGCGACCTCGATTAGGGATGCGGCTGTGGGTATCCCCCACTCCAGGAAGACCTCGGCCAAAGCCCTCTTCTCCTCATCGACTCCCTCCGCTCTCAGCATCTCTATCAGCGTCCAGTTGGTTCCACCCGAGCCTGCGACATCTATGGCGGATGCACCAGCCTCCTCAATCATCTTGGCCGCCTCACGTGAGATGCCGCATCCAATCTCCTTGACTATCACGGGGACGCCGAGCCTCTCCACCGTCCTCTCGATTGCATCCCTCACACCCCTGAAGCCTGCGAACCCCTCCGGCTGAACCACCTCTTGGAGCGTGTTTAGATGTATGGCCAAGGCGTCGGCCTCAATCATCTCGACAGCCCTCTCAGCCCACTCTACACCCTCCTTGGCGAGCTGGACACCGCTTATATTCGCTATCAGGAAGGCCCTCGGCCCCCTCTCCCTCGCAACCCTGAAGGTATACTCAAGACCCGGGTCGGCTATCGCCGCCCTCTGGCTCCCGACACCTATCGGGATATTCACCCGCTCAGCCGCCTCGGCCAGGTTGCCGTTTATCTCGGCCGCCTCCGGTGTCCCGCCTGTCATCCCCTCTATCAGCAGGGGCATACTGAACCTCCTGCCGAGGAACGTGGTCTCGGTCGATACCTCCTGGAAGTCCAGCTCGGGAAGAGCCTGGTGAACAAGCTCCACATACTCGAACCACGTGGACTTCTCCCTAAACCCTACATCCCTCTCCAAGCTAAGCCTGATATGGTCCCTCTTCCTGGCGCTCGTCTCATCCCTGGTCATCCGATAGAGCCTCCGGGCCCCAGAATAATAAATACTTGTGGAGCAAGGGTATTGGTTGGTATGAAGAGGCCTCCAGCAGTGGCCGGAATGTTCTATCCATCGACGGAGGAGGAGCTGAGGAGGGAGATAGAGAGATGTTTCCTCCACCCCCTTGGCCCAGGCCGTCTCCCAGAGAGGAGGCATGATGGGGAAACACCGCCGATACTCATCTCCCCCCACGCAGGATACATGTATTCGGGGCCTGTGGCAGCCCATGGGTATCTCCAGCTAGAGGATAGGAGGAGGCCCTCGACGGTTATAGTGGTGGGTCCTAATCATTATGGTATAGGGACCCAGGTCTCAATCTACCCTGGAGGGGAGTGGGTGACACCCCTAGGAAGCGTCCCGATAGACATGGAGCTGGGGGTCAGGTTGACGGAGATCTCGGATATATTCTCGATGGACGAGGTCTCGCATAGCAGGGAGCACTCGATAGAGGTTCAGGTCCCCTTCCTCCAATACGTTCTAGGGGAATTCAGGTTCCTCCCAATCTGCATACTCGACCAGAGCCTCCCCACATGCCTCGAGGTCGGGAGAGCCTTGGCGGAGATTCTGAAGGAGAGGGATGACATCCTACTGGTCGCCTCCACAGACTTCACCCACTACGAGCCGCATGAATACGCTGCGGAGAAGGATGGGAAGGCTCTTGAGGCCATAAAGTCCCTGAGCCCCGAGAGGATGTATGAGGTTATTGAGAGGTTTAATGTGTCCATGTGCGGGTATGGGCCCGTGGCGGCGATCCTTGAGGCTGCGAGGGAGATTGGCTCCCGTGAGGCCACTCTGCTGAAGTATGCGACAAGCGGGGATGTAACGGGTGATAGGAGTTCTGTGGTTGGCTACGCCTCGCTGAAAATCGAGAGACCCAGGTGATTCCATGCGTATAATCCCGCTGATTCTCATCCTCCTCCTAATCACATCCTCCTGGATTCCCCCAGCCGAGAGCCAGCCCACATGGAACCTCAGGATAACCATCTATGAGTCGGAGCTATACATGGGTGAATGGGGCATCATACGGGCCAACATAACCAACCTAGACTGCAACGATA
>JAHSRM010000083.1 GCA_021650775.1 Candidatus Benthortus lauensis
CATAATGGGGAGATGGCCGAGGTCTCCGCCCGTGGACTCAAGGTCATGAAGATTGAGACAGGCGTGGAGGTTGAGAAGAAGCCCGTCATACTTGAATGGGATGTGGAGATGGCTGAGAAGTCCGGATACCCCCACTTCACCCTCAAGGAGATTCACGAGCAGCCCCTAACCCTGAGGGAGGCCCTCAGAACCCAGAAACAATACCTCGACCTCCTCGCCGAGCTACTCGACAGGGGGAAGGACGTCCTACTACTTGCGGCAGGAACCTCATACAACTCATGCGTGGCCGCCTCATACATATTCTCGAAGCTGGCGAGGCTTACAACATACCCCGTCATAGCCTCAGAATACATCGAGAACTACGGGGACTCGACGGGGGTGGACACGGTTATCCTGGCCGTCAGCCAGTCGGGTGAGACCGCCGATGTCCTGAACGCACTCGAGCACGCCAGGATGAGGGCTGCCACGATTCTAGGCGTAACCAACGTGGTTGGCTCGACTCTGACGAGGGTCTCGAGGGCCTACGTGCTCCAGAACGCTGGACCTGAGATAGGGGTTGCGGCGACCAAGACCTTCACGTCCCAGCTTATGGTTCTCTCGCTTCTCGCTCTCAGGCTTGCGAGGAAGAGGGGGAAGGTCTCCCAATACGAGATAGATGAGATGATTAACGAGCTTGAGGCCGTTCCAAGGCTCGTGGAGAGGGCTATAGAGGTCTCGGAGCCACGGATGGCGGAGCTATCCAAGGAGCTCTCCAAGGCTCCCAGCATCTTCTTCTTGGGAAGGGGGATAAATTACGCCACGGCCCTTGAGGCGAGGCTGAAGGTGATGGAGCTATCCTATATTCCGTGTGTGGCCTATCCTGCCGGGGAGAGTAAGCACGGGCCGATAAGCGTGGTCGAGAAGGACTACCCCGTGTTCTTCATAGCCCCAAGCGACTCCACCCGGAAACACATAATCGGGAACATCATGGAAATGAAGGCCCGGGGGGCGAGGATATACTGCGTGGGAACAGAGGGGGACGAGGAGCTTGAGAGGACCTGCGACTGGTTCCTGGGCCTCCCACCCATACACGAGCTTCTCAGCCCCATGGTGTATGTCGTCCCCTTCCAGCTCCTGGCATACTACATGGCGGTTGAGAGGGGGAATGACCCGGATAAGCCGAGAAACCTGGCCAAGTCCGTCACAGTCCTCTAGCTCCTCCAGATTAGCTTGGTCTCCCCGAGGGTCTTGAGGTAGCTCTCCCTAACCCTTACCACCACAGGTATATCATTCACCATGCGGCCTATGAGGAGGCAGTGCCTTGGAGGAAGGCTCTTGGCTATGCGCTTAGCGGTCTCCGAGTCCATCCTCGAGGTCTTGGAGATATACTCTAGGTCAGACTCGTTGGTGAAGTTGAAGAGGAAGATGTTGTCCGCCTGCCTATACACGGTCTCGGGAACGGTGTCGGGCTGATTGGTTACGAAGATTGGGAAGAGCCCTATATGCCTCATCCTGGTTATCAGGTCGTCCCAGTATGTCTCCCTGAGGTAGAGGTGGGCTTCCTCCGCTACTAGGAAGAGCGGGTCTATCTCGCCGCCTCTCAGGAGTGTGGAGAGCTTGCTGAGGAGATACTCTACCACGATTCTCCTGCCGTGGGGAAGCATCCCCGAGAGGTCCACCACTATTATCCCGCCCTCCCGCAGGCCCTCGATGACCTCCCTAAGCTCGGTTGGACGCTCATCCCTGAAGAACCCAGTCTGCTCAAGGCTCATCAGCCTGCTCGTCAAGGCCTCCCTAACCGACTCATGCATCTGACCCCTCGCCAACGCTTCCATAAGCCCCCTGAGGGTTATCCTTCCCTCAACCTTCGAGACAAGCCTCCACAGCCTCCCGAACTCCCTTAGGCTGGCCGCAGGTGTGTCGAGGACGTGCTGGAGTATGTCTAGCATGACTCTCAGGCCTGCGTCCTCCAGGGATGCCGTGAAGTTCTCGCCAGGCCTCAGGACAACTAGCTTGTCGGCGACCTCGCTTGGCTCACCGTCTACTCTCTCGCCAAGCCCGAGATACTCTCCATTCACGTCCAGAACGATTATCCTCGCACCGTACTCGGCTAGAGACGTGATGAGGAGCTTTGCAAGGTGGCTCTTCCCAGTCTCCTTCTTCCCCGTGATTATTGTTATCCTGCCGTCCAGGGCCTCAGCATTTATCGTTATCACTCCGCCCATGCACTCGCCAATCGTTATGGCCCTCCTTCCACCGGCCTTGGAGAGCTCCTCTATTATCTCGGGTGGGGCAGGCTCTATCCTGGAGTTCAGCTTGGAGGGTAGCCAGAGCAGGTCGCTCCTAAGCTCCCCGCCCTCAACTATGCCCCTGAGCTTGGCCACGATTATCCTCGCATCCTTCACTCCTGCTATAAGGGAGCCGACCCCGTATGGGTCTATCGTGGTTACCTGGATTCTCTCCCCAGCCAACTCCCTCAAGGCATCCTCAACCGCACCCGGGACATTCGCATAATCCACGTCTATTACCTGGAGGAGGATTCTCCTACCTTGGTCTATGGCCTGGAGGTAGTCCCCCCTCCTCAACCCATCCTCTCCGGGAGCGGCGAGTATCTCCACCGTGTCCCCGCTCTTGCTGAGCAGCCTCATCTCCAATCACCGTCCAGGGGGTTGAAGAGAAGGTCCCTCACGCTCTGGCCCTCTAGGACCTCCGCCCTCCTCGCCAGGGCTGCCTGGATGGCTATGATGTCCGGTTTGGTGAAGGTTGCGTAGTCGTGTGCGAGTATTAGGGTCTCGGGGTATCCGTGGATTAGGGGGTCGCTTGAGAGCAGGCTTCCGAATACTTCCTCCACGTCTCCGACAAGCCTTGCATCGACCCTGAATCCTCCCCCACCCCTGCTGAGCCTTGCGAGGAATATCTCCCCGAGCAGCCTAACCCTCAGGTTAAGCCTCCTAACCAGGGGCGTCAGGTGGATTAGGTAGGGCGGCTCATCCCTGGTCATGAGGGACTGTATCCTCTCGCCCCACAGGCTGAGGACGCTGGTCTTGGAGAAGGCCACCACGTCGCACCCCCTCTCCCCAGCCTTCCAGAGAATCCTCTCCATAACCGGTATCGGGTTGTCTATGGGGCCTGCCGAGAGGGAGCCGTCGAAGAGCATAATCGAGTCATCAAACCTCTCCACAGCATACTCCTGGAGCCTCTTCTCGAAGAGGCTTGCCAGGACCCTCTGGATGGTCTCGTCCAGCCTGTATGCCCCCCCGCCGCCCATGGCACCCATTATCCTGCCGAGGTTCTCGGGCCTGACGAAGTAGATTAGTGGGCCTACCACCTCGACCGAGAGCCTTCCAGCCTCACGCACAGCCAGGGCCCCCCTAAGGGCCACCACAAGCCCCCCACCTCCCTCCGCAACCTTGACGGAAGACGTGTCTATGGCCACAACCCTCCTAGCAACCGACCCGGCCCTGGGCCTCAGCACCTCCGCACCCGAGCCAGCCAAATGCTCAACTAAAACCCCATCTTGAACAACATCCCCGAGAGCACCCACATAAAGCCTAACACCCTCCATAGACCTAAGGCTCAGCTCCCCAGCCTCGATCAAAGACTTAAAATAGGTCTCAGCCAACTCTACATGGGTATGGTGGGCCCGCTCCATGGTTTCCCCCTGTTTAGTGGTCTGCCTGTGCTTATAAATGTTGCTCAAATTGAGCATGATGAACCATGACCCAAGAAGAAAAAATCAAGGTAGAGGTCACGATAGGGCCTGCTACGGTTAGGGTTGAGGCTCCTCCAGAGAAGCTTGAGGAGGCCTTGAGGCAGGTGGTCTCGGCCCTCAGGTCCGCTCTCCCGGGTTTGGCCATGGAGGGTGGAGGCAGGGTGGTTGAGAGGGCTAAGAGGGAGAGGAGGCCGCAGCCCACATGCACGGGCCTGCTCCGCCAGCTCGTTGGTGAGGGTTGGTTCGATAGGCCGAGGACCCTCTCCGAGACCGTTCAGGAGCTTGCGAGGAGGGGCTATAGCTATAACTCCACTGCGGTCTCCCACAGCCTACTCGACCTGGTTAGGGAGCGGGTCCTGGTCAGGGATGGCTCGCCTAGACGGTATACCTACATGAGGGCTGGTGGCGTGGGCGGTGGGGAGAAGGCCGAGAACAGGGCTTCAGCCTAGCTGCCTCCTATACTTCTCCACTATGTAGCGTATGCCTGCCTGCGTTATCACGTATCCGCCCCTGTCAAGCCTCCTCAGAAGCCCCTTCTGGACTAGCTCGCTAAGCCTCCCCGAGACCGTCTTCTCACCCTTGGATAACGTGTGCGAGAGCTCCGAGAGGGTTGTTGAGGGCGCCTCCCTCCTCCCAAGCTCATGCTCCACATAGTTCTTCAACGCATAGAGGAGGATTGCGTCTTGGACAGGCTTATCGCTCAGGGGCTCGGTGAAGAATATTCCCTCCCTCTCGTCATGGCCCATCAGCCATCCGAGGCCCTCGAGAATCTCGCTCAGCCCAACCGACCGTGCCAGCTTCCTGGCGAGAGAGTATTGGGGGATGACCTGCTCCAGGAATCTTACAACCTGGTGGTATACTTCCACGGGCTCTCCGCTGAACTCCGCCTCCATCTCGCCGTATTTTATGCTGACCCTCAGTTCCCCCATCACTCCTCACCTGGCAGCTCCCTGAGCGACGCTGGCGTGAATCCGTAGAGGCCTTCATCGTATTTTACTACCAGGCCCGCCTTCCTCAGCTCGCTTAGCCTGGCCCTCACGACCCGCTCGTCCATCCCGAGGTATGAGGCAATCTCCTTTGGTGTCAGCCTATCCTTCTCAAGGAGCCCGAAGGCCTTTCCCACGTATGCTCCCGCAAGGCATAGGAGTATCCTTCTCTTGGCGTCGGCGTCCCTCAGCAGGATTATCCTTCCATCCCTTATCTCGAGTAGCCCCGAGATTCTCTCGGCAACCTCCTGGACGTCCACGGAGCCTGTCAGCTTCTTGATTGCCTCGAGGGGCGGGTAGAGCTGGGAGAGATACCTGTTTACTCCTGCCCAGACCTCCCTGTAGTCTCCCTCGAACTCGGCCCTATGGTCTCCGTGCATGATTACGACCTTGAGGGTTCTCTCATCCAAGCTCTTCACACCTCCTTGAACCCGTTCTCAACGAACCTTATCCCCTTCTGGAGTATCCTGAAGGCCTTCTTGCCGTTCACCCTACCCGCATCCTCTATGAAGCCCTCCCTGACCAGGTCTCCGGCCACGTCCCTCGGGTTGCTCGGCATAGGCCACCTAGCCTTCCTGTAATACTCCTCCAGGTCGTCGTATGTTATGTCCCTGTCCTCCCACTTGTAGAGGTAGTAGGCCACGGTTAGGAATCTCTGGGGATGGGACTTCGGCTCAATGGTCGATGCGAACTCGACGAATGAGGGCTTCTCCCCCGGCGTATCCCCAGGTCTCCCAGGCTGCTTGGGTAGGCCTCCCAGCCTCTCCACGAGGTTCTCAAGCCACTCAAGGTTCTCCAGCCTCTCGGCCACGAACTCCCTGTCGCCCTCAACCTCAAGCTCCACGCCGTTGACCGAGAGCCTAACCCTGTATGACATTCGTGCTTCTCCCTCGCCACAACTTTCATGTAGAGTCGTTATAAGGCTTCCAGACCCCCGTGAAAGTGGGGATGTTTCAGGGGTATTACGTGGTGGGGCTAAGGCACGGTGGAGGCACGGTGTTAGCCTTGTTTGGCCAGCCTCTCCTTCACGAGTGCGAAGAGCCTCGCACCATCCACCTTCCCACGGTAATCCTTCATAAGCTCGCCCATGATTACCGAGACAGCCTTCCCAGGGTTCCTCTCAACGAGCTCCCTATGGGCCGTTATCAGGCTGTTTATCCTCTGTTCAACTTCCTCTATGCTCACAGGCCTCAGGCCGAGGGACTCGACGGCCTCCCTCAGGGTCTTCCCAGGGTTCTCGGCCAGCCACCTGAAGACCTTCTCGGCGGCCTCCTTCGCTATCTCTCCCCTATCGACCATCCTGAAGAACTCGAGGAACTCCTGGTCTGGTATGTGCTGGGTCTCGAGGCCCTCCCTCCTCAGGCTCTTCATTAGCTCGGTTAGGGTTGAGGCGACGACCGTGGGCGCCACGCCTGTCTCCGAGACTATCCTCTCGAACAGCTCGACCTTCTCCATGTCTATTAGCTCGTCTGCTGCCTGGGGGCTTAGCCCATACCTCTTGGCCAGGTTCTCGGCAACCTCCTCCAGGGTGGGTGGAAGCCTCCTCCTCAGCTCCTCCACCTGCTCGGGTCTGATTGGGTAGGGTGGGAGGTCTGTCTCAGGATACATGCGGGCTGCCCCGGGCCTGGGCCTCAAGTAGACGGTGGTTCCGTCGGGCCTGGCTCCACGGGTCTCGGATGGGACTCCCTCCAGGGCCTCAGCCGCCCTCTCCCTAACCCTCTCCAAGGCGTCCCTGGCCTTCTCCTCCTCGTCCGCCACGATTACCACGGCGTCCATCTCACCCGCACCCATGGTCTTCCTCAGCTCCTCCACCTCCTCACCCGTTATCCCGTAGCCTGGGAGCTCATCGGTGTGGAAGATTCCCTCCACCTCCGACCAAGCCCTAGCCCTTCCAGCGAACTCTGCTCCAAGCCTTATCCCAGGCCTGGCCTCGAGTCCGATAAGCCCTGCGAATCCCGGGAGCCTTAGGGCCATCACCCTCCCTCCCTGCGAGACCTTCCTCCTTAGAATCTTCGACTTGGTCTGCTTGAAGACGTGGGTTACGTCCCTCGGCTCCTCCCCCTCGATGTCCTCTCTCTTGACACCCCTCCTCCTCAGCTCATCCCTAATCCTGAGTAGGTGGAGTTGCCTGACCACCTCGTTCTCCACGACCTTGGGCAGGAGGTCGAGCTCCTGAACCCCCTTAATCTCTATCAGGGCTCCATCCCTAATCGAGATGTTCAGGTCCTGTCTAACGGTCCCTATCCCACGCTTCACCTTACCCGTGGCCCTCAGCAGCCTGCCAATCCTGTAGGCCGCCTCATACGCCTCTCTCGGGCTGTGGATTACGGGTGCCGTCGAGACCTCGATTAGGGGTATTCCGAGCCTGGTGAGGTCGTAGTGTATCTCGCCCCTCTCCTGCCTGATAATCCTGGCCGCATCCTCCTCCAGCGTGATGGTCTGGATAGGTATCCTCTTACCAGCCGCCTCGACCCAGCCGCCCATGGCGACCACGCAGGTCCTCTGGAAACCAGTAGTGTTGGAGCCATCGATAACAATCTTCCTCATGACGTGGACCTCGTCCACGGGCTGGGCGTTCATTAGGAGTGCGGCTGTTAGGGCGACCTCTAGGGCTTCTTGGTCCAGGTCGTGGGGAGGCTCCTCATCCATCTCCACAAGACAGGTGGATGATGTGTCGGCGTGGTAGACTATCTTCTTCCTCTTCCTTGCCTCGAAGAGTGCTGCGGGGTCCACCTCACCCAGCTCGCTCTGAGCCTCCCTAAGCCACCTCTGGAAGACTATCTCCTTGCCCTTCACCTGCTCTGTTGGGCAGTCGCAGAAGAGCTTCGTCCTCGTGTCGAGTTGGCGGTGAATCTCCAACCCAACCTTAAGCCCGACCTCACCGTAATCTATCTTCAAGCAACCACCCCCTCGGCCCTCGTCGGCAGGCTCCTCGCCCCAACCTCACCCGCAATAGGCGTAAGCATGAGTCTCCTAACCTCATCCAAGTCATCGGTCTGGGCCAGGCACCACGAGAGCTTGACATACGCAGTCTCGGCAAGCATGTCATCAAGGGAGACCACACCAATCCTCAGGAGGTCCCTGCCGGTCTGGTAGACCCTCATGTTCACCCTACCCCAGATACACTGGGAGGCCATGCCTATGAAGATGCCTTCCTCGATTAACCGTTTAAGCGTTGGGATTAGGCGGTTTGCCACGTGGCCCAGCCCGCTTCCCTCGACTATTATCCCCCTTATCCCCCGCTCGGCCAATACCTCGAATATCTCGGGACCCATGCCCGGATAGAACTTCACGAGGGCAGCCTTCTCGGAGAACCCTGGCCTAAACCTGTATCCATCGCCTCCACGTGGATTCAAGCCCTCTGTATTCACCTTAATCTCTCCTCCGACCACGTATGCTATCGGCTCATGGTTCACCGAGCGGAAAGCGTCCCTACTGCTTGTGTGAAGCTTCCTAACCCTCGTCCCCCTATGAACAGCTATAACGTCATCTGAGTGCCATGCATGCATGGTTAGGCAGACCTCTGCGAAGGGTGCATGACCCGCAACTCTGACAGCGGCTATCAGGTTGGTGGCCGCGTCGCTTGAGGGCCTGTCCGAGGAGCGCTGGGCTCCCACGAAGACTATTGGTATGGGGGGTTTCTGGAGGGCGAAGGAGAGGGCTGCGGAGGAGTAGCCCATAGTGTCTGTTCCATGGGCTATCACAACCCCATCCACACCCGACTCGATGAGCCTGTGAACCCTCTCAGCCATCTGGTTCCAGAGGCCAGGCGTCATGTCCTCGCTAAACATTGAGAAGAGAATCTCGGAGTCGAGTTCGGCTATCTCGGATAACTCGGGGACTATGGAGAGGAGGTCCTCGGCGTTGAGGGCCGGCTTAACCCCCCCGGTCCTATAATCAATCCTGCTTGCTATCGTTCCACCCGTGCTAACTATGGTTACCTTTGGGAGACCGGGCTTTGCCTCGGGTCTGGGCGGGGGAGTGAATCCGGGCTTCCTTGCCTTCGCTATCCTCCTGACGCTGATGTCCCCCGTCATCCTTATTCCTATGTTGTATCCGCTGGGTAGTTTGAGGACCACGTGGTCTGGGTCGGCGAGCTCGTATCTCGCAATCAGGATTCCCCGGTATGTTTTCTCCCCCACCCTGACCTCTATCTCATCACCTATCTCCGCTCCAGCGTCCTCGAGAATCCTCCTAACCCTGCCGACATAACCCTGAAGCCTATCCTCCGCAGACATCCCGAACCTCAATTAATCTCCAGGAGACTAATTAGTTATTCTCCATGAATCGGAGAGGTTTTTAATTAGGCGGTGGAATTGATTAGGGAGGATGAGTGGTTATAGTCCTCCAGAGTGGGTTAAGGATTTGGGGGCTGAGGCGGCCTTCGCTGTTCTCGCCAAGGCCAAGGAGGTTGAGAGGAGGGGTAAGAAGGTCTATCACCTCGAGATAGGTGAGCCTGACTTCGATACCCCGAGCCATATAAAGGAGGCGGCTACGGAGGCTCTTAGGAGAGGTGAGACCCACTACACGCCGACGCTCGGGATACCTGAGCTGCGTCAAGCGGTTGCTGAGTCTGTGAAGAGGGACTATGGGGTGGATGTGAGCTGGGAGGACAACGTGGCCATAACGATTGGATGCAAGCAGGGAATCCTCGCCGCCATCCTCGCACTCGTGGAGAAGGGTGAGGAGGTAATCTACCCCAACCCGGGATACCCAGAGTATGAGTCCGCCGCATGGTTCGCAGGCGGGAAACCCGTTCCATATAATCTGAGCATAGAGGAGAGCTTTAGGATGACTCCCGAGAAGCTGGCGGAGATGATAACTCCCAAGACCAAGGTCGTGGTGGTCAATACTCCCGGGAACCCCACGGGCGTGATTATGAGCGAGGAGGACATAAAGGGGATAGTTGATTTATCCGAGGACCACGGTTTCTACATCCTGAGCGACGAGGTCTATAGGCCGATAGTCTTCGACGGGTTGAAGCATGTCTCACCGCTCCACATAAAGAGGAGCCTCGACAGACTTGTGGTGGCGGATGGTTTCTCCAAGCGATACGCCATGACTGGGTGGAGGCTCGGATGGCTTCTCACACCCAAGGAGATGATGCCCTACATATTCAAGCTCCTAAACGTCATGACCTCGTGTCCCCCAGCGTTCAACCAGTATGGAGGGATAGCGGCCCTCAAGGGGCCTCAGAACCCCGTATACGAGATGGCCAGGGAGTATGAGAGGAGGAGGGACATAGTGGTAGAGGAGCTCTCAAAGATAGATGGGATAAACTTCGTTAGACCTACGGGGGCCTTCTACGCCCTGGTGGATGTCAGCAAGGTTCTGGACAGGCTGGGGCTTAGGTCCGAGGAGTTCGTCATCAAGCTCATCGAGGAGTATGGGGTGGCCCTCCTACACGGAACCGCCCTAGGCTCCAACGGTGAGGGATACATTAGGATAAGCTTCGCCGCATCCGAGGAGAGCATAAGGCAGGGGATAAGGCGGCTGGGCAAGGCTGTGGAGGACGCCCTCAAGTCTTAACCGCCTCGAAGAGCACCATCCTCCACCACGGTCTCCCATCCACGTAGACGTAATCTGCCGAAGGCAGTCCATCTATGTAGCTCCTCAGCTCCCTTAACGTCTCTCCGAAGGGGTGGGTCATGTAGTCGAGGGCCCTCACCCTGAACCCCTTCTCCCTAAGCCTCCTCCAGGTCTCACCTATCCCCACAAGCGATATCGTGGGTATGATTAGCCTCCCGCCTGGCTCCAGCCTGCTCCAAGCACCCTCGATAACCCTGTCGAGAACCATTCTCCCGCTGGGTCCCCCCCAGGTGAATCGTGGTAGGCTTCGGGGCGAGGGTGTCATGGGCGGGTTCGAGACGATGACGTGGAATCTCTCATGGGGCTTGAGGGCCTGGTAGAGGTCTCCATGCCTAAGCTCCACGCATCTGACCCCGTTGAGCCTAAGGTTCTCCTCAGCCGTCCTCAAGGCCCTCCTCGAGATATCTGTGGCCACGACCCACTCCGCACCCTTAAGCGCGCAGACGATTGCCAAGACGCCTGACCCGGTCCCCAGGTCCAGAACCCTTCTCCCAGCAACATCCCCGAGATTCTCGGCTATGAGCCTCGTGGCCGCAGAGGGGAGGTAGACCTTCGGGTCCCTGACCAGCCTCACCCTAACCTCCCCGAACCTATACTCGTCTATGAACCTCAACGTATCGACGCCCGTTAAGGTAAAATTTTTA
Organism: Candidatus Benthortus lauensis; assembly: GCA_021650775.1. GTDB lineage: Archaea > Thermoproteota > Nitrososphaeria_A > Caldarchaeales > Wolframiiraptoraceae > Benthortus > Benthortus lauensis. The sequence continues at coordinate 10,911 of JAHSRM010000083.1, forward strand.
CCTACGGCCTTCAGCCCTTCTACCCGAGAGTGCTGGATTACCCGATTGAGGGCTTCTACCTGGAGTTTAGGGGGATGATTCTGGCCGTTAAGGGTGTCCTGCAGCCTAGGGGTAGGGCTATAGCGGTGCCCGTCTATCTCTGGGATGGGGGCTGGAGGAGGGTTAGAAGCTTCCAGGAATCCATGATGATTACGGAGAGGATGTTGGGCGACTACTTGGAGTGGCATGGCTTCGCCGGGAGGAGGCTTCCGACAATACCCTTGGACGAGGCCGAGGCAATCTACAACCCCCTGGAGGCCGGGCAACGTAGGGTTCCAGAGGAGGCCCAAGCCCTCCTAAACCTTCTCTCAGACAACCTGGAGCGCCCGGAACTCATGGGGATAACAGGCTCAATCCTACTAGGACTCCACTCGAGGAGCTCCGACATAGACCTCATAGTCTATGGGATAGGCGGCGGCTTGAGGGCGCGGAGGGCCATGGAGACGCTTAGGTTGAGGGGGGTTCTGAGGCCCGTGGAGGGCGATGAATGGATTAGGGAGACACGGGGGGACTCATCCATCCCGCCTGGGACATGGCTCAGGTATGAGAGGCGGAAACTCCTAACAGGCATCTACCGAGGCCGCCTCTACACCGCAAAGATAGTCCCCCTCCCCCAGGAATACTGGGAGTCCCTCAACCAGGAATGCAGGGAAATCGGGAGAGCCAGGGTCAGGGGATGTGTCCACGGGAAATCCATAACATTCACGACGCCCTGCAGGTATTGGCTTGAGACTGGAAGCGGCCTCGTCGAGGTCTTCTCCATGAGGAGCAGGTTCGCAGAGATGGTTGAGCCGGGCATGATGGCCGAGGCGGAGGGAAGGCTTGAGGAGATAACCCTCCATGGGAGAAGCTGGAGGAGGGTATTCCTGGGAAACAGTCCAGGCGACTATATACTGAGGGTGGAGCCATGATACGGGACCACGACTACCTCGAGACACATGACTCATGGCTCTTCTGCGTTGTGGGAGACATCCATCCCCCAGACGGATACCTCGCATTCCTAAAGTATGTGCCGGGTGAGGGGCCGTGGAGAAGGGGTGGAAGAAGCTTCAGGAGGGTTGTGGAGACATACTCGACGAGGGAGTTCGCCGAGACCCTGCGTATGCTCAAGCAGGTTAAGCCCAGGTATGTTCGCATAGACCCCCACATAAACGCCGAGATGTCAATCGTCCCGAGGGATGAGGTGAGAAGGTATTATAGGTGCGGGGAGGCCGTGGAGAGGGTTCTAAGCAAGGCTGATAGGGATAAGCTGGAGGACAAGGCAAGGAGCCTAATCCTCGAGGTCATGGACATCGCAGGAGTCGATGCAGGGGACCTGGGTCTGACAGGCTCCCTCCTCCTGGGAATCCACCACGGGTCATCGGATATAGACTTGATTGTCTATGGTGGGAGGGAGTTCTGGAGGGTCTGGAGGGCCTTGAACGAGGCGGGCTACATGGGTGTGGAGGGAGGGGAGACCCTTGAGAGGATTCTCTCCCGATACCCCATCACGAGAGGTGATGCGAGTAGGTTGGTGGAACGCATGAGGAACAAGGGGGTTTACCGGGGGGTCAGGTTCTCGATACATGGGGTCAGGAAGCCCCACGAGGTAGGGGAGAGATACTGTGAGAGGAGCTATAAGGCGGTTGGCGTGGGCAAGGGGGTTCTGAGAATCCATAATCACCTGGAGTCCTGCTTCACCCCAGCCATATACGGTGTCGATGGAGATGTTAGCTGTGATGGGAGGCTCTATCATGTCGAGAAGCTGGTCTGCTATGACCTGACGTTTGCGACCCTCTTTAGGAGGGGGGATAGGGTAGAGGCCTTGGGGAAGCTTGAGGAGGTTAGGGAGAGGAGCGGCAAGAGATACCACATACTCTTAGTAGGCTCAACCCTGACCGCTGGAAGAGAGTATGTTAGGATTGTGTGAGCCCGAGGGCCTTCCTGACGCCCCTCTCCACCCTCCTCTGAATCCAGATGGGCGTCCACGGTGCTATCAGCCTGCTATACCTGGGGTTCATGGATGCCTCCACCACACTCCTCTCACCCTTCTCCAAGTATCCCCTAACAAGGCTCTCGGCAAAAGCCTCGGCCTCATCCCCACTCAAGTAATGGCCCGTGTAGTGTAGGAGCTCCGCCAGGTCCCAGTCGGGGGAGCCGTCGAGAGAGCATTGCTCAAGGTCTGTCAGGTATATCTCGCCATTTGGCGTGAACCTGAAGCTGTGGGGGTTGCAGTCTCCCATGGATATCTCCTTTGAGTGGAGTTCCGCCAGGGTCTCACCCATCCTTTCTGCAACCTCCCTCAACCCCATTCCCGCCACACCCCTCCTGAGCGCCGCCACCCCATCGACGCCCTCGATATACCTCTGGAAAAGCATCTTCCTAGGCCAATTTACGTGGAGTATCTCGGCTGTGTTGAACCCCAGCTCCGAGAGCTTGTTCACGAAGAAGATTTCGTTGCTCATCCTGGCGGAGGCCGAGACCGAGAAGTTCCTCACCCCGAGTGTCCAGAGCCATGCGACAATCCACTTGAAGTCGGTCCAGTAGAGGTATCTCTTGACGAATATCCTCTCCTCCCTGCCCCCGAGCCTGAAGGAGACCCTGTATGCTGCGTTGAGCACCCCGCCTATCCTCCTGACCTTGACGCCCGAGGACACGCCGTAGACCCTCTGGACAAACTCCCTTATCCCCAGGCTCACGTTGAGGGGCTGGGGCCTCAGGGCCGTCCTGATGTAAATCATCTCCTCCGGGTCGGGTAGCTTCGGGGATGAGAAGACCTCTAGGTCGAGCCTCATGTTCCTGAGGAAGTCGAGGGACGATGCCTGGCCGGCCGAGATGTATAGCTTGAAGATCCTCTCCATGTCTTCGGATACCTTGAGGTAGAGGCTGGTCTTGGAGAGCGTCTCTTCTATGAACCTTTGGCTGGGGGAGTATCCGCCGTCGCCCCTCTCCAGAACCCCCTCATCCGCAAGCCTCTCCAATAC
>JAHSRM010000074.1 GCA_021650775.1 Candidatus Benthortus lauensis
ATGAGGAGCTGGAACCCTGTCTCGGACTCGGCCCTTATCCTTATCGGCTCCTTCAGGGAGAGGACGAGGGGTCTGACGGACCTGAGGGGGCATACCGGGACCACGACCACGGCCTCGACATCGTCCTCCACCACCGGCCCTCCTGCCGAGTATGCGTAGGCTGTTGAGCCTAGTGGTGTGGAGGCGATGACTCCGTCGGCCACGGTCTCCATAAGCTTGATGGAGTTCTTGTAGAGGCTCAGCTCGACGACCTTCCCGGGAATCCTCGCAGATAGATACGCCTCATTCAGGGCGTCTCCCACGACCTGGCCCGCAACCGAGAACCTCAGCATCATGGCCTCCTTCAGGTCATAGCCCCCCCTGACAAGGCTGTCCAAGGCATCCTCCAACCTATCAGGCTCAACATACATCAAGTATCCCCCACGGCCATAGTTCACCGCAAGTATGGGGGTCTCCAGGTTTGGGAGGGCTCCAAGCGTCCTGAGGAGGGTTCCATCGCCCCCCAAGACTACCACAGCCTCAAGGTTGCTGGGAAGCTTGTTCCCGAGAACCCACTTAGAGTCATGCAGGATTACCTCGAACCCCCTCTCCTCCAGAAACCTCCTAACCCTCTCGGAGGCCTCCACGGCCGGGGGCTTCCTCTCAGAGTAGATGACCGCGAAGAGAGACCGCATCCCGACGGCTCCTAACCCCCCTCACTTAAAAACCTAAAAACAGTGGGCGAAACCACAAATAGGCAGCCATCATCTAATTCGATGGACGTGAGGCTTGCCTCGCTCTACAGCGGTGGAAAGGACTCGACCTACTCGGTCTACCTGGCGGAGAGGATGGGCCACAGGGTAACCCATCTACTCACCGTTATACCCTCGGGCGAGGACTCCCTCTTCTTCCACTACCCCAACGCATGGATTACAGCCCTTCAGGCGGAGGCTATGGGTAAGGAGCATCTGGCCATCGAGTCACCTACGGGGAGGGAGGCGGAGCTGGAGGCCCTCGGAAGACTTCTGGACACTGTTGCCGGAAAGGTTGAGGGAGTCGTGGTGGGAGCGCTCGCCAGCAGGTTCCAATACGAGGCGTTCAATAGGCTGTGCAGGGAGAGGGGACTCGACGTCCTGGCACCCCTCTGGGGCAAGAATCCTCTCAAGCTTCTCAGGGAGGTTGTGGCCGAGGGGTTCGAGGTAATTATAACGGGTGTGGCTGCCGCAGGGCTTGGGGAGGAGATGCTGGGAAGGAGGATAACCCCCGAGCTAATCAGGTTGATTGAGGATGTGAGTAGGCGTATGGGCGTCCACCCCGGAGGCGAGGGAGGAGAGTTCGAGACCCTCGTCCTCGACTCACCCATGTTCAGGAAGAGGATAGAGGTCCTCAGCTCGGAGAAGGTTTGGAGGGGTGATAGAGGAGTTCTCTACATAAGGAGGGCGAGGCTCAGGGAACGCTAACCCTCCCTGACATGAACTATCATGCTGCGGCCCATAATCTTCCAATACTCGACCTTGACCCCTGGCTCCAGCCTCTCACGCAGCTTCTCGTCCTCGGGGAGCGGGACCTCCATTATCTCGAAGGTCTCGTTGTCCATGAGGCTCACCGTGTCTCCGACCGAGACCACCTGCCCTGTCCTCTTCTCGATTATCGGGACCTCCACCCTCGTGTCAGCTGGGCCGACCATGGTTCTCTTGACTCCGTCGAATATTCCTATGGCCACCAACCTAACCTTGGCAGCCCCATGCTTGCCGGGCTTACTCTTCTCCAGCTCAACAATCCTACACGGCTCACCGTCTATCACGATATTGTGGCCGACCTTGAGGGAACCAAGCTCAGCAGGCCTGCTCATAGCATGGAGAACCTCGGCTCCCTAATTATAAGTATTGTATAGCCATCTACTCCTCCATGGCCTCCTTCTCCCGCAGCTCGCTCAAGGCCACGGCCCTATGGTAGAGTATCCTGGCACGTGAGGCTATCTGGTCGGCCTTAATGCGTAGGCTTCTTGGAAGCGTGCCTGGGTCCAGTTCCTCTATTTTGAGCATTATCTCATCTAAGACGTTTATGATGAAGTCTATGCGTGCCTCCCTCCTTAGGCTTGATTCACAGAACTCGAGGTCCTTGGCAAGCTCTTCCAGAAGCTTCTCAGCGTCCTCCTCCAACGGTCTTCCCCCGACTCGGGGCTAACTTGTCTAAGCCTGAATAAAAGGCTTAACGCTCAACTAGGTCCGCCATACATTTTATCGCCTCCTCCTGCTCCTCCCAGGATATCCCGGGGAACGATATACGTATCATGGCTAGGTCTGCTCCAAGGGTTTTCATCTGCCGCTCCAGGGTGTCGGCGAACTCATCAGGCTTCCCCACTATGAATCTCTCCCTCACCATGTCCCTGATTTCCTCGAATCTTGTCTTCCTCGGGTCTATGGGGTCTCCCTCGTCATCAAGTAGGTGTCCCCACTCATAGTAATCGGACTTGTAGCTCGATAGCATGGCCTCCTCCGCCTTCCTCAGTGTCTCCTCACTCCTCGACGTGAACCCATCCCTCCTGAGTATTATCCTACCTCCCCCATTCCTCGCCCCCCAGTATACCTCGGCCAGCTCGCCCAGCCTCCTGATAGGCGTTATTGGGTCTGTGAGCCATGCGTCCCCGAGCCTCGCCGCCCTCACAACACCCTGCCTAACCTTGCTCGCAACCCAGATAGGCGGCCTAGGCCTCTGCACGGGCGGCGGCGTTACCTTGATGTCCCTCAGTCTCCCCCACTCGGCCTCGATTGTCGTCTTCTCGCCTCTTAGGAGCTTGTCGAGGATTTTTAGCTGGGCCTCCATCCTACCTGCTTTCCCTGTGTAGGGCGAGTTGAACGCCTCGAACTCCTCCCTCCTATACCCCATCCCCACACCCACCACAGCCCTACCCGAGGAAAGGTTATCCAGGACAACGGCCTCCTCCGCAACCCTGACAGGCCCATGAAGGAGAAGCAGCCTAACACCCGTCGATAACAGGATTCTCCTCGTCATGGACGCTGCCGCCGCAAGCGGGAGCGAGGGAACGGGGCACCACCCTGTCTCTGTGAAGTGATGCTCACTGACACTTACAGCGTAAAGCCCAAGCCTATCTGCGAGGACCATCTGCCTCAGCCCATGCTCATAGACGCTGCGCCAATCACCGGTCTTGGAGTAAAAACTGTAGTGAAGACCTAGAAGCACGGAGTTTACCGGGATTCAGAAAGGTAAAAACATTTAATTAGTTAGCGAATGTTCTTTTCCGCAAGGTGTTTGCTATGTCTCGGAAAGGTGCTGCAACATCTCTTGTCGTTGGGGTTGTCGTGGCCTTCATCCTCGGCCTAGGAGTCGGATACGCCCTCTTCGCAGCCACAGCGACCCCCCAGACAGTTACGGTAACCTCCACCGTTACGAGGGTTGAGACCGAGGTCAAGACCGAGACCAAGCCCGCCGAGACCGTCCACCTAATCTTCGGCCTAGACTGGGCGATATTCGGAAGGCATGCGGCCTACTTCGTGGCAGTCGATAAAGGGTTCTTCGCAGAGGAGGGCTTGGTAGTCGAGATAGTCAGGGGATACGGCTCAGCCGACACAATCTCGAGGGTGGCCTCAGGCGCCGTGGATATAGGCTTCGCAGACTTCGGCTCCCTTATTAGGGCTAAGGCCGAGAACCCCGACCTGGACGTAAAGATGGTTGCGGTAGTATACGGCAAGGCACCCTACACGATCTTCACCCTGAAGAGCCATGGAATAACGTCGCCAAAAGACCTTGAGGGCAGGACCATAGGAGGCCCACCCGGAGACGCAAACAGGGTAATGTTCCCAGCCTTCGCCAAGCTCGCCGGAATAGACCCTGAGAAGGTTAACTGGGTAAACATAGAGGCCACGGCCAAGACCCCCATGCTGCTGAGCCATCAGGTGGACGCCATACCCGAATACTTCATGCATAAGGCCGTGCTCGAGAGGGAGGCGGCCAAGATGGATGACGAGGTCGTCTACTTCCTCTACGCCGACTACGGCCTCAACATCTACTCCAACGGAATAATAGTGAAGGAGAGCATGTTGAGGGAGAGGCCGGACGTGGTTAGGAGGTTCCTGAGAGCTTTGGTGAAGGCCTTTGAATGGACCTTCGAGAACCCTGATGAGGCCGTGGATATTCTCTTGAAGAGGCAGCCCAAGCTTGACAGGGAGATTGCGAGGGCTGAGATAGACATAGTGAAGGAGCTGGTCATGACCCCCGAGGCCCAGGAGAAGGGAATAGGCTTCATGACCGAGGAGAAGGTCATGGAGAGCATAAGGATAGTCTTCGAGGCCTTCGACCTCGGAGAACCAACCATAAAGCCGGAAGACGTCTACACCATGGAGTTCCTCCCGACCAAGGGCTGAGGGAGGAGCTCTTACACCCCTTCTTTTCCTTTAGGAAGCCTTAACAGTAGGATTCCGGGGAATACTGATGGAGTTGGAGGTAGAGGAGGCTGCGAGGAGGATAGCCTCGGCGGACCAATACCTCTACCTCGGGAGGGACGTAGCCAGGCTTGATGCAGCCGAGATGGTCTTCGGGAAACCGATATACACGGCCGACCTACTCCCCGAGAACATAGTCCACGTCAAGGTGGTTAGGGCCCCCCACCCCCACGCATTAATCAAGAAGATAGATGTCTCCGAGGCTGCGGGGATGAAGGGCGTCCTCGCAGTCTTGACCCACCGGGACATCCCCGGCAAGAATCTATCCTCCACCATCATACCCGACAGACCCCTCCTAGCCCACGACAAGACACGTTGCATAGCCGACGCCCTGGCACTTGTGGTGGCCGAGACACCCCTACAGGCTGATGAGGCGGCCGAACGTGTGAGGATAGAGTATGAGGAGCTTCCCGTGGTCTCGGACCCCCTCGAGGCCCTCAAGCCCACCTCCCCCAAAATCCATGAGAAGGGGAACCTGGCCGCACACTACAAGGTCAGGAAAGGGGATGTGGAGAAAGGCTTCGAGGAGTCTGAGACGGTGGTCGAGGACACATATCGGACGCCATTCCAGGAGCCGGCGCCCCTAGAGCCGGAGGCAGCCTTCGCATACCCGGATAGGGACGGCGGGGTAACCATCGTGGGAAGCATCCAGAACCCGTTCTATGTTAGGGGTGGCGTGGCGAGGATACTCGGGCTACCCCAGGAGAAGGTTAGGATAATCGTGCCGGCCATGGGCGGAAGCTTCGGGGGGAAGTCCGACGAGGCTCCCTGGGATGTAAGCGCATTCGCAGCCCTCGCATCCATGAAGACCGGGAGGCCGGCCGCATGCATCTACACGAGGGACGAGTCCATAATAGCCCACTCCAGGAGGCATGCATTCATAATACGTCATAGGCTTGGGGCAACGGGTGAGGGCGTCCTCAAGGCTGCGGAGGTCGAGATATACGCCGACACAGGAGCATACGCCTCGGTTGGGCCTCATGTTCTCCTGAGGGCCGTTGTCCATGCAGCAGGCCCATACATCATACCCAACGTCAAGGTGGACGGATACCTGGTCTACACCAACAACACCATGGCGGGCTCCATGAGGGGCTTCGGGAACCCTCAGGTCCTCTTCGCAGCCGAGTCCCAGATAGATAGGCTGGCCAGGAAGCTGGGGATGGACCCCCTCGAGCTCAGGCTCAAGAATGTTCTGAGAGATGGCTCCGTGACATCCACGGGTCAGAGGCTTGTTGAGAAGGTTAGTTTGGGGGATTGTCTAAGGGCCGTGGCCTCGAGGCTTGGATGGAGTGATAGGGGGAGGAGGTCCGGGGGGAGTGTTGTGAGG
>JAHSRM010000106.1 GCA_021650775.1 Candidatus Benthortus lauensis
CCCCCTTAACCTCCACCCCCACAAGCTCACCCCTATGCCTCACATAGCTCACCAATATCGAGGATGAGAGAGCAACGGAGCCCCAGAGCAGGTTCACCGCCCCCGACGAGATTATCGCAACGAGGACCGAGGCCTCGGAAACCTTGTCAAAAGTCGAGTCTATGAATGCGCCCACCCTTGTGGCCCTGCCAAGCCTCCTCGCCACAGCACCATCCACCGCATCGAGTATTCCGGAGAATAGTAGGAGTATGGCCGCCACTAGGTATAGGGGCCTGCTGCCTGCCGCCAGATAATAGAATACCGAGGAGAGTAGGGCTAGGATTAGGGCGAGGGTTGTCAGACCCATGGGGGATACTTTCCGTCCAGCGAGGAATGACACAGCCTTGGAGGATAGCTTCTGGAGAACCTTCTCCTCAAGCGCCCGTCTTCCCATAGGCTTCAACCGCCCTTAGAACCCTGCTCCTAAGCCTGCAGTAGCTACAGATATTGCTTGTGGTCGGCATCCCGCATACCTCACACTCCCTTAACTGGACCTGCTTGGATGACTCCTCAAGCCTTGGGAGGAAGCGTTTGACATGGGACTTGAAGAATGTGTGCCTGAAGCCCGGTATTCTCTCCTCTATCATCCTGATTAGCTCCTTTCTCCTCATCATGCGGGAACCCTTAACGAGCGGGCACCAGCTCTCCACATACGGCGTCCCAGTCGCCTCCACGTAGTATAGGTTCTCCTCCTCGGTCATCTCGATTAGGGGCTTAATCCTCGCAGCCATCTTGGAGCCAACTCCAGGCGAGACAGGCCTAATCCTAGTTATCTCGTCCACCTCCCCCCTGAGATATAGCTCGAAGAGGACCTCGACGGTGTCGTCTAGGTTGTGCCCAGTTGCTATCGTGTCTATTCCATGCTCGTAGGCTATTAGGTTGAGGTGGTAGCGTTTCACGGTTCCGCATGCACCGCATATCCTTGACTTGAAGGGTGTGTGCTGGAAGTCTGGTATAGTGTATCCCTCGTCGGAGACACGGTGGATTATTAGCTCGACTCCCATCTCTCCGCAGACCCTCCTCACCACGTCCTCGCATTCATCTGAGTATCCAGGTATCCCCAGGTGTATGTAGATTGCCTTCATGCTGAGGGTTGGGAAGAGACGCTTCATGACCCTGAGCAAGGCCATGCTGTCCTTCCCGCCTGACACTGCTATCCCCAGGGTATTAACGTTCCTCAGCATACCATACTTCAGAACCGTGTTCCTAACCTTCTTCTCATAGAAATCCACTAGACAATCTCGGCAAATCATCCTACGCATATGTGGGAGATAGTATCTCCCGGCCTCGCCTCCGCATCGGAAGCATCTAGCGGGCAACCTAGGCACCGGGAGGAGGGGTATCGTCCGGAGATTTAACCCCTACTCGTCCTCCAGTTCCTTTATCCTGAGCCTGGTCAGGGAGCCCGAGTCGGTTAGCCTGGACAGCTCTTCGTGGAACACTAGCTTGGCTTTTCTTAGTCCGCTCGCTATTATGGAGGAGGTTAGGGCGGCCCAGATGCATAGTCCTTCCTTGCTTATGTTGGGGTGGATGAGTGGGGCGAACCTGCATCCCTCCACGTTTATTATCACCTCGTCATCCCTAACCTTTACATGGAGGTCTCTCACGTAGCCTCTCCTCTTAAGCCAGTCCACGAACTCCTCTAGGGTTGCCTCGCCCACGAACCCCATGCTTCTACGGAACTTCTCCCTAAGTATCTCCAAGGCCCTTACGTGGATGACCGCTGGGAAGGGCTTGTAGGCCTCATACATGGCCTCCAGATACGAGTGAATGTAGGCGTAGAGAAGTTGCTCGAAGTCCCCGGCCGCTTTCTTGTTATTCACGAATATATGTCTCGGGAGGATGATTTAAGTATGGTGTATTCAGATGTCTACCGGATTATGCGGATTCGTGGCCGGCTTGGCGGGGTATGGGTTGGCGACGACTACCCGGTAAGGGTGATGGGCGTGATTAACGTGAGCCCCGAGTCATTCTACAAGGGGTCGGTTAGAGCGGGGTATGAGGATGTGGCCGAGGAGGCGAGGAGGATGGAGAGCCTGGGAGCGGACATAATAGATGTCGGAGCCATGTCCACCGCACCCTACCTGGAGACGAGGATTAGCGAGGAGGAGGAGGCGAGGAGGCTGAGGGAGGCCCTGGAGGCCGTGAAATCAGCCTCAAGTCTCCCGGTCTCCGTCGATACCCAGAGGCTTAAGCCGGCCAAGGTGGCGGTGGAGATGGGTGCCGAGATAATCAATGATGTTAGCGGGTTGAGGGAGCCTGGGTTGGCCAGGCTGGCGGCCGAGCATGGGCTGTCCATGGTGGTCTGTGCTTCAGGTCTCGGTAGGCTTGGGTCTCCCGGCGAGGGTGTGGAGGCTACCTTGAGGTCGCTTAGAAATGCTGTGGAAAGGGCTTTGAAGGAGGGCCTGGACGAGGAGGAGATAGTCATAGACCCTGCCATAGGATTCCATAGGGACACGGGCGTGGAGTGGTGGAGGCTCGACATAGAGCTTCTCAGGGGGATACCGAGGCTAAGAGCCCTCGGCAGACCAATCCTGATAGGGGTCTCACGCAAATCATTCCTAGGCAAGATAACCGGGAGAAAGAGGCCTGAAGACCGCCTACCAGCAACCATAGCCTCCGAAGCCCTCGCAGCATACCTAGGAGCCCACGTGATTAGGGCCCATGATGTCGCTGAGGCTCTTGATGCCGTGAGGGTTGCCGAGGCCTTAAAGGGTGGCGGCTCGTCTCTGCGTGGAGGGTGATGCGGGTTGGGTAAAGTGGCCAAGGGTGTAGAGTGCTCGGTCAAGGGATGCGAGGGCAGGGCCGTGAAGTCGGTCTCGGCACAGAAGGCCTCCCAGGTCCTCAGCATAGAGACCTCACGTGGGAGAGCATACCTCTGCGAGGCCCACTACAAGGAATACAAGAAGAGGACGAGGGAGGAGAGGAGAATCGAGAGATGGAGGTATGCCCAGTTTTAGGTATAAATTAGGTGGATGCCATGGGAGGGGTGGTTCATGAAGGTCCTCCAACTCCATGTGGATTACGTCGAGTATGAGCCTATTAAGCCCGAGAGCTCAATCTATGAGGAGGCTGAGAGGAGGAGGTATCGGGTCGAGGACGCACTCCTGCTCCTGACCAGCATCGAGGAGGGTGATGGGGAGAGGCTTGCCGAGAAGGTTATCTCCGATGCCCTGAGGTTCGCCGAGAAGCTTGGGGCGAAGAGGCTCGTCATCTACCCATACGCACACCTAAGCAGCAGGCTCGCATCACCCGGCCATGCACTCAAGATGCTCAAGCTAATGGAGGAGGAGGCCAGGAAGCATGAGGTAGAGGTCTGGAGGGCTCCCTTCGGATGGAACAAGAGGCTCGTGGTAGCAGTGAAGGGGCATCCCCTGGCGGAGCAGTTCAGAAGCTATGGCGTGGAGGGCCAGCTAACGGTCTCGAGGCAGGAGGAAGAGGTCCCGCAGGCACTCAAGATGGAGGAGAAGCTCAAGTCCTACTGGTATATCATGAACACGGATGGGGAACTCATACCCGTGGAGGAGTTCGACTTCAGGGGCCACGAGAACCTTGAGGCATTCACTAGATACGAGATAGCGAAGCAGAGGGCGGTTCTCGAGCAGCCTCCCCACGTCCAGCTGATGCGTAGGCTTGAGATAGCGGACTACGAGCCTGCCAGCGACCCGGGGAACATGCGTTGGCCCGCCAAGGGTAGGCTCATCAAGAGCCTCCTCGAGCAGTTCATCACCCAGAAGGTCATAGAGTATGGGGGGGTGGAGGTCGAGACACCGATAATGTATGACATGGGCCACCCAGCCCTCGAGAGATACCTCAACAGGTTCCCAGCCCGACAATACATCATACAATCCGACCAGAAGAAGTTCTTCCTAAGGTTCGCAGCATGCTTCGGCCAATTCCTCCTCGCAAAGGACATGCAGCTGAGCTACCGCCACCTACCACTCTGGCTCTACGAGCTCACGAGATACAGTTTCAGGAGGGAGAAGAGCGGGGAGCTGGCAGGCCTCAGGAGGCTCAGGGCCTTCACCATGCCCGACACGCATGCGTTTTGCAGGGACCTGGAGCAGGCGAAGTCCGAGATGAAGAGGAGGCTTAGGATGAGTATGGAGGTTCTCGAGGCCGTGGGCCTGACGAGGGATGACCTGGAGATGGCGATAAGGTTCACCAAGAAATTCTATGAGGAGAACAGGGACTTCACCCGTGAGCTGGCCCAGATATTCGGGAAACCGGTCCTGGTGGAGATGTGGGAGGAGCAGTTCTTCTACTTCATATTGAAGTGGGAGCTAAACTTCGTGGATAGCCAGAGGAAGGCGGCGGCCCTAAGCACCGACCAGATAGACGTGGAGAACGCCAAGCAATACGGGATAACATACGTTGATGCCGACGGCAGGAAGAAGTATCCAATAATCCTCCACTGTTCTCCGAGCGGGGCCGTGGAGAGGGTTATCTACGCCATGCTGGAGAAGGCCTACATGGTTAAGGAGAGGGGAGGGAAGCCGAGCCTCCCGCTCTGGCTCTCACCCACCCAGGTCAGAATCATACCTGTGGCCCAGAGACACTATGAGGACTGCCTCAGGATAATGGAGGAGATGGAGAGGAACGAGATTAGAGTGGATTTGGATGACAGGGATGAGAGTATGGGTAGGAAGATTCTCGACGCCGAGACCGAGTGGATACCCTATGTGGTGGTTTATGGGGATAAGGAGAAGGAGACAGGGATGCTCAGCGTCAGGGTTAGGGAGGAGGACTCCCAGAAGACCATGAGCCTCCAGGAGCTGATAAACCAGATAAAATCCAAGACAAGGGGTAAGCCCTTCAAGCCCCTACCCCTACCCAAGCTCCTCTCCAAACGCCCCTCCTTCCACTAAACAAATATAATCACCAAGATACACGTGGATAATATGGAGGCCGCAGAATTCCTGAGGCTTCAAGCAGACTTTACCTTCATCTTCTGGATACTCTTGTTCTTCCTCTTCCTATGGCCGCAATACAGGATGAAGGCCCTCCAAGGTGCGAGGCTGAACCTAATCAAGAAGCTGGAGGAGAAGATCAAGGGGAGGGTTGTAACCCTTATACATCGCCAGGAGAGGATAGGGCTCTTCGGCATCCCCTTCTACAGATACATCGACATCGAGGACTCGGAGCAGGTGCTGAGAGCGATAAGGATGACGCCCGACGACATGCCCCTAGCGGTGGTAATACATACGCCTGGAGGACTGGTCTTGGCGGCTGCTCAGATAGCCATGGCCCTCAAGGAACACAAGGCCAAGACGATTGCGATAATCCCCCACTACGCCATGAGCGGCGGAACCCTAATCGCCCTGGCGGCAGACGAGATATGGATGGACCCCCACGCAGTCCTAGGCCCCGTGGACCCCCAGCTAAGCGACCCCCGGAGAGGGGCTGTCCCAGCTATATCGGTGCTTAAGGCCCTTGAGGAGAAGGGGAAGGAGAGGGTGAAGGAGGAGTTCCTGGTCCTCGCCGACGTGGCTGAGAAGGCGGTCAAGCAGATGGAGGAGCTGGTGTATAACCTGACCAGGGAGAGGCTGGGCGAGGAGAAGGCGAGGAAGCTGGCCAGAATAATGGTCGAGGGCAGGTGGACACACGACTACCCCATAACAGTTGAAGAGGCCAGGTCCCTAGGCCTAAACATCAAGACAGAGATACCGCAGGAGGTATACGACCTAATGGAACTTTACCCGCAGCCGCAGGCAATCAGGCCGAGTGTAGAGTTCATACCCACCCCGTATCTCCCACCGACCCAGAGAAGAACCCAACGCTAACCAATGAACCCATCAACCCTCCTAAACACCTTCTCATAATACTTATTCGCCCTCCGCAGACCCGAGATTCTCGGAATACTAATGGGGTCCACATCCCTGAGAACGGCTAGATAAACACTAATGTAATCAACCATCATCAGTAGTTGGAAGACCTCCTGAATAAAGTCCTCTCCACCCGCCCTAAGCTCCATAACTCTATCTTCCCCCAGATTATCTCGCAGAGCATCTATACCCGCCCGTATCCCCTCATGCTCAGCATCAATCCTCGGAACAACCACGATAAAATCATCAGGCAAACCCTCCACATCATTATGAAGAGCCTCCGGTAAATACCCTATATGGCAGAACATCTTCGCATTCTCATTTAATTGGCATTTAAGACGATAGCCAACCGGCCAAACCCTATCATAAGCATATATTATCGGTAGTCTGCCGTGAATTCTGGTCGCCGCCCTCTTCGCAGGATTCTCATCAAACTTCCTCTCAGATTTAATTGTGTTAAGGAAATTTCTGGAGTTCTCTATATATTTGGTTATTGAGTGTGGGATGAGCTTCATGGAGCATAGGACCCCTAGGGTGGCGCCGAGCATGCTTGGAAGGGCGTATCTAGGCTGAATACCTGGCCTAATTCTAACCACGTCCCCTCCAATCTTCTTCACAACTTTCTCCAACCTACCGCCAGAAGTGATAGCAACAACCCTAGGATTCTCCTCGACAATCCCGAGAACCGCCTCAAGGGTTTCAGCCGTCTCACCAGAATAGCTAATCGCAAACACTGCATCCCATTGATTAGAATTTATCTCATATCCCTTGAACACGCCGCTACTTACACCAGAGTTAGATAGGATGGCCGACGCTATATCACCAATAATTCCTGAGCCCCCCACACCGATAAAAGCAACATTTTTGGGCCTAACACCAGAAGGAACATTAACTCCGGAGCTGAAACCCTTCAGGAAGTCGTCGATATAGGAGTCAAGTATCTTGAATGCCTCCACATATCTTGGATGCAAATCTGATAGATTGTCAAGCTTCATGCCATGCTTAACTGGATTAGTTATGGGATATAAAATTAGCTTTAGGCTAAATTGCTTATCTCGTCATATATCAGGATTATTGAGTCTCCATTTTTCAGCACATAATCTTTGATGTTTTCTTGGGGGACGCCATTAACTAGCATTACGAGTCTGTGGGTTTCATTGTTGCAGTATTCGAATATGCAGGAGTCTGTCAGCCTCATTCCCCATACCTTGAAGAAGTCTCCTAGAGTATAATCTCTGACTACCGGGGATTCTATATGGATAACACCGTTAGGCTCATGGGTGTGAAGTATCCTCTCCCTATTGCCTACTATTCCTACGCCGGCAGGAATCTTAACCTCCTCCCCATTAATTATTATCCTTACTCCGGCGTGTATATGCATGGCTAGACTCTCTCCCGGCCTAATGAACCTGACTTTCCCATCCTCCTTCACATCATCTACATTTGCCTGCCCCAAACTACCTGCAAACAGTATTATAGCAACCGCACCCACAATAGCTACCAGAAATATCGCCAACCCTATTAGTGGGTTCCCCTTCCTAGTTTCCCGCTTCCTCGCTCTCTGCGGCATCACAACCCACCGGGACCAGCGATATTTAATGGTTGGCGAGGACCTAATCTACGTGAAATAACTATTAGGGCTGTCCACATAAGGGCCAGGCTTACAATATATAGTATTGTCGAGGCTATGAATAATGTTGAGGCTATTGAGGCTGACACGGCTCCTGAGAGGATTCCCTTTATCGTTAGGTATCCCGAGAGAAATCCGATAAAAGGATTCAGCATGCAGGTGGGGCAGATTACCGTAAACCCGGTGAGCGGTGAGAGGATAAACCTGTATCCCAAGGTTCTCAGAGTTATCATGAGTGATACGAGTAAGCCTGCGAAGATAGATATGGTGATGGCTGAGGCAAAAATATATGGCGTCAATATGAATCCTATACTCGATGTGGGAACCAATATTACCGTAGGCCCATATCCTATTAAGCTATCGATAACACTGAGGCGAGGGGTCATGCCGCCGGAGAAATCGATTATCAGGCTTCCTTGTATCAGCGAATAAAGGAGGAAGAAGACCGTGGCGGCGAGTATCCAGAGTGAAGTAAAGTTTTTACCCATATTTCTTATAAATTGGAAGCGGAGAGAAGACTGAATCAGCCTGAAAAATATGAATAAGTTGATTATGCTTATGTTTATCCAGACTATGGGCATTAGCACGGTTAGCCAGTTGGTTACTGTGGAGTATCGTATCTGGTTTAGAAGTATGTATCCTTCAGTTATGAATAGTATGTAGGTTAGTGATGTTGCCTCGATTACTATGTGATGCGGCCATCTAAGCTTCATGCCTCAACTATTAGCCTTCCGAACATTCCCCTCTCTTGATGAAGCTCAGGCCAAGTTCCGCCAGCCTCTTGGCATAGATACCAGTATTCTCCGGGAGTATTTATCACGAGCCTGAAAGTCACCGTCTGATCGGGTTCAACGGTTATCATAACCATGCTTGGGACGTCGTTTAATCTTTCGGGGTCTACCTCAAAGTCATACATCCTCATCATTTGCTCCATTACGTGGTGATGCTCTTCATCGTATTTTTCCAGTTTCTCCTCCTCCGGTATATCCATGGCGTCTATCTCCTCAACTATTTTCTTCATCATCATCAGTGATTTCTCCTTGTCTGGAACTATCATAAATTCGTGTGTATGTGCTCCCTCGTTGGTTAGCTTCACTACTATTATCTCCCCTGCCTTCACCCTTAATGTGGGGCCGAATCCAGGTCTGTTGAACCCATAGTCTACTAACGTTAATTCTATCTCCCGTATTGAGGGTTGGAACATGGGGACTATAACAAGTATGGCTGCGGCGGCTACAGCTGCAATGATAACTATTGAGGCCACCAGAGCGGCGGATTTCATGCTTATTCCGGCTTTTATATAATTTCTGTTAAATAACTTTCCCGCATATATTCGGTATGCTTAATTATTTATCTCCTGGGGTGGGTGAGGGAGGATTGGGAGGACGAAGGGTGAAGGCAGGGTATTGGTGGCCGAGTTAGCCCTTGACCCTAACTCCTTCAGGAAGTTCTCCAAGACATGTATGGCTCTAAGGCTGGTTGATGCAGGTGAGGCTCCCCTCGAGTGTCTTAACCCCATGTCCTCGGAGAGGCATCTCATCATGGTTAGGGATGGGGACATTGTTCTAAGCTCATCTAAGGGTAAGAGATGCCCCTTATACCAGCTATACTCTGATATACCTCTATACGTGGCGAGATGCACCCTCTTTAAAGACGGCATAATCACCACCATCATATGCGATGACCGTTCCCTCAGAAAATTCTACAGGAAGTTAGAGGATATGAACATAGAGTTTAGAATTATTTCTGTAAGGAGGTTGAGGTCTGGAGGTAGGTCGGGGAGGCTGAGCAGGGAACAGCTGCTTACCTTGATGATTGCTCATAGAATTGGGTATTTTGATGTCCCATCCAAGGCCAGTATAAGGGATGTGGCGAAGGTGCTTGGGAAATCTCCCTCAACGGTCTCGGAGCTAATTAAGAGGGGTATCAAGAACCTCCTGACAATAAGCCTAGGCATCTCCAAGGAATTTAACCTCGAGGAAAGGATGCGTAGGCGGGGTTAATTAGCCGAATATGTTCGGCTAAGTATTATAAGCCATAACCAGTCGAATTCTGACCTGTCGGAAACGGAGCGTGTAGGCATGGCCGCCCCCGCTCCCTCAGCGGACATCTGGCACTCCCTCTTCAACTTCTACCTAACCTCCGCAATAACGATATCTGCCGTGGTCTTCGCCATCATGATATACGTGTTGATAAGGTATAGGAGCCGTGGAGAGGCAAACCCAGGGGACCCAGAGTATAGGATTGGAGACCTATCTCAGAGAGGCAGCGTCAAGGTTGCAATAGCACTAACCATAATACTAGGGGTTCTCTTCCTAGGTCTAACAACATCAACCTTCAGCGCCATGGAGTTTATGGAGGAGATACCCGAGGATAACCCTGACGCACTGCATATCAAGGTCCTCGCATTCCAGTGGGGTTGGAGATTCACTTACCCAAATGGCAAGACCTTAACAGGAGAACTCAGGGTCCCCGCAGGAGTTCCTGTAATATTGGAGATAACGAGCCAAGACGTTTTCCACACATTCTCCATACCGGCATTCAAAGTTAAGAAGGACGCAATACCTGGAAGAATAAACTACGCCTGGTTCGAAGGAAAATACGCCGGCGAGTATACCATAAGGTGTTATGAGCTATGTGGGGTCGGTCATGCCGAGATGCTGGCCAGGCTTCTTGTGATGGAGCCTGAGCAGTTTGAGAAATGGTATGAGGAGTTTTCTTCTAAGGGGTGAGATGGAGTGGAGGGTAAGGAACAAACACGGGTGAATCCTCTCATCGTGTGGTTATTCACGACAAATCATAAGAATGTTGGGATACTGTATCTGGTGACCTCACTTTATTTCCTCGTCGTCGCAGGCATCCTGGCCCTTACGTTCCGAATACAGCTCACGGTCCCCGAGAACAATTTCCTAACGGCCTCGGCGTATAATCAGGCTGTAACGGCCCATGGATTATTCATGCTTCTCTGGGTTGTCACCCCATTGGCCTCCGCATTCGCCAACTACGTTATCCCGATACAGATTGGAGCCAAGGACATGGCATTCCCCCGGCTTAACGCCCTGAGCTACTGGCTTTACCTAGCAAGCGGGATAATGGCTCTCTCAAGCTTCTTCGCTCCTGGAGGAACTGCTGACTGGGGTTGGACGACGTATGCGCCACTAAACACGTTACAGTATAGCCCGCAGGCAGGAGGCTCCCTAATGGGGCTTGCAATAATAATACTACTATCTTCCAGCATAGTTGCCACCATAAACTTCATGGTAACAATATTCAGGCTAAGGGCTCCTGGAATGAAGCTCATGCTCCTCCCCCTCTTCTCAATATTCTGGCTAGTAACGATTTTCCTGATGCTATGGGCTTTCCCCGCATTCCTCGCCCCACTAATCCTACTAGTAGCCGACCGTGTTCTAGGGACGGTGTTCTTCACATCACCCGAAGGAGGAGCCCTGCTATGGGACCACCTACTTTGGTTCTTCGGGCACCCAGAGGTATACATCCTGCTCCTACCCGGGTTAGCGATAACCGGGGACATATTGGCCGTCTTCAGCGGAAGAAAACTCTATGCAAAGAAAGTAATCGTGGGAGCCTTAATAGTCGCAGCAATCCTAAGCTACATAGTCTGGGTCCACCACATGTTCATGACTGGAATCCACCCTGGTCTTAGAGAGGCATTTAACATAACAACCGAGCTGATATCGATTCCATTCGGCGTTATAACAATCTCGTATATTCTCACCCTAGTCGGCGGAAAGATAAGATTCACAACCCCCATGCTCTTTGCGATTGGAGCCTTGGCATTATTCATAATAGGTGGTGCGTCAGGGGTCTTCAACTCTTCGGTTGCGTTAAACTTCGGTATGAGGGGGACATTCTGGGTGGTGGGCCACTTCCATTACACAATAGTGGGGGGAGGAATAACGGGGCTGATTGCAGGACTATACTACTGGTGGCCGAAAATGACCGGGAGAATGTTCAACGAGAAGCTGGGAAAACTCCACTTCATAATCTACATGATAGGATTCAACCTACTATACTTCCCTATGCACGCACTCTACGACATGCCCAGAAGAATATACGTATATGAGGCTGCTACTGGCTGGGGACCCATCAACATGCTGATAACCATGGGAGGCTTCCTCTTCGGAGCATCATTCATACTCTTCTTCTGGATACTCCTCGACAGCCTTAGAAGAGGCCCCGTGGCAAGCGACGACCCATGGAATGCTAAAAACTACTCAATAGAATGGAACGTTCCATCTCCTCCCCCAGAGTTCAACTTCCCGGAGGGAAAGGTCCCGGTAATAACTGCGCAAGGCCTCGAGTTCAGGAGCATCAATGAGATAGTGGGTGGACCTGTTAGCGGCATATCTGCGAGGATTGGGCCGTCAAAAGCCCCCAACATACCTGCAAACGGCGGGACACCCATGGAGCATCACGGCCCCCACCTAAGCCCCTGGCCATTCGTCTTATCAATGGGGGTGGCGATGACCCTTTTAGGACTATTCTTTGGCCCAGGCCTCCTAATATTGGGTCTAGCAGTGTTCATAGGCTCGTTGGTAGGCTGGGGGTGGGAGGACCTTAAGGAGAGGTTCCATGTGGCGATAGAGGCCCTAGGGGAGAAATGGCCCTTCGACAAGGTCGAGAACCACACATTCGCAATGTGGGTATTCGTGTTCGGGGAGATAGGGCTCTTCGGACCCCTATTCATGGCATACTTCTTCGTGAGGGCAAACGCAAGCCTAACAGGGTTCGCATGGCCCCTCCCAGGCCAGATACACGACATAACCCTAGGCGCATTAAACACAATACTATTATTCACGAGCGGGTTGACGATGTCCCTCGCATTAATCGGTGCAAAGCGGGGTGAGGAAGACCTACTGAGGGCAGGGCTTGTGGCAACATTCATACTTGGAGCAGTGTTCCTGGCGGTAAAGGGCTTCGAGTGGTCGGAGCTATTCGCAGAAGGAATAACATTTGGCTCCGACATATCCGCAAGCCTCTACTACGTCCTCACAGGAATACATGGAGCACACGTGCTAGCAGGGTTGATAGCCTTAATCTACCTGATAATTAAGGCCTACAAGGGAGGGTTCAGCCCCCATCGACACGTAGGCGTGGAGGCATTCGCAATCTACTGGGGGATGGTCGACGCAGTGTGGATGTTCCTCTTCCCATTATTCTACCTGATATGAGGTGAGGGAAATGGATGAGGTATGGAAATACGTAATGGTTTACGCAACACTTATGGCGGCTCTAGTGATAGAGGTTGCACTGGCGGTGAATTGGAGGACCCTAGGTCCTCTTTCAACTGCGGGCGTGCTGGCAATAGCATCCCTTCAAGCAGTCTTCGGATTCCTATACTACATGCATGGAATATACGGGTCCCGGTCCATAACCTTAATGATGATACTCTCGCTAGCAGTCATAATACCGCTGTTCATAGCATTCCTATTCTCCATAGAGTTCCCGCCCCACATAACCCAGATTACGGAGGGGTGAAAAAGGGATGGAATACCAGCCTAAAACCCACGTAAACGCCGCCATAATAGCCGGGATAATAGGCCTCATCTGGCTCTCGGCAATATGGGTAAACCTGGTCATCCCACCGTCGGCAACACCCGCAGAAGCCGAGGAAGCACCAACACTAAGAGGAGAGAGAATAGAGATAGTCATGCATGAGTGGGGCTTCAACCAGCTCAAGAGAGGCGGCCCAACAATAGAGATAAAGGCGGGACAAGAAATAGAGATAGTCTTAACCAACCAGGGCAAGAACTTCCACTCCTTCCAGATACGGACAAAGGATGGGCAGCCAGTCGCAGGGCTAACCAAAGACGACACAATAGACCCCGGGGCAACAAGGACAATAAAAATAAGGATAGACCAGCCAGGAGAATACATCTACGTATGCCCAGTGTCAGGCCACCCAGAGAAAGGAATGCAAGGAACAATCATAGTGACAGAGTAAGCCGGGAAGATATTGGTGCCGGGGGTGGGATTTGAACCCACGACGACGGGATTATGAGCCCCGCACTCTAACCAGGCTGAGTTACCCCGGCTCTCAATACTTAAGTCTGATTTGTTTTTATTTAAGCCTCGCCATTTTTCTTTGGGTGCTTGGTGGTTGGGCGGGGGGTTCATCGTCAGAATTAATCTTACTTCCCAGATATTTAGATTTTAATCGGGTTCTGGTTGGGAGAAGCCGCGGGAAGACCTTGAATAATGGTCTTTATCCGAAAGCTTGAATAATGATGGGGTTACATAACTTCAGGATGGCTTCCAAGATTCCCGCCTGGATTCAGAGGGTTCTACTCCCAGAGCTTGAGGCCATAAAGGGGGAACTCAAGGCCATAAACGCCAAGATAGACTCTTTAGAGAAAGAAATAAGGAGCTTTAGAAATGAGGTTAACGCCAGATTCGAGGCCGTGAATACCAGGGTAGAGGAGCTAGATAAGAGGCTGACAACAAAGATTGAGGAGATGGATAACAGGCTGACATCCAAGATAGAGGATTTGGAGAAGAGGCTTGATGTGGTGGAGCGCCTCGCGGTAATCGAAGCCAAGCTCAAAGAATATGATGAAGCCTTAAAGAAGCTAACCACCTAAGAGTTAGAGTCCTGACATTCCAGATTTATATGACCAGGCTGAGTTACC
>JAHSRM010000003.1 GCA_021650775.1 Candidatus Benthortus lauensis
CCCTTATGGCTCCTCCCGTGTTATTATTGTAGGTTGGTGTGGATATTTAGGTTTGATGCGGGCTGGGGGCTTAGTGGAGGAGTTTTTTAGGCGTTAGCCATCGGTATTTCCTCCATTTCTTGGTCTCCCCGAACCCGCAGTGGGCGCACCTACCCTTGGATACGTGGAAGCTGTGGCGGCCGCATCTCCTACACCTTATGTGGGTCGGCTTATTCCGCTTACCGAAGGACGGCGTCCCCTTGGTCATGCCCCGACACCCCTAACCTAGAACGCTATTTTAATATTATCTCCCAAGCCTCCTCTACGGATAAAGGCCTAAATGTAAATATACTTTCGGAAGAAGCTTAAGCTTGCTGAGGCTCTGTTAATGTAGTGTGTTTTGGGGTTATTTCTGCGGTGGCTTGACTGTGGGTGAGACCATTATTATGTTGTCTCCACGGATTACTATCACGCCTAGGGGTTTCTGCTCGCTGTTTCCCTCCGTTATCTCCTCGGCCTGCTCAAGGACCAGGTTCATGTGCTGGTCGTATCCCTGGAGGATTCCCCTCAGCATCTTCCCGCTCCTCAGCCTAACCAGGACCGTGTTCCCAAGGCTCTGGGAGAGTATCCGGAGAGAGATGTCGCTGGACAAGGCTCTCAGAAATCCTTGAGAAGACGATTGATATTAAGTTTACCGCATCCCACGGTCTTACACCGATATTCCCTTCCCTGGGGCTGGGGGCAACACCCTTTAATCCATGGTGCTTGGTTGGGGGTTGATGAGCGGGGAGTTCGAGGAGAGGATTGTGGAGGAGATTGAGGAGGAGGTTAGGAGCCTGCTACGTAAGGCCAGGGAGGTGGAGGGCCGTGGGCCGAGGCCCGTGAGAATACATTATGGCTGGGGCGAGGTGGAGGAGATTCTGAGGAAGGTTGAGGAGGGCTGGGTGGTCATACTGCCCGTAAGCGGCGTGAGGGCCGGGGAGCTGAAGAGCCTGCTGGAGAGGGTCAGGGACGCCCCTGGGGAGAGGGAGATAATCTTCGTCAAGACACCCTCAATAGTAATCGCCCCAAGGGAGGGGCTTCCAGGCGGCTAGGTATGGGTGGCCAAGGTTATCGACTCAAGGTTCTGGGGAGTATAGACCCTGGCCTGCGGGAGAATCTTGGATGCGCTTCTCGCAAGGCTCCCTATCGCCTCCGGCTCACCGTGGACGAGCACCAGGTTCCTCGGCTTGGGCTTGAAGGCCTTGAGGTAGCTTATGAGCTGCTGCCTGCTCGAGTGTCCGGAGAATCCATCCACCTTGGTTACCTCCATCTTGACCTCGATTATCTCCGCCTTCCCGGCCTCGTTGAAGAGCTGTATCTCCCTGAGGCCCTTCAGGAGCTTCCTCCCCAGCGTCCCCTCCACCTGGTAGCTCACGAACATCAGGAGGTTCCTGTCGTCTCCCGCAAACTCCCTGAGATAGGTCAGGACAGGCCCGCCCTCCAGCATGCCCGACGTGGCCATGATTATGGCCGGCCCCTGCATGTTGAGTATCTCGTCCCTCTGGCTTGGGCTCCTGACTGGTGTGAAGTATTCGCTTAGGAAGACGTTTCCAAGCTCCTTTATCCTGCCCCTCACCTCTCGTCCAAGGTATTCTGGGAAGGCTGTGTGGATTGCCGTGGCCTCTATCACGAGGCCGTCGAGGAAGACAGGGGTCTCAGGTATCCTTCCCTCGTTGAAGAGGTGGTTTAGGACCAACATTATCTCCTGGGCCCTCCCCACGGCTGGGACGGGTATTATGACCTTTCCTCCCCTCCCAACAGCCTTCCCTATGTATTCTGCCAGCATCTCCTCGCTCTCCTGCCTCGTGAAGGGGACGGGGGTCGCACCATAGGTGCTCTCCATGATTAGGGTCTCGGCCCTCGGGAACTTATACACGCTGGCGTCGAGCGTCCTACTGTTCTCGAACTTGAAGTCCCCAGTGTAGATTACGTTGTGGAAGCCCTCGCCTATGTGTATGTGGACTATGGAGGAGCCGAGTATGTGGCCTGCGTTGTAGAATGTTATCCTGATGTCGGGTGTAATGTTGGTCACCACCCCATACTTTAGGGTGACAGTGTGCTGGACAGCCATCCTGACGTCTCCCTCCGTGTAGGGTGCGAACTCGCCCTCCTTGCCCGCCACGTTGATGAAGTCGAGCTGCTGCATGACCATGAGGGGTAGGGTTGGCTCGGAGCAGTAGACGGGGCCACGGTAATCATACTTGAAGAGGTAGGGGACCATTCCCATGTGGTCGAGGTGGGCGTGAGTAACGACCACTGCGTCCAGCTCGTTCACCAGGTTCTCCACCACGTCGAGCCTCGGGAACATCTCCAGGTTCCTTGT
Source organism: Candidatus Benthortus lauensis (assembly GCA_021650775.1). Lineage (GTDB taxonomy): Archaea > Thermoproteota > Nitrososphaeria_A > Caldarchaeales > Wolframiiraptoraceae > Benthortus > Benthortus lauensis. The sequence goes on from JAHSRM010000003.1 coordinate 2,345, forward strand.
CCCGCTTGGCGAGTATCCGCAGTCGAGCAGGACCTTGCTCTCGTTTGTCTGGAGCAGGATGGCCGACCTCCCAACCTGCCTCCCCGAGCCGAGAATCGTTATCACGGCGTCGCTGGTCTCGAAGACCTGGTTCCTGAAGACCTTCTCGCCTATGTTCCTTAGGGCTTGGAGCCTGTATTGGGGGTCTCCGTGGATTATCTTCTTGACATGCTCTATGGTCCTGGTCTTCATGGGTGGCTGGCGCTCAACCCTTATGACCCAGCTCGTCTCGGCCATGAGGAGCTTAATCTCCGTGTCATCAGGCTCGGGTGCGTCGTAGGATACCTCTACCACCGCCTCTCCGAGAAGCTCGTTGAAGATTATCCCCAGGACGCCTTTAATCCTCTCCCTAATCTTCGCCTCAACATCCTCCTTGGGAACCCTTATCTCCTCATCCGACCTAATCACAATCCTCTTCTTGATGAGGTTCACAAGGTCCTTGGCCACCTGGTCCTGGTTTGCGAAGACCTCTGGGTTCCGTGTATAGATGGCTATCTTGGGTCCCTCGAACTCTATCTTGGTTATCCCCGAGTCCATGGGGTTCACTACGGAGAAGTATCTAGCTATCTCCTGCCTGAGCCTATCCAGTGAGAAGAGCTGCTGGGACATAACCATGACTAATACACTGTCTTGACATACTTGGAGTAGAGGGGGCGCTTCTCCTCGGGGGTCAGCTCCCTATACTTCTCCCCCTCCTTGATGTATGCCACGTCTATACTGTCCCCCGACCCTATATCCCTCTGGATGGCCTGGGCCACGGCCTTGAAGGCAAGCCTAGCAGCATCCTCCACATCCATGTCAGGACTATACTCGCTCTCCAAGACCCCGTATGCGACAGGCGAGCCCGAGCCTGTGGAGATTACCGTCTCCTCCGTCAGGGTTCCGAGGAGGTCCACGTTGAAGAGGTGGGGACCCGTGTCATCTACTCCTGCTATTATGAGCTGGGCCACGTATGGGAAGTATCTCGACCTGTGCATGAAGTTTGCTGCGAGCCTGGCCGCCGAGGCTATGGGCATGGGCCTCCCCCAGGAGTTCATGTAGTATCCTATGTTAGCCTTGAGGTAGTCGATTAGGGTCTGGGCGTCCGCCACCCTCCCCGCTATCGTTATGGCCGCATAGTCGGTTAGGGGGAAGAGCTTCTTACCCTTCCTGTGGGCCACGAAGAAGCCTGAGGTTACCCTGGTGTCCGTGGCGAGGGCCACGCCGTTGCGTGCCACTAACCCTACCGTTGTTGTCCCGGTCTTCATGACGGATGGACTGCGAGAGAACATGAGTGTCGCACCAGCCGTTTAGAGGGGGTAGAAGCAGTTCTCCACCCCGCCATGAATCAGGGCATCAGCCTAATTAAAAATGTTTGTGGGTTAGTCGGGTAAGGGTTAATAGTTGAGCGGGTTTTTCTCGGTGGGAGCGGTAATGTCTGAGGAGGGTTCAGGCGAGGCGGTTGAGAAGACCGTTGAGGAGAAGCCTCTCGTGAGGGAGGGTGACCTGGTCCTCGTGGACTACACCGTGAGGGTAAAGGAGACGGGTGAGCTGGTGGAGACCACACTCGAGGATGTGGCCAAGAGTGAGGGAGCCGGCCAGGGAGGCCCGTTCGAGCCGAGGCTCGTGATTCCAGGCAAGGGGTTCCTGCTCAAGGCCATAGAGGACGAGCTGATAGGGATGGAGCCGGGTCAGGAGAAGAGGTTCGAGATACCTCCCGAGAAGGCCTTCGGGCCAAGGGACCCCAACAAGGTCAAGGTAATCCCCCTGAGACGCCTGAGAGATGTTGAGGGACCCATAACCGTCGGCTCGAGGATAACCGTGGATGGAAGGGAGGGAATCGTGAGGAGCATAGGGTCGGGGAGGGTTACAATCGACTTCAACCCATACCTTGCCGGCAAGACCCTCCAATGCGAGGTCAAGGTCGTCAAGATACTGACTGAGGAGAGGGAGCGTATCAAGGCCCTACTCCACAACAGGATACCCGACGTGGAGGCAGAGAAGTTCAAGATTAGGGTTAGGAAGCCCGAGGTCAGGATAGAGCTTCCAAACGAGGCCTACCTCCTCCCAGCAATCCAGGTCGCCAAACGCGCCCTCGCAAAGGACTTGATGGAGTATGTTGATGGTGTTGAGAAGGTGGTGTTCGTGGAGACCTACACCAAGGAGTCGGGCTAAAGCCTCTCGAGCCTCGCCTCCACCCCGCCCTCAACCAAGTCTATCACCGCACAGTTCCCATCCTTGGCCGGGCCAGCGTTAACGACAACCGTGTTCCCCAGCCTCGAGATAGCCCTGGCCTCGTGGACGTGGCCGCAGCAGACCAGCGGCGGCTGATACTCCTCCACGAACTCTCGGACAGCCTTGCTCCCTATGTGCCTTGAACCCGCCATGTCTACCTCCAGTCCGTATGGTGGTGTATGGGTTATGAGTATGAGCTTGTCTGCGGGCTTGGGTATGCTTTTGAGGAGCCTCCTGGCCTCGTCGTCGCTGAACTCGGTCGGGGTCCCTATACCTCCTCCCACGCCCCCGGCTAGCCCATAGAACCGCCAACCCCCATGCTCCACCAACCGCCCATGAATATTCTCGGCCCTAAGGTTCCCGGGGGACCACTCTAGTATGCTTGGGAGGTCCATGTTCCCTATCACGAAGAGTATGGGCTTCCCAGACTCCGCCAGCCTCCCGAGAATCTCCCCCGCATCACCGCTGCCGCCCACATGGGTTATGTCGCCCACGACCACGATTAGGTCTGCATCAACCTCACCAGCCTTATCCCTGGCCAGCTCGGCAGCCCTCACATTACCGTGGAAATCGCTCACCTGGAGTATCCTCATACCTATGAGGGCGACCTGGCCCAGAATTAACCCTTTCCCCCTTTACTCATAAATACCGAGGCCCGCTGGATTAGGGTGGAGGACCAAAGGCGGGGGTGCCCGAGCCAGGCCAAAAGGGAATGCTGGTCAGAGGGGGCAGGCTTAAGACCTGCTGGCGTAGGCCTTCGCGGGTTCGAGTCCCGCCCCCCGCACTAACTCTAATATTATCGGAGTGGGATTATTGTATTGGATGCTGGGCCGTGTTTTTGTAGGCTTGTTGTCGGGTTTTGCTCCCCTGGAGCTTGATGAGGAGTCCTTCACACGCTCTCCACCCTTCGTGCTTCTACCGGGCTCGGAGGCGGGTGTCATAGTTATCCCTGGGGCGGGTAAGGGGAGAATGGTCCTGGACAAGATTATGGTGGAGAGTGGGGCAGGCGTCCTTGATGATGGTGTCTATGTTGTTGAGAAGCCCTCGGTGATAGATGAGCTTGAGAAGTTCCTCTGGATAGTCAGGTATTCTTGGAGGGATGAGGCGATAAGGGTTGTGTGGGCTGCGGCCTACATACACCTCAACAGGATTGAGGACGACCTGGCCCAGAAGCTCTCAGAATACTCGGGCATACCTCCGGAGAGATGCCTCGAGATTCTCGGCCACGTGGATAGGGGTAGGCTCTGGGAGGCCGTGGAGGACAGGCTTAGGAGGATTCTCTCGAGGCTTCCCTCAAGCACCCACAGGAAGATAATGGACTACCTCTGCAGTAAGGGTAGATGCTTCGTGGAGGACGTTGCGAGATACATGGTCCTGGAGGGACTCACGACAAGCACGGTCTACAAGGTTCTCTCACACCTGAAGAAGGAGAGGTTCGTGGACATCGTGAGATACGTGAGGGTTAGCAGCCGTGGGCCTAAGAGGGAGCTGCTCTCACCCAACTGTGAGAGATGCTTCTACGGGTTCTCCTCAGCCCTAAACTGCCTCAGGTTCCAGGTAAACGAGCTCTCCATGATTATCGGCGTCCTCTATGGGAGGGAGCTTGGCGGGGAGGTGAGGGAGAGGCTGTTTAGGGAGCTTCTCACGGTCAGCAACCCAAACAAGGTTATGAGGAACGTGAAGGAGATTATAATCTCGTTCTCCAAGATAAGGGACAGGATAGGGGAGAACGGGGTTAAGGATATTCTTAGGAAGATAGACGAGGTTGCGGGAGTAAAGGTTCTACCCTAACCCTCCCTCCTTATTATGACGAGCATGTAATCACCCTTATCCTCAACCGTGACCGAGCCGAGCATAAGGTCCGCCGCCATCTCCTTGATTAGCTTGACACACTTCTCATTGTCCGTCAGAACCTTGGTTATGCTCCCTATAGGGCTCCTCCAAACCCTCCTAATAGCCTTCATCAAGGGCCCTGGACAGTCCTCGCCCCTGAAGTCATAGACCTGCTCCTGGCTCATCGCAACCGTCATGGCAGACCAACTCCAACCTAATAACCCTAATTTCAGGAGGAACCCTCCACGACTTGAGAATCGGTCTAAGTTTTTGCCAGCTCGCCCATAAGCCGTTTACAGAGTGTCAGCGTCTTGTCCGCCATCTCCACCGCTTCCTCTGCATCTTTCCTACTCACCAACTCCTCGGGAGGAAGTAAGGCCTCCTCCCCTCCATAGAAGCTTATATCCCTCTTACTGCTCAGCCTCCTCGAGGCATCTGCTAGGAACTCCAGGTTGTCTCGAAAGAAGTCGGGGAACCTGCCGCTGTTCTCAAGCAAGACATCGGATACATCATGGACCTTCGGATACTCTATTCCCACCAGCCTGAGGGCGGCCTTAAGGCTAAGCTCAACGCATTCCTGGGACAGCCTTAGAGCATAAGGGTAGTTGCCTCTCCTGAGAGCTCTCCGAGCATCATCGAGCCTATCGTCAGCCTGCCTGAGATACGATGCGGCAACCCTGGCTAAATGCTTCAAGTCCCCCAAACCTCAAGTGCACGGGGTCCCAGGTCCCAATACCATCTCCCATCAGGGAGTTTCCTGCGCTCCGCACCCATCGACTCCAGCTTGGCCTTCAGCCTGCTAAGCAGCCTCCGCATAAACCTCTCTCTATCAAGTATGATTACCGAGTCATAGATTAGGTCTAGGAAGAGGAGTGGGAGGGACTCGGCCTCCTCGGGCCTCAGGGGGTAGAAGCTTAGCTTAACGTGGATTCCCTGGGAGCGGAGGAACCTAAGTTCTCCAACTACATCCGGCTCCTCCTCAACCTCCAATAACCTATCTATCCTAGAGGCTATGCTACCCTGGAACTCTCCGGAGACCACTAGGAGGTCTAGGTCGCTGAAGGCCCTGGCCTCACCCCTCGCCACCGAACCATAAACCAGGAATGAGTCCAGCCTCCACCTGGCCATCAAGCCCCTCAACACATCATAGACAAGCTGGACATACTCGCCCTGAACCCCCTCAGGCTTCTCGGCAACGCCTGCGGCAACCAGCATAAAGCTCCTCGGGTCGAGAAGCCTGTAAACCCTAGGCCTCGTCCTCCTATAGTCTATTAACGCACCCGCCCTCCTAAGCCCTGAGAGCACTAGCTGTGCCCGCCGGCCTCCTAGGACCTCCTCTGCATCGTCGAAGCCGAATAGGCCTCTACCGAACCTGGCATAGAGCTTTGCATAGCCCTCCCCCAGCCACTTAGGGACCCACATCTAATCCTACGTCCCCTACCTCCCTTTTTAACCTTTACACATGGTATAGCTTTACAATTAGGCAAGAATTATCGTCGAGGGTTTTGGGCGGGGTGCCTTTGGGGCTAGTGGATCTCGAAGTCGTTTAGCTGGTTGTCTGTCTTCGTCTCTTTTACCTCTATTCTCTTGATGGTGGCCATTGGGTAGTGTTTCACTTTCTCTAAGAGCTTGTTTAGGGTGTCTTGGCTTGTCTGTGCGAGTATCTCGACTGAGCCGTCCTCGAGGTTCTTGACGTATCCCGTTATGCCCAGCTTCTTCGCATTCCTCCAGACATACTGCCTCATCCCGACTCCCTGGACATCGCCGAATAATCTAACCAGGTATGCCTTAGGCATGGGCCTCCTCCCTTATCACGAATTGCCCGAGTATCTTGCGGTCCGCCACATATTTCCTGAGCTTGGGCGGTGCGGATACCTCCACTCTCCCAACATCCGTTATCTCGCCGAATACCTTTGGGTCCTCTCCAGCGTGCTCCAGCTCCCTAACCACGTCTTCAACTATCTCGTCTGGGACCACTAGTATGAAGGCCCCGTTCGTCCCAGCCGTTGCGTTGGGTATCACGTAGTTTCCCGCAGCATACTCGGATACCTTTGGGTAGAGGACTGGTATGTCCCAGAGCTTTATGGAGGAGTTTAGGGACTCGGCAAGCTCCCTCACCACGTAGATTCCTGGGCCTGTTACGTCTGTTGCGGCTATGATGTGCTGGCTTGGGTCTGCCCCGTCCTCGGGTAGGAACTTGTAGATTACCTTCGCCACGTTTATGTTGGGTGTCGAGATTCTCTTGAGTGCGTCCTCCTTCAGTCTCTCGACCTCGCTTACAGGTATCCCGGCCTCCTCAAGCTCGGGGATAATCGTGTCGTCTATCACCATGGCGAGGTATACGTTTATGGGTGAGAGCTCGCCGAAGGGTCTCGTGGCGACCAGCTTCATTCCTTTCCTGGCTTTGTCGTAGAAGGTTGGGGGATGCCGGTCCATGTCGGCTATCACGGTGGCCCCCATCAGCAGCCTACCCCTCTCCGGCTGGGGAACCTCAATCAACTCTGCTCCAAGCCTCCTGGCAAACTCCTCAGCATGCCTCCACATCTGGTCGAGCAGCTCCTCCTTAGGCGCATTCAGGACCGGCGCTATCCGTATGTTCTCATGAAATCCTAGGACGAAGAGGTCGTTGAGGGTGTTGCTAAGGGCTCCTGAGACCTGGACGTAGTCCCCGGGCTCGTAGGTCGGGTCGATTATGTGCATGGTGTCGTTGTTGGCGGCCGAGTATCCGTCCTCCTTCTCACCCCGGAGCTTGAGGAAGTCGAAGAGGGCGAACTGGTCGTCCTCGAAGGGCGTCGAGATTGAGTGGCCCTTACCCAGGCTTATCGGGACATTCGACTCCGCTATCCTCTCGTAGACTGGGAGGAGGAGCTCTATGAAGCCCTCGGGCTCATCCACATACCTCTGGTAGCACTGGACGACGGTTATGGCCCTGTCAGGCCTAACCCTGGCTATGTCTTCCGGGTCTACATCGGCCTCCCTGCCCAGCCTGTAGATTCTCCTGTGTATCTCTACTCCCTCGCTGGTCCTCCTGAATATGTCTGCGTCCTCCCTTGGAGCGATGTTTAGCCCTAGGTTCCTGAGCCTGTCCCTCATCTTCCTGAGGGCCGGGTAGACAACCTTGATTAGGTCTATCTTGACTGCGCATCCTGTTGCTAGTGAGAGCGGGTTTAGCCCAAGCTCCTTGTAGTATTGGACCCTCTCAAGTATCTCCTCGAACATGGCTATCTACCTCCCTTCCGTGCGACTATCTTCCAGACGCCGTCCTCCACCTTCTCCACCGCTATTACCTCGTGGCCGTCGTCCTTTAAAGCTCTCGGAACGTTCTCGCATGAGGGTGGGTTGTCGGTGAGGGTCTCGAGGACCTCTCCGGGCTTCAGCCTGTCCATGGCCTTGCGGGCATAGATTACGGGGTATGGGCAGACGTATCCACGGACATCCAGCACGTATCTCTCACCCTGCCTCCCAAACCTCACCATATTCTCGCACCCCTCCTATAGGCTAGATACACGAGGAAGAGGAACCAGAGGAGGAGGGAGGCGTAGATGGCCGCCAGCCCCCCAACCCATCCAAGCGCACCCGTTATCAGGACACCCTCACCGTATATCCATGGGGCTGCTGCGTGGACCAGGAACCTTATGGGCGCATAGGCTACTATCGCTGCTATTAGGGCTGCCCAGAGCCTCAGGTGTCCCTCAGCCGCCCTCCAGAGCGATGCAGAGGCGCATCCGCCCGCTATCACCATCCCCAGCCCGAAGAGGGTTCCACCCACTATGTTTATCCATCCAACCGACTTGACGTATGCCTGCGGCTCTATGAAGCCAACGTATTTCAGTATGGCTACCCCGGCTGCTCCCACCGCTATCGCCAGGATTATCCCTATCTGGAGCCTGACGCTTCTCTCGAACTCTCCGCCTCCCTTGAGGAGGTCCCTGAACGCCGTTGCGAAGCAGAACCTACTCCTCTGGATAACAACGCCTACAAGCAACCCTATCAGGAGGGCTCCAGCGTAGAGCTCTCCCCCAGGGGACGATATTGCCAGCCAGAGGAAGGCCAGGGCCGCCGCCACCCCTATGGCCAAGAGCAAGGCCCTCCTCCACGCCTCACCGGACCTACGCACCGATGCCTCGGAGGCCGGAAGCTCCCCTAGCTCAAGGCTCTTCAGGGTCCTGAGGGTTCTCCAATCGACGTAGAGGGCGCCAAGTAGCCCGCCTATTAGGAGGCCTGGGAACATAAGGTATCCGTGGAGGCTTAGTGCGGTTATCGCCGAGAAGAAGCCGCCCCAGTTGCAGCCAGAGGCGAAGACCACGCCCACGGCCATCAGGACGCCGCCTACCGCCGCCTCAAGGTATCCCAGCAGGTCTGCGGCCTTCCTCACCCTGAACTCGTTGGCCAGTAGGGCTGCCAGCAAAGCTCCCAGGAAGAGACCTATGTCGCCCATGGTGGTCTTCTCCAGGTAGATTGGGGCCGGGTTGCCGAGGTTTAGGCCTAGGAGGCTGTAGAGATGCCTTCCCAGGGTTAGGTATCCAGTGTATATTGTGAAGGGCTTGCCTGCCCATGCGAAGAAGAGTATGTTGGCGAGGCCGAGGAGTATTCCGCCTGCCCACTCGGGCCAACCTGTTGAGCCGAAGACCTGGGGCCAGAGATATGCTCTGAAGTAGTCGCCGAAGCCCAGCCGACCCGTTGCGGGTAGCTGGTGGGACCTGCCCTGAGATGGGTGTGAGGTGAGTCTCGTTCACCCCCTCTATGACGTTGTTATAATAACGGCGTTATGATTTAAACCTTCCCTCAAAGCCGCCTCCTCTCAACCCTTATCCGCCTCACCCTCCCGTCCGGGTATCCTATCAGGACGAGGTCGCAGAGCCGTGGGAAGATTCCCGTCTCGAGGAGGCCTGCTATCTCCCTGAGCCTCATGTCGGCCTCGAGTGGGTCTTCTATCGCCCCCAGGCTTACGTCTGCTATGAGGTTCCCGTTGTCGCTTATTACAGGCCCCATCTTGCCCCCCGACCTCCTCGCCTCCACCCTGTAGCCCCAGGACTCGACAACCCTCCTCACGTGGGGGAAGGCATACTCCAAGACCTCGACCGGGACCGGTTTATCGAGCCTCTCCGCAATCTTCCCGTGGTCGCCTACGTAGATGACCTTCTCTGATGCCTGGGCTATCACCTTCTCCCTAAGGAGGGCTGCACCCCCACCCTTAATCGCATTACCCTCAGGGTCCACCTGGTCGAAGCTGTCTAGGGCTAGGTCGGGCCTGGGATACTCGTGGAGCGTGGCCATCCTGAGGCCGTGGGCCAGTATAAGCTCCTGAGACTGGAGGGAGGATGGTATTAGGACTATGTCGAGTCTCTCCTCACGGAGCTTTACGGCCAGCTCCTCAACGAGCTGCTCCACGGTTGTCCCAGCCCCGAGGGCCACGGCCATCCCATCCTCTAGATGCGTGAGCGCCTCCCTTATCGCAGCCTTCCTGGCCTCCTTAACCTCCCTCCTCAAGCCGTCTCTCAACCTCCATGCGGAGGCCCTTAAGCTCCTCGTAAATCCTCTCCGCTCCACCCAGTCCCTCGGAGTCGAGCAGCTGCCCGAATCTCCTAAGCGACTCATCCGAGACCTCTATGCTCCTGGATTGGTGGACGGCCATGGGGGCGGTGAGCTTCCTGTAGATTATTATGAAGGCTAGGGTCGTTGCGGTGAAGGCTGCCAGCAGTATAGCCAGCTCCATCAGGTTGATTTGCCCCAATCCTTCCTATAAACTTGTCAGGGTGTCGTATAGCAGGAAGACCCCAAGGGCTATGATTATCGCCGAGAGTATCCCGGAGACTAGGTGGAGCCTCCTCTCATCGAGAACCCTTCTACCAGCCGAGACAGTATGGGAGACAAACCCAAGCCACGCATAATCCATCCATATATGGAAGACATACATCAGGGCTATTCCGAGGTAGGAGGCGAGCTCCAGGGCGGCCACGATGAGGCTAAACCCAACCGTAAGCCACCAGATAATAAAATATGGGTTAAGAGCCGTGAAGGTTACACCTATCAGGAAAGACTGCCAATACACGTTCCCAGAGACCTTGACCTCGCCGTGGCCTCCCCCGGTTCCCGGAGACCTGAACCCACGTATGGAGGAGAGGGTCTGGAGGACGCCGAAGACTATTAGGGCCGCTGAGCCGAGGAAACCCACAACTAACCTTATGAAAGGCTCGCTGGAGATTCCAACTGCGCCAAGGGAGAGGAGGAAGACCAGGGGAAGCTCGAAGGCCATGTGGCCGGCCGCCACAAGCCACCCAACCCTCCCCCCACCCCTCAAAGCATAACCCACGGTAGCAACAAACAAAGGCCCAGGAGACAAGACCCCCGAAGCCGAGACCACCACAACCAAGGCAAAGAAACCGATAACCTGACCCCACACCACAACCAACAACAAAAAACCAACAATATATAACCCCTAAAGTTAAAATAAAGACCCCAGAAAACCCACATACGAAGAAATGGCCGCGGTGAGGTAGGGGTTAGCCTTCCGGCCTGTGGAGCCGGATGCCTGGGTTCGAATCCCAGCCGCGGCCCTCAACACACAAGTTTCCTAAGTTTTCTGTAAAAGCATCCTTAGCGTTACAGAATTTTGTAACGATTTTATCTGTAGACGTTATGAGATTTTGTAGCATTTCCGGATGTTTCTCAGCAATGAGTTTTAAGTCCTCGTTAAGCCTTGACAGCTTTCGCCTTATGCTAAATTTTAGTCTTCGAGCATAATTAGAATTGAACGTCTTCGGGTTTTGAAGATATTCACGCTCACGTTTAGATAGCATGCTTCCACCTCACTCCAACTTCCTGACTATCATGACTTTTCTGCCATTACGTTTATCAGGTTCCCAGCTCAAGACATCACCTTCGGTGAGGCCGAGATACTCAACAACCTCCGATGGCAGGCTCACACGATAGTACTTCCCCCTAATTGAGGTAACCTTGCTAGTTATCTTAGGCATATACTAGAATGTCTTAAGCAGGTATTTAACTACTTAGCCGATTTGTCGCAATAGGTGTTGCGCCTAAGTTGGTAAATAGATAATGTTTATATATTGGCTATTCACCAATATTGGTGAAATGACTATGGTGAAAGCCTCGGCCTGGGTCATCACATATGATCTACCGAGTGATGAGGGTCATAGGAGGGCTGTAGCCAGGTTCTATAGGTTTCTAGCCAGGATTAGAAGGCAGTACCCTGGGCTGGTTGAGAGACCTACCTTAAGCACCCTGGTTCTTGGAACCGAGACCTTAGCCAGGATGGTCATCAAGGCCGTTGAGCTGGCCGGCGGAAGATACACCATAGACCGGAGCCTGGCCGGCCAACCAGTAGGCCTAGAAGCCTACATACTGCAAAGCCGATAACACTCTATAATACCACCCTTTTTTGCAGAAAGGGTTTGCGGCGAAAAGGAATGCTAACCTCTTAAAGCTTTCCTAACGATCGCATTTACGCATCTCTCCAAGGCCTTCGGCATATACCTGGCTGTTCTCCTGGCTATCTCCTCCCTGCTCAAGCCGAATGAGGCCTCGAAGTACTGGTGCAGCATCGTGTCAACACCTATAGCCAATACACATACATCAGGGTCATCAAAATATCTATGAAACTCTCTATCAATAAGCCTATTTAATGCGGTTAGCAAAGGGTCCTGTCTATGCATACTTCAAAAGATTATCTTGCTTTGGAATATAATTATTTTTAGGATCCAGTTGAAGAAAATCTTATTAACGCTTATAGCAAGAACTACTAATAATTATGAGTATTCCCCATAATAACTTAGATGAAGTGATAGAGCAGGTTAATCAATGCTTTCAGCGCTCACCAAAAAGAATCTCATTATATGAACGGCAAAGAGAAGCGCTCCGAATCCTACTCGAAAGATTCTATAATAAAGGAAGAATTAGTGGAGTTTTTCAAATGCCCACCGGTGCGGGTAAAACAACTGTCGCTATCGGATTTGTAATGGCTCTCTATCGCCTTGGAGCTGTTAAAGATGGAGATATAATACTATATTTAACGCCTCGAATAATTTTGAAGGGGCAGGTTGAAAAGGAATTTAAAAAAGCGTTCTCCATATTTAGAAACAGACCTAATACGATATGGGAGTGTGATTATTTCCGTATAATTACACAACAAGAACTTAAGGGTGACATGCAGGGTAAACTTAAGCACTATCTTGATGAATGGAATGAAGATCGAATAGCTGTTTTAATTTATACACCTCAAACCCTCCACGATTTTATTAGAAGATATAGACAAGAAATTTGTAGGTTTAGTAATATAAAGAAGAAAAGGCTGAGAATCGTCTTAATGGATGAGATTCACAGGATTTATTTTGGTCCAAAGATTTCGGAAAGCATTAATTATCTAATCAATAACCTATCTCCTGAATGTGTAATTGGGTTTTCAGCCACGCCTATAAGGCAAGCAGTTGAACATATAGGTGACATTCTTTATCGTCTAAGTTCTCTGGACGCTATGAGGGAGGGAATATTAGTTAGGAGACTAAGAATATACTCTACAGAGACTTACACAAAACTGGCTGAAGGAGTTGATGAAGATGAATGGAGTGTAGCGGTTATAGAGAGGGCCGAATTATATTCTAATGAGATATTAAGAAGGCTTTCAGATGAGGTTAGAGAGATTTATAATTTACCAAGTGACGTAGATCCTTTAACAAAGCGTATACCTAAAACCTTAATTGTGGCTGCAAATACCACTGAAGCAAATGAGATAGCCGAAAGACTTAGGGAGAAGTTATCTAAGCGAATACAAAGCATTAACATACATGACTTAGTGAGAGTTGCTCATTACAAAATTGAAGGGTCGTTAAATGAGCTCGAAGATTTTAAGAAACAAGATCAAGGCATATTGGTTACCGTAAATATGGCCGATATGGGATTCAATGATAAAAATCTAGAAGCATTAGTTATAGCTCGACCAGTAAGAACTCCAATAGCATATGTTCAGATACGGGGTAGAGTGTTGAGAAACCCCAATAATCCAAATAATATTAAAGCACGAAGGTATGCTATTCTGATAGATTTAACAGGATCCGCTAGACATGAGGAATCAGTAGAAGATGTTGAGTTAGGAAGATTTAGAGTAGGAACTGATGAAATAGAAAGTGATCTTAAGGGGCGAGATGAAGTAAAGAAAGTTCACGGAGAAGTAACCGTAAATCGTAAATATGAAATAATTGAAGTACCTCCCGAAGAAACATCCTTGCCTTCTACTATACCAGTTGAAAAACTCAGGGAGGAAATACTAAGGGTACTAAGATTACCATATGGTTTAACAACGGAATCCATTAGGAATGAATTGCAAAGAAGAGGTCTTAATGTTTCTTCAACCTATGTTGAAAGGGTATGTCGAGAGCTTGCTGAGGAAGGAAAATTAACAAGACGCTATGACACATGGTTTTATGATTATGAAGCCCGTATCAATGATATTCTATCAAACGAAGAAAGAGAATATAGGAATTTAGAAGAACTTATGGAAAGAGCTGGAATTCCGTTTAAGGACCGAGATCGAGTAATAAGAATCCTTAACAACCTTCGTAGACATGCTAGCGTCTTAATAATAACGAGAGGTACTAAAAAGAATATTTCATTAAATGATTTAGGTAATTTCCTTCAAAATATAGCTGTAGAAAATGATTGGATAATTATTAGATATCCCGTAAAGCTTAAACTGGAAGTAAAAAGACATTTAACCGAAATTCAGAATATAGGATTTTGGAATATTATCGAAAGCGATGTAAGTGAAAATATGCATCAAATATTGTTAAAGAGAGTTATCGCTATTTTTGAAACTCAGAGATCCGAAATACCCTGTTCTAATCTTGAAGAAGCAGAGGTTTTATTAATTAATTATGATGTGGATAGGATAAAAATTCCTCCAATAAATGACTACAAGAGAATAATAAGGGGAATAGTCGAGATTGCTCATTCATTAGGCTTTAGAATAAAATACGATTTTGATGTGAGAAGAAATATGATAGAAATGATATTAAGCTAGTTTTTAGTAATTTATAAATATCTTAAGTGAGGAAACAATTATGAGATGGGAGGTAGGAAGAGAGGGAAGATATTAAAGAGAATTAAAGAAACATCAATTGAGAAAGGTTCTCCCTTTCTAGTACCTCTCACTAAATGTTATGTTTGTGGCCGCTCATTTATATATGAAAGCGATTTGATAAGAATAAATGTAAAAGAACCCTGTGGTTATATAAAAATAAATGTTCCTATATGTAGGGCATGTTATACTAAAGCGCCAAACAATCCCGTATTATGGAGAGAATATGTTAACTTGGTTCAAAAGTTAGAGGAATTGAAGGAAAGATTTGATATTGAAAAAGAGATCTCCACAAGACTAAAATTAGCAAAAGATATAGCTAGAATTTCAGCAAAAATAGAAAAAATTATATCGTTAGAATTGATGGAGGAGCGACAACAATATTTTGAAAGGAAAAAACAAATATCCTATTGAGTTTCTGAGAAACTGTTTTAAAGGATAGCCTTAATTAGGAGAAACAGAATAGCCTCAAAACTTGTCAGAATTGTGAAGAAATCTTATGCATCTAAGAAGACTAAAGTTTATCAGATATTCTTATACCTAGGTTTAAATCTTGGTCATGCTTTAGTTGGTCTGCTTTATGAGCCAAAATAGGATATAAATGCTAATAAGTAAGATTTTCGAGAAATACTGCAGATGGAGATTAGAGAGGAAAACCTTAACGTGATGTTGGCTGAATTATTAAGTGAGAGAGGTCTTAAGGCTCTCGGTGAAGTGATAATAAAAGATAGAGGTAAGAGTCCTAGGCCAGATGTTCATTTGACAATTAATGGTGTGCGAATTATAATCGAGGGTAAAAAGCCCGGTAAATGGGAGGAGTTAAAGCAAAAATGTATTCAGCGTCTAGATGATGGCATTTGTGATTTATGCATCATGGTTGAGTATCTTCATATTCCAATAGAATCCCTTGAGCCTAGCCAGCTAGAGATAAAGAGAGCCCTTATTAAAGGTATTTACAAGGTTGGGATAATGACCTATGCTGAGCGAATTGGATTAGAAAAGTGGTTAAATATATCACCTAAAACAGATATGGATGTTTATAATAATGTAAGCTTTGATGAGCTTCTGAATTATGTAATGTCAGCATATGATAAGCTGGTTAGAGAAGATATATTAAGCCCAGTTATATCAAGAATTGAAACTGTTATAAGCAGCTTCGCCAGAAATGTAGGAGCTAACATCAGCATTGATCGACTTAAGAAGGTATTAGAGCTTAGGGAGGAGCATGAAAAGGATGAAGAGTAGTCAAGACATTCATAAGCTTGCATCTACGGCCGGGCTTTTAGTCTTAGATGCTATGGTCTTTCATGAGGTGTTAGCTAGAATGGATGGGAGGATACCAACTATCTCATCAATTTTGGCCAAAAGTAATTTAAAGCGAGCTCTCGAAGAATCTTGGAGTTATATTCTTCGTGAGATAAATTATGAGCCAATATTCGACATAGCATTAAGAATTTTGCAGAGCCTTCCTGCTACTCCTTTGATAAATAACGGTCTAAAAGATCTTCTTAATTTAGCCTATGATATAGCTTCTTCTCATATTCTTTTAAAGCATGATTTATTCGGAAGAATTTATCATCAACTACTGCTAGGAAAACTCGTTAAATATTATGCTACCTATTATACATCAATACCCGCGGCTAGATTACTTGCAAGGCTACTAGTAAATTTACCTTCGCCTTTAAAATTAGAAAGCGTTCCACCACTTTATGGAAATGAAGAGCTAAGAGTAGTTGACTTTGCATGCGGTTCGGGAACGCTTTTATCAGCACTTTACAAGGAGATTGACGTTAGGCATCGGCTCGATTCTGAGGAGCCCAGAATCAATGAAATGCATAAGTATCTTTTAGAGCAAGGTATTTGGGGATTCGATGTTTTACATCATGCTATACATCTAGCATCCACTGTCCTCTTTCTTCATAATCCCTCTTCAGTAACCACCTCAAGGCTATATGTACTGAGGCTTGAGAAAAGAGGTGATAAGTGTTATCTTGGAAGCATAGATTTTCTGGCTGATAGGGCTCTTCGGAGGGAAATGTTATTGGAGGGAGGCGAGTTAGAATCTGCTGAAAGAGTAAGTGTTAGGTCTAGAGAAGGTGAGGAAGTAGAATTACCAGATTTTCATATATGTATTATGAATCCCCCATTCACTAGAAGCGTAGGAGGCAATTTATTATTCGGAGCTCTTCCAAAGAAGCAGAGGAGGGAATTACAGAATCGATTATCTGGATTGCTTAGAGACTTAGGGATTTCAGGGATAGGTCAAGCTGGTCTAGGAGCTGTTTTCGTCTTTTTAGCTGATAAATATTTAAAGATCGGTGGTAGGATAGGTTTAGTTCTACCGAGAGCAGTTTTATCCGGAGTGGCATGGGAAAAGGTTAGAGAGAAGCTGTTAAGAGATTATCATATAGAGTATATTATTACGAGCTATGAAGGAGATAATAATTGGAACTTTAGTGAGAATACTAGCTTAAGCGAGATATTACTGGTTGCAAGGAAGACCCGTAATGGAGATAATAGGAAGGTTACATTTTTTGTGAATCTATGGAGGAGGCCAAAGAATGAGCTTGAAGCAATTCATATAGGATCTCAATTAGCGGAGCTCTATAATACTGCTAAACTTTACGATATAGAGAACTCTAATGCTTCACCGTATAGCCTTAAAATGCAGGGTAGGAAGATTGGTGAAGTGTACTCAGCACGAATTACCGACATGAATATCGGTAGATATAATTTCTTCGCTCAAGCGGAATTAAATAGGATCACCACCCTTCTTAGGAACGGGATACTATATCTTCCCACAGCGGGCATTATTAGGAGAATACCAATAACGACTCTATCCAATTTAGGGGCAAAGATAGGTCCTGACAGACGTCAGGTACATAACGCCTATAGGGTCGAGCAGATTAGACATGGATGCGTTTATAAAGCATTTTGGGGGCATGATTCGGAACAAATAAGGACTATAATTCAATCACCTAACGCTTGCCTTGAAGCACGGAATGCAGAAGAGGCAAGGTCTCTATGGAGTGGAAGTGCCAAAATACTTATAGTAGAACGATGTTGGTTAACTACTTATAGGCTTTTATCAGTTTTCTTAAATGAACCAGTATTGTCAAATGTATGGTGGCCTATAAGAATTGATGATGAAGCAGGAAAAATATTAACTCTTTGGCTAAACTCAACTTTAGGTCTTCTGTTATTATTATCAGGTGCTGAGGTAACAAGAGGGCCTTGGATTAGCTTTAAGAAGGCAGAATTAAGTAATTTGTTGGTATTAGATATTAGAAGATTAAAAAGAGAAAATAGAAATTTGATTCTAAATCGATTTAATGAGTTAAGTAAAATGGAATTTAAGCCTCTTCCAGACGAGTTTCGTGATCCAGACACTAGACGAAAGATAGATGAACTCTTTAACGAAGCCCTAGGTATACAATATAATCTAGATTCTCTATATGAGCTTCTCTCAGTGGATCCTATGATAACTTCGAAATCGCTCAGTCAGTAGTTTTTAGGGAACCACCTTCTCCCTTTTTAATTATATTTCTCTGGCTTCTTTAACCATTAGTTTAGAGAGTTGCGAGTAGTGAGAAGCAGAAGAGGTGGCTAGCCTATAGCGGTAGAACCGCCAGCGACTTAGGTCTTAAGACTAATAAACTTCCCCTTCCTCAATGAGATATATTGTGATTTTATGTGTTTCGCCGCAAAAGTAGAGCTAAATAAAGAGAACTTGAAATCCTTCTAATGTATGGCATTACCATAAGTGGTTTAAGACTACAGGAGTTTGAGGAGCGTGGAGATCTTTGCCTGAAAAAGGGTTTTTGAGGAATCATTGAATTCTGTGCCTCGATCCTCCTCGATCCGCCTATGACCTCTATTCCCTTTGCCTACTCCATATAATCTCGATTAGCATCTCTATCCTGCCCATCCTCCTACCGTCTTCGTAGCCCTTCGCATACCCTGCTCGATAGGCTTGCTCATAGTCTCTCTCAGCGCTTCCAATAACCTCCCTGATGAGCTGAGCAAGACTGACACCCCTCTTCTCCTTAAGCTCCATGAGCCTCCGATAATCATCTATGCTGAGCCTAGCGCTCACGACAGGATGCTCCATCTCATACCGTATCCTGCTAGGAGGCTTTCTCTTACCCAAGCTTTCTAACCTCTCCAACCACTATGGTAAGCAGGTAGGGTAAAAACCTATAGTAAGCATAGTCTTGAAGGTGTGGTAAGAGATATGGTAAGACCAATTATGGCTATACACTCAAACTGCAAACCCCATTATACATAACTTAAGCACATCTTTTTTGCAGTAACAATAGAATTATTATGACTTACATGATAATCAAACTGCAAAAATCCCACTATATTATAGGATATATCATGATATGCAGAAAGATGATCTACAACGCTTGTTAAGGATTTTCATTGGATCTCTTATCTAATATCTTCTAAGATTCCAGCACGTCGAGCTAAATGCTCCAGCTCTCTCATCAACTCAGGTTCTATCTCACGTCTGTAAGTCTCCTCAAAACATCTCTCTATTTCATTAGAGATATTTTCTATATCTTTATCAGAAAGAGGAGAGTAAATGCGTCTTACTTGCTTTACAAGCTCATACACATCTACTTTATCATAATCGTACCCCTTAAGACGGATGGCGAAGGAAAACATCTTTTCAAGTCTTTCTTCAGGAGCATCTCTAATGGATTTTAAGAGATGCGGCATAACTGATATCATTGCTTTTAGAAGCTGTTTTATAATGCCTTTTTCAACCATAACTTTACACACAGTATAAGTTATAGTAGCCTCTTTCTTAGACTTTATTATCTCATCCAGCCCTTTCCCGAGAATGAGATAAAGCAATTCACGAAAATCTTCCACCTTCTCTCTAACCTCATACTTAGACGGCCTACCAGGCCTTTTTGTAGGTTCATCTATTGCAGGTCTTCCCCAAGGCATAAGTTCTTTCTCCGTTGAACGTTTAAGAGTTCCAGTCATGCAAAGCTCTTTTAATATCCTAGAAAGTATTGTGGGATCCATTGTATATTCTTGTTTGATATCTCGTGGCCTGAAGACATCAGACGAATCTCTAAGAATTATACTAAGAATTATTTTAAGGCGCGTATCAGCTGTTTTCCCTTCCCGGAAGAACATATCTATCGCTTTTTCAAGCTCACTTTGGAGCCTATACGCTTCTTCAGTAATTTCTATTAGAAATTCGCTATATTCGATAAGCTCCTGAACGCTCAAGTTAATTTTTGACTCACGTCGATCCATCTGTCCGCAAAAAATTTCATGTTTTTCCCGATTATTATGTTTTCAGGAGGTGCGAGTATGACTACGCGAGTCATCTCCCTGCGCGTGCCCGAAGACCTACTACAGGAATTAGAGATGGCGAAAAGGATAGTCGGCGCTATATCTTACTCCGATCTTCTGCGCGACGCCTTGCGCCTCTATCTCAGGGAGCTGACCCTACTGGAGTCAAGGGCTGAGCGGCTGAAGGGAGGGGAGAAGCATGGTTGATGTATCCGAGTTGCTCCGTCGGCATAGCAGATGGCTGAGGAGCTGGATGCTAACCGAGGGAGACCGCCTCGAAATAATAGGTGAGGGTTTCATAAACCGCAAATTCAGCAGGCCTAGGCTGGTGATTCCTGTGAAGGATGCAAACGGGGTGGCTCGCTACCTGCCTCTTAATCAAAGGAGCCTGCGTGCTCTTGCTAGAGCATTTGGTCCTAACACGAAGGAGTGGATCGGCAAACGAGCCCGAGTTGTTGCACTACGGTTCCATCCCCAGTATGGTACTGAGAGTGTAATACTTGAACCGGTGCAGGAGGAACTTAAAGTGGATAAGTCGCCTCCGACAGACCTTGCATTGGAAGTTAGTAAAGTTAGGTGGCAGAAAGGGAGATATGGTGGCGAGTTAGCGCCGAGCGCTGAGCTGCCGACACTCAGTGAGGCATTGCAGCGTGAGGGAAGCATAATGATAGGAGGGCATAGATATCGGCTTAGCCGAAATCGCAGATGGGTGATTCGCTCTCGTCTTGAAGGAGAGTGAGCTTGTGAAACTGGAGAAGCCGTACGGCCTTAACGCCGAGCTAGAATTCGCAAAAACCATCATAGCCTCGGGATGGCTAAAAGGCTGCAGGCCTTTATCCGGCTTGATCATCTCGCAACCTGATACCGGGAAATCGGAGAGCCTTATGTGCTTCAACGGATGCAAAGGCGTCTTAGTTGTTAACGATTTAACTGCTTATGGTATAACGAGGCTTATAGAAGACCTCAAATCAGCTCATCACTTAGTCATTCCTGATCTATTGAGGGTCTTAGAGCGCAGTCCAAGAGTTGCAAATGAAGTAATATCGATGTTGAACATTATGAGTGAGGAGGGCCTTCAACGCATAAGCACCTTCAACATCCAAATACATCTGGAAAAGCCCTTACGTCGCGGCTTCCTAACATCCCTGACGCTTGAAGCGTTTAACCGGAGGAGGAAGCATTGGCGGGGAATAGGCTTTACATCCCGGCCCGTACCGTTCTTCTTCGGCTATAACGAGGAAGACCTTGCTAGGGCCAGGGAGACCATAAGGAGAAGTGAGGGAGTCTTTAAGCCAGTAAGCCTCAAGCTAAAAGAGCCCATCGAAGTCGACATCTGTGACAAATACTCCCAGGAGATAGAAAGGATAGCGGTTTTCATGGGCTCTATCAACGATGACTTCACAGCTTTCAGAACCTTGCGTAATGCCATCACTATGGCTAAAGCTAGAGCCGCATTAAGGGGGAGAAGTGAAGTAGAGGAAGAAGACATCAAGTTTATGAAAGCGATGGTTCCATTCTGGTTTAACCCAATAGTGGGTAACGACTGCGACTACTACATCATTCATTGCCTACCTGCAAGGACGGGAGAGATAGTAAGAGAACTCGAAGATCACTATTCCGAACGTACCATCTATTATAGGCTTGAGAAACTACATGAAAAGAAGGTAATCTACAAGAAAGATGATGTCTGGTATACGACTTATTAACACCACATGTATTAACAAAGCTGATAGAAATTTAAATTCAAGTCATCGTAATCTCTTCAAGAAGTTCATATGCGCCTTTTATCGCTCTATCACGTATATCTTTTAGAAGGCTTGGATTAAAGTAGTGTTTGAGGAAAACGCTTTGACTTATTCGTCCTTGCAGGAAGTCTATTTCAGGCTGGCTTAGGTATCTGATCATCTTAGTGGCCCACAGTTCACGGATGTCGCTGAAACGTGAGGGGAGGTTATGTTTTCTAAGTGTGGAGCTTAGTATCCACCACGTAATCCTCTGACGCTTCCCCCTGAGGATCTCCTCTAATAGCTCTGGAGTAACAAAGCTCACATAAAGGTTTTTAGTGCCTCTTAGAAACAATTTAGGATACCTGTAATGCTCTAAAGCGTTTAGCTTCTCATTGTAATATTCATGAAGCCTGCCATAGCCAAGTCGATGTATCAAACTCCAAGTATTACATGCCTCTTCAACTCGCACACCGGTGAAAATAAGATAGCGAAGCAGGATCCTTTGACTATCATCTAAGACCTTTATGGCCTGATTAATCCATTCTGAGATGTTATCTTCGATTCCACTTGTAAGTCTTTTAATTAGGAGTTTTGATGAGCAGCCTTTATCCCATTTAATTCCATAACGCTTTCTCAGCTCCGTGAATTCTTCGTGCATTCCCAGAAACTTGGATAGAGCTGCTAAGGCTCTGAGAGTGTGTCTTCTCCTGGCCAATCCAGCCGTGAGAAGGGGGCTTAAGTCTCCTTCCAAAAGCATCCTATAACTTCGCTTAGCGTATGATAACACGTTGCGGGCATGTCTCCAAGAATACTTTGTCTCCAGCCATTCACGGAATTTATCCCAGTCTATTTCATGGTTGCTGGAAGGTTTCGGAAACCCGCTGGAGGTTTCTGAGAGCCTGTGGAGCCGGATGCCTGGGTTCGAATCCCAGCCGCGGCCCTAATAAAAATAGAGAGTGGGGTGGTTTATTGTGGTGGGGGTGGTGTTTTTGGTTTTCTTGTTATGGCTATTATTGTTGTTGCTAGGAAGATTATGGTGGTTGCTATTAGTATGAGGCGTTGCATCTCTAGTTGGGAGGATTTCTCCTTCTCGCTGCTTATCTGGTTGTTGAGGTTGCTTATCTCTGTTTGAAGGGCCTGGTTCTGCTGATTCAGGTCGCTGTTCTGCTTCTCCAAGTTATCTACCCTGTCTTGCAGCTTCTGGTTCTCGGATTTCAGGTTATCATTTTCTTGTGCAAGCTCCTTCTTCTCATTGTCTAGCCTGCTTATCTCCTGGTTTGCCTCTGTTAGCTGGTTATTCAGGTCTTTTATCTCGTTCTGTGACTGGGTGAGTTGTTCCTGGAGGGATTGGATTTGCTGCTGGGACTCCTGTAGGTCTCCTTTCAGCCGACTGTTCTCATCTATTAGTTTCTCAGTCTCTGTAAGCATCTTGCCTACCTGCTCGGATTTGAACAATATTATGAATGAGTCTATTATCATTTCCCCGTTTAGGTATACCTTGACGGGCCATACGCCTGTGGGATAATCCGTGCCGACGTAAATCCAGTCTTCCGCATACACTGTATCATAGACCGTGTTTTCATCCGAGCCGTATGTCGAGTCCTGGTAGACTGTTCCGTTAGGCATAGTCCACACGTATCTTACAGTGAAGGGGGATTGGACGTTCCTGAGCTTGACTATCAACCCTATGTATGGGTTGGATGTCAGGAATAGTCCTGCGGTAGCTCCCTGGAACTCTATTGTCCCATCATTCAAGATTTTATCCTCGTATAACCCGTAGCCCGTGAATCTATAGTATTCTACTTGGGCTTGCTGTGCGATGGCCGGATGGATTGTCGATGCGGCGAGCAATAGGGCGACTCCAAGTATTAGGGTGGTTTTCCAATTCATTTGGGTTTTGGCGAGGGCTCCATTATTTAAGTTACGGTGTTTATTCAGACGTTTATCCCGTGCTTGATGAATTCTTCCGCTGCCTCCTCCTCCAACATGGATTGGAAGCTTGTTCCAAGCCTATTGTTTAGCTCGTGGCATAGCTGGGTTATCTGGGGAGGCTTGATAGCTGCTTCCCGCAGAAGCTCGATGTTGTTTAGGACCTCCCTTGTGGGACCGTCCGCAAGTATCTTCCCGTTTGCCAGGAGTATCGTTCTCTCGCTGGTCCTTGCAACAAACTTCATGTCATGTGTTATGACTATGATTGTTTTACCCTGCTGGTTTAGCTTCATTATGAGTTCTGCCACCAGGTTTCTCCATCGGTGGTCTTGGCCGCTCGTTGGTTCGTCGAGGACGTATATCTCTGGGTCCATGCTGAGTATAGAGGCTATGGTTAGGAGCTTCATCTGCCCGAAGTTTAGGTCGTAGGGATGCCACTCCACGTAGTCCTGTAGCCCAACCATCTCGAGGGCCCTCCTCACCCGTTTATCCACCTCCTCCTCGGATAGTCCAAGGTTCTTGGGGCCGTATGCGACCTCGTCGTAAACCCTGCTCGTGAAGATTTGGTGGGCCGGGTTCTGGAAGACGTATCCCACGTATCTTACGAGCTCGTGGGTTGGGGTTGTCCGGGTGTCCATGCCCTTTACCAGGACTCTCCCCTTGGTCGGCTTGAGCAGGCCGTTGAGGTGCTTCGCCAGCGTCGTCTTGCCGCCGCCGTTCTGGCCTATTAGGGCTATCCTCTCTCCCTTCGTTATGGTTAGGCTCACGCCCCTGAGGGCCGTCACCTCGTTATCGTAGGAGAACCAGACATCCTCGACCCTGATTAGGGGCTCGCCGCTCACTTCCTCAACACCTCCTCATAGAGCTTCACCGCCTCCTCCAGCCTAATCGGGTAATGGTTGACCTCCAGGCCTGCCCTCTCCCTGAGTATGTGGGTGAGCTGGGCCACGGAGGGAGCCTCGACCGTTATCTTTCTCAGACCCTCTACATCTGCGAGGACCTGGTCCACCTCACCCTCCATGACTATCCTCCCCTCGTTAAGCGCTATAACCCTGTCCGCAATGTATGCCAGCTCCTCTATCTCGTGCTCCGCTATCACCAGGGTTGACCCTGTCTTCTTTAGCTCCTTGACCGCCTCGAATACCTCTCGTTTACCTATTGGGTCGAGGAGGGAGACGGGTTCGTCTAGGACTATTATCTCGGGCTTCATGGCGAGGACCGTGGCTATTGCGAGTCTCTGCTGCTGGCCGCCGCTTAGCTCGAATGGTGAGCGCTCCTCGAGCCCTGAGAGCCCGACCTTCTCCAAGGCCTCCCTAACCCTGTCCTTAATCTCCTCCCTCGGATACCCTAGCATGGCTAGCCCGAACCCGACCTCCTCCTCCACCGTTAGTGCGAGGCCCGAGAGCTGGTTCTCAGGCTCCTGGAAGACAAGCCCAACCTTTGTGGAGAGCTCGGCGACCGTGTGCTCGAGGGTGTCCATCCCTGCCACTATCACCCGCCCGTTGATGTATCCGCCGTAGAAGTGGGGGACCAGGCCGTTCATGGCCTTGCAGAGGGTTGATTTCCCGGCTCCATTCGGCCCTATTATCCCGAGGGCCTCGCCCTTCTCCACCTTAAGGTTGATGTCTACCAGGACGTTCGGGGTGTCGGGGTATGAGTAGGAGAAGTTCTCGAACCTGATTACCACGCTATCCTCTCCCATAATCTCACCCGAACAGGTATCTCAGCCTCACTATCGGAGAGTATCCCATGGTTATGTAGATGTATGCCAGCACGCCCGTGAAAAAGATTATCGCAGCGAAGAACACGTAGTCCACGGACTTGAACCTGAGCTCATACATCAGCGTCTTCTCGACTGGTGCGCTGAATCCACGGGACTCGAGGGCTATGGCCCTTATCTGGACCTTGCTTATGGCGCTGAGGGTAAGCGGGATTCCGAGTGCCAGGAAGTTGAAGACCCTCCTAACTATGCTGGCCTTTGTCTTGAGTCCCCGTGAGAGCTGGGCCTGGTAGATTGTCCCGACCTCGTCTGCCAGGAGGGGGATGAACTGGAGGGCCGCCGCAATCATGTAGAGCGCCCTGAAGGGGAGCCTGAGCTTGAAGAAGAGGGCTATTATCTCGCCCAGCTTGGTGGTGAGCATGAAGAGAAGGGCCGCCGAGATTGTTACCGCAATTCTTAGGGGCCAGGTTATCGCCCATCCCAGGCCCTCCTGATAAACGGGAAGCTCCATCCCAAACAGGTTAATCCTGTAGATTATGGTCTCATTCCAGGGGAACCCCAGGGGCAGGGAGAGGATGGGTGCGGCTATGGCTATCCATGGAACAATTATGACAAGTATTGTCAGGAGGATTCTTCTGACAACCTTGCCGACGACCGCCAGCAGGAGATTAACTACTAGGAAGATGAACGTGAGGACGAAGTCGTAGAATATGTATCCTAGGAGGGATATCCAAAAAAAGTAGAGGAATTTTGTTCTGGGGTCTAGCTTGTGTATTGGCGTGTCTTTGCCTATTATGGTTGTGCGGAGGAGCCTTGAGCCGAGTGTGCTCACTTAGCTCCCACCTGCTACTACCTCTTCCTCCCTCCTCATTCCCAGGACGAATCTCCTCGGGACCCTGGAGGCTATTATCAGGGCTATGACGAAGGAGATGACCTTGTCGGGTATCTCCGTGCTTATGGCTTGGACGTAGTTGGCGAGCCAGAAGTTGCCTGTGGAGGCGAGGGTCGCCGCATAGATTGCGGCTGGTATGGGTTTCCAGAGGGGGCCTCCTCCGAAGAGGGCTATGCTGAGGCCTGTTGTGTAGATGGGATAGAGTAGGCCGTAGAAGATTACCGCCATCACTATCGTTATCGGCTTCTTGAGGTCGGTCCACCCCATCTTGATGAAGAACCAGGTTATTATGGCGATGAGGACGTTGGCTGTCCCCCAGACCCAGGCAGGCAGACCCCAGACAGTCAAGGCCATGATTATGTTGTAGAGGAACCCGCCTACGGCTCCGACCCAGAACCCTGAGATAAGGGTTCCAAGTATGGTTGCCCAGGTGTCTCCCCATATCGGGGCCTTCGTCAGCTCTACCAAGACTCCGCCCACATAGTTCAGCGCAGCGACCATCGGCACCATAACAACGGCCAGAATCTTCGCTCCAGTTGGAACTACTTTCCTCTGAGCCATGGTTTATCGCTTGAAAGAGGACAGAATTTATATAAATTTTTTCGGTTCTTGGGGAGGCATGAAGGTTATACTTGATGTTGATACGGGGACTGATGATGCGTTGGCTATAGCTCTTGCCACGCTCTCTCCTGAAATCGAGCTGATTGGTTTGACAACCGTTAGCGGGAATGTCCATGTTGATAAGACTTCGGTTAATACGGTTAGGGTTCTTGAGTTTCTGGGGGTTGATGATGTCCCTGTGTTCCGTGGGGCTGCGAAGCCCTTGGTCAAGGAGCTTAGGACTGTTGAGTGGGTTCATGGGAGCGATGGCCTCGGAGACTCCGGGATACCCATGCCGAGGAGGAAGCCTGAGGACAAGCCGGCGGCAGAGTTCATAGTCGAGGAGCTGAGGAAATCAAGCCCAGGCGAGATAACGCTCATAGCCACAGGACCCCTAACAAACCTGGCCATAGCCCTACTCCTCGAGCCGAGAATAGTCGAGAAAATCCAGAAAATAATAGTGATGGGCGGGGCATTCGGGGTAACCCCTCATGGAACAGGAAACATAACACCCGTCTCCGAGTTCAACATCTACACGGACCCCGAGGCCGCCAAGATAGTCTTCGAGTCAGGCGCCAAGGTCTCCTGCGTAGGACTTGATGTAACCATGAACCCCTCGGCGGTTCTCAGGGCAGAGCATATTGATAGGTTGAGGGGCTCGGGGTCAAAGGCCGCTGAGCTGGCCGTGAGGGTTACGAGGGGTATGATGGAGCGTGTGGGGTTCTTCGCCCTACACGACCCCATGGCCGTGGCCTTGGCCGTTAAGCCCGAGCTATTCAAGACCGAGGAGTATTACGTCCAGGTGTCCCTGGAGGAAGGAGACCTGAGGGGGCAGACGATAGCGGATAGAAGATGGTTCGTCAGGGAGCTTGGGGAGAAGCTCGGGATAAAGCCCAGGGGAGCGAAGGTCAGCATAGCATCATGGGTCGATGGCCCAAGGTTCCTCAGATTCTTCCTAGACAGGATAACCGGCCACGAGGGGAAAGAATAGAGGGTTAGGGTTTAGACCTCCATCTCTTGTTTAATCGAGGGCTTGACTACCAGGTCCCAGTAGGTTATGATTCTCCGCTGGTCCGGCGATATCATGCACTCTGAGCTGGATTTCAGCAGGTTGCTTAGGGCTGTCTTTGCGGTCATGCCAGGCTTCATCTTGATTGCTTCTACGTGGAGTTCTGGTAGCTCTTTGATGGGTTTCTGGAGGATGCTGTGCGGGTTGTCCCTCAGCTTCTCGAGGATGCTGCTCTTCATCACGCCTCTTATGATGCTCTTCACCGAGATTATCCTCTGGCTTCCTCTGAGGCACAGGCTCCCCACACCCTCGTTCACCATGGTTCTTATCGCCTCCTCCAGGGAACTCTCCCCGGATATGCTCCTCACCCTCGGGTTCGAGATGGCCTCGGCCTCCATGCTCTCGAGAAACGTGGACCTGCCGGATATCTCCAGGTATTTGGCCAGGTCTTTCAGGCCTATGAGGTTGCTCGGCTTCCCCATCCCGAAGACGATTGAATACTTGAGGTTTGAGCTGTAGAGCCTCCTGATTAGGTCGTTCAGGTAGTCGTTGTATGTGGATTGGACCGTTGCCCAGCTCTTGTCCCCGCTCCTCGTCTCGTAGAGACTCTTCCAGATATCGCCCCGGAGGAACTCCCTGAGAACAGTGTATCCAGTGATAACGCCGTCCACCCTACCCTGCCTATCCATGGCGACCACAGCCTCAACATCCCTATACGCCAAAGTCAAGCCAGCCTGTATCAACGAGTCACCAGACCCAACAGAATACAAGGGGCACGGAATCACGGAAAGCAGATCCGCAACACGCAAACCACCAAACAAGTTTCCAACTCCACTTACCGCAACTCTACTCAAGTATACCTTAAGATAAACATTTTTCGTAATCATATGGCTGGAGATTGCAGCTTTGTTAGAGTATTCAAGGTTTATATTTGGGCTTTGATGCCCATTCTGTATGCTCGGTGGTCATCTTTGGCATGAGAAGCCCCATAATATCCATTAGGCGTGTAGACATCAGGGCGCCCCTCTTCGAGGTCTTCCAGGCTCTAGGCAGGGAGTTCGAGTCGGTCTTCCTTCTCGAGTCTCTTGAGGGGCCTGAGCGGTTGGCCGAGTTCAGCTTCCTGGGGTTTGGGCCTGCCTATGAGGTTGAGGTCTGGGGCGGCTCGACGAGGGTTCGTGGAGGAGGCTCGGTTGAGGAGTTCGGGGGAGACCCGGTGGAGACGCTTAGGAGGGTGGTCAAGCCCTCACGTAAGATAGCCTATGCTCCAAGATTCGTGGGAGGACTAGTCGGATACGTCTCCTATGAGGCGGCCTACCTCTGGGAGGATATAGAGGCCAGGGATAAGCCCGGGGACGGGTTCCCACTCATGAGGCTCGGCCTCTACCAAGACGCCCTCGTATACGACCACAGGAACAACACCTACTACTACTGCTACACCGAGGAGGATAGGCTGCACGAGATTACGGGCGCTCTAAGAGACTCCGGGGACCCCGAGCCCCTCAGCTACACCGAGCCGGCAAGCAATATGGGTGAGGAGGAGTTCCTCGGGATGGTTGAGAGGGGAAAGGAATACATAGCGTCTGGTGATGTGTTCCAGGTCGTCCTCTCGAGGAGGATGGTCTTCAAGAGTAGGGGAAGCCTCCTCCCATTCTACCTAAACCTCCGGAGGCTCAACCCCTCACCCTACATGTATTACCTGAGGATGGGCGACGAGGAGATAGTTGGCTCAAGCCCTGAGATGCTTGTCAGGGTTCAGGGAGAAAACCTCACCACATTCCCGATAGCTGGGACAAGGCCGAGGCAGAGCGACCCCAGAAGGGAGGAGGAGACCGACAGGGAGCTAATGAAGGACGAGAAGGAGCGAGCCGAGCACGTGATGTTGGTGGACTTGGCGAGGAACGACTTAGGCAAGGTCTCGGAGCCGGGGACGGTCAAGGTCTCCGAGTTCATGAAGCTGGTGAAGTATAGCCACGTGAAGCACCTGGTCTCCTGCGTGGAGTCGAGGCTCAGGGAGGGGATGGACATGTATGACGCATTCAAGGCCGTCTTCCCAGCTGGAACCGTGTCAGGCGCACCCAAGCCGAGGGCCATGGAGATAATCGAGGAGCTTGAGCCGTGCAGGAGGGGGCCATACGCAGGAGCCGTAGGATACTTCTCCTTCACGGGCTGCGCCGACTTCGCCATAACGATTAGGACCCTTGTGAGGCGGGGTGAGGAGACCTTCATACAGGCTGGGGCGGGGATTGTCTGGGACTCGGTTCCAGAGAGGGAGTGGATGGAGACCCAGCACAAGATGGCGGCGCTCCTCAAAGCACTCGAGATGGGTGATGGGCGGTGAGGGTCCTCCTACTCGACAACTACGACAGCTTCGTCTACAATCTGCTCGACTATGTTGGGAAGATGGGTGCCGAGGCCATAGTCTTGAGGAGCAATAGGACGAGCCTGGAGGAGGTTCTCGCCCTCTCACCCGACAGGATAATAATCTCACCCGGGCCAGGCCACCCATCCCAGAGAAGGTTCGTCGGAGTCTCCCCAGATGTCTTGACAACCATCTCCAAGGACACGCCAACCCTCGGGGTCTGCCTAGGCCACCAGCTAATAGCCCACGTATTCGGCGGGAGGGTCGTAAGGGCTGGGAGGATAATGCATGGGAAGACGAGCATGGTGGAGCATTCGGGTGAGGGGATATTCAGGGGGGTCGAGAACCCCATGGAGGCCACCAGATACCACTCCCTCATAGTCGAGGAGGAGTCCCTCCCAAGGTGCCTGGAGGTAACGGCGAGGTCGATGGACGACGGGGAGATTATGGCGATAAGGCATCAGAGCCTACCCATAGCGGGCGTCCAGTTCCACCCAGAGTCCATCCTCACACGGGAGGGCCTGAAGCTCCTGAGAAACTTCCTGGAGGGAGAGCTATGATAGTCGAGGCGATTAAGAGCCTAGTGGAGGAGGGGAGGATAAGCGGAGAGGCGGCGGCGAGATGCCTCGAGGAGATCATGGAGGGTAGGGCCACCGACGCCCAGGTCTCGGCGTTCCTCACGGCCCTTAGGCTGAGGGGGGAGACGCCGGAGGTCATAGCGTCCATGGCCGAGGTTATGCGGAGGTTTGCGTCCAGGATAGAGGTGGAGGTTGATGGAAGGCTGATAGATACTTGTGGGACAGGCGGGGACAGGGTTAAGACGATTAACGTTAGCACGGCCTCGGGCCTGATAGTGGCCGCATGCGGGGGAAGGGTTGCCAAGCATGGAAACCGCTCCTTCACGGGATACTCTGGGAGCGCCGACTTCCTCGAGTCGGTGGGCGTCAAGATAGATGCGGGGCCCGAGGTGGTGGCCAGGTGCATTAGGGAGCTTGGATTCGGCTTCATCTTCGCACCAAGATACCATCCGTCCATGAAGCGTGTGGCGCCGATAAGGAGGGAGATAGCGATAAGGACTGTGTTCAACCTCCTGGGGCCATTAACCAACCCTGCACCCATAAACTCGCAGGCCATGGGAGTCTTCTCCAAGGATTTCATAGGCGTCGTGGCAGAGGCGATGAGGCTCCTGGGCAGGGAGGAGGCCCTGATATACCATGGGGAGGGAGGGTTGGACGAGGTCTCGGTCTTCTCGGAGACGGAGATAGCGTGGCTGAGAGACGGCTCAATCAGGAGAATAAGGGTTAGGCCAGAGGACATGGGCCTCCGCAAAGTCAAGTCAGAGGACCTCCTGGTGAGGTCGAGGGAGGAGGCAGTTAGGAGAACCCTTGAGGCCGTGAGCGGCTCGAAGGGGCCGAGAAACCCATACACCATGCTACTCCTCGCCAACTCATCGGCAGCCCTCATAGCGGCAGGCCTCGCAGACACCCTGGACTACGGCGTCGAGCAGGCATGGGAGGCCATAGAGTCCGGCAGGGCCTTGGAGACCCTCAGGAGGCTTGTCAGGGCAACCGGGGGAGACCTGGGGAGGATGGAGGCGGCTCTAAGTGAGCTTCCTTGAAAGGGCCTGTAGGCA
>JAHSRM010000006.1 GCA_021650775.1 Candidatus Benthortus lauensis
AAGTGCCCTAAGCCGAGCGTCATAATAATCGCCGAGCATCTCGAGCCTATTCTCGGGAAGAGGGGCGTCTCCCTAATCTTCTCCTCGGTTAGGAGGGACAGGGTGGATGCCACGAGCCATCAAATCAAGTCGATGAACTACTTGAACAGCATACTCGCCAAGCTGGAGGCTATTAGGGCTGGGGCGGATGACGCCATACTTCTCGATGAGAGGGGCTTCGTATCCGAGGCCTCTGCCGCAAACCTCTTCATGGTGAACGGCGAGACCATCTCGACCCCCCCAATCTCGACAGGCATACTACCTGGGATAACCAGGGCGACCGTTATGGAGTTGGCCAGGAAGCTTGGATACGGGGTTCAGGAGAGGGATATAACGCCCGTGGAGCTGATGCTTGCCGACGAGGTCTTCCTGACCGGGACTGGGGCGGAGATAGTGCCTGTTGCCGAGATAGCTGGGAGGAGGCTCAAGAAGGAGGCTCCTGGACCCGTGACCACTAAAATTATCGAGGAGTTTGAGAAGCTTAAAGGCGACCCATCCTACGGCATACCCGTGGAATGAGGCTCAGGATAGATAGGAACCAGATGAAGAGGATTGAGTGGCACGCCATAAGGGAGTTCCCCTACGAGTGCTGCGGCCTCCTGATAGGCGAGGTGGAGGGAGAGGAGGCGGTTGTTCTGGAGACGATAGAGACGAGGAACGTGCATGAGGGCGATAGGAGGGTCAGGTATCAGGTGGACCCCATGATGTATTATGAGGCTGAGAAGAGGGCCGAGGAGGAGGGACTCGAGGTCATAGGAGTGTATCACTCGCATCCCCTAGGCAGGCCGGAGCCATCGGTAATAGACTTGGAGAACGCTGTCCCAGGGTTCTTCTACATAATAGTCTCGGTTAGGGATGGGTCGATTGGCGGGGCATCGGCCTGGAGGTTTCCGAGGGAGGGTAAGGGGTTTCAGAGGGTTGAGTTGATGGTAGACTAGGCTGGGATAGCCTCGGACAAGACTCTGTTGAACTCCTCGATGAAGAGCGTCGCCACATGCTCTCCCCTCAGAACCACCACGTTTTCATCATTCCTATCCTCGGCCGACCTAGACCAATTATAGCTCCCCGTGATGACGAAGACTCCGTCGATTATGGCGACCTTGTGATGCATTAGGAAGGGGTTTCCGTCGAGGAATACCTTAACCCCTGCGTTCCTGAGGCGCTCGACCTCCGAATACTCCGAGACCTGGTTTCCCTCCACAACGACCACGACCTCCACCCCCCTCCTCGCCGCACTCACCAAAGCTTTTCCCAGCTCATCCTGAGTAAAGCTGTAAACCATGACATAGATGCTGTGATTGGCCCGCTCTATATACCGCTGAATAATGGATGAGCAATCCATAATTGCCGAGAAGCATATCTCCGAGACCGCTCCGCCCAAGGCCCTTTCAGTTATGGTGGTGGTTATCTCGATAGACTCAGTCTCGGTGGTAGTCATAAATACATACTCACGGACGGGCGAGGCCAACGCACCGAACATGTATCCCAGTATGAATGCCGTTATGAGCAGGACTACTGCTGTTGAGGTCCTCATACCCCAAGCTCAAACTCAGGGTAAAGGAGGTATTTTATATTTGCTGGAGCCTCTCCACAATCTTTAACGCTTCCTCTACATGCTTCCTCGGATTAAACTGTGATGAAAATATGTGTCTAACGTATCCCTGCTTGTCTATTATGTAGGTTACCCTCCCTGGGATTATGCCGAGGGTTGAGGGGACTCCGTAGAGTTTTCTGACCCTTCCACCCTTATCGCTGAGGATGTGGTAGGGTAGCTTGTATTTTGATGCGAACCGTTTATGGGATTCCACGGGGTCGGAGCTTATCCCGATTACCTCGGCCCCTGCGTCCTTGAAGTCGATATATGTGTCCCTGAATGCGCATGCCTCGACCCTACATCCCGGGGAATCATCTTTTGGGTAGAAGAAGAGGACTACTATCTTCTTCCCTATGAAGTCGCTTAGCCTGATGGGGACGCCGTCCTGGTTGGGTAAGGTGAAGTCTGGAGCCTTATCACCCACATTAACCCTGTTTTTCCTCCCAAACATGAGCTATTGGATATAATGAGAAGGGGGAAATAAAGATATTCACACGGCAACATTTATCCCG
>JAHSRM010000033.1 GCA_021650775.1 Candidatus Benthortus lauensis
CTCATGGGCTGGTCGATAGGGAGGTTATCCCCACGCATCCTATAAGGGTTAGGTATAGGCTCACGAGGAAGGGCAGAATCCTCGCCGGATGGATTCTAATGAATAAGGCCATTCTCCCAGTAAGGCTCTAGGAATATTTCCCCGGCGGCTTACAGGTGTAGTAGTTATATATGGGTGGCTCCAGCAGGGTTGGGGGACAGGGATTGACCGTGGCGGTAACAGCCCTGAAGAAGTTCACCAACTTCTCCACATGGTTCGACGAACTTCTCCTCAAAGCCAAGATAGTTGATGGACGGTATCCGGTTAAGGGGTTCCCGGTCTACATGGAGAACGGGGCCTTCATACTGAATAGGCTTAAGAGCATGCTGGAGAGCCTCCTCGAGGAGACCGGCCACAAGCCCGTATACTTCCCGCTCGTGACCACCGAGGAGATGTTCGCCAGGGAGACCCAGCATATCAAGGGGTTCCAGCCCGAGGTCTTCAAGATTGAGCAGCCTGGGGAGAGGGAGCGTAAGCTGGTCGTCCGCCCCACCTCCGAGACCATAATGTATCCCATGTTCAAGCTCTGGATAAGGAGCCACGCCGACCTGCCCCTAAAGGTTCATCAGAGCGTGAATGTGTATAGGTATGAGACCAAGGCCACGAGGCTGCTATACAGGGTTAGGGAGATACCGTGGAACGAGGCCCACACGGTCCATGAGACCCCGAGCGACGCCGAGAGACAGGTCAGGGAAGCCATAGAGATATACAGCAAGGTTCTGAGGGAGGTGGGCATAAGCTACCTAATACTCAAACGCCCCGACTTCGACAAATTCCCAGGAGCCTCCTACTCAATAGCATTCGACGCATGGAACCCCGACGGAAAGGTAAACCAGGTCGCAACAGTCCACAACCTTGGGAGAAACTTTGCCAAGGCGTTCGAGATAGAGTTTGAGAGGAGGGACGGGAGCAGGGGCCACCCCTACCAGACATGCTACGGATTCGGATACAGCAGGGTCCTCGCAGCGATAATCGCCCAGCACGGAGACGACAGGGGACTAGTCCTCCCACCCTCCGTGGCCCCAACACAGATAGTAATCATCCCGATACCCTTCAAGGGACATGAGAAGGAGATAATAGACTACTGCAAGGAGGTCAAGGAGAGGCTTGAGTCCAGGTGGCGTGTAATCCTAGACGATACAGAAGACATGACGCCTGGAGAGAAGTTCTATCACTGGGAGATGATGGGCACGCCGCTAAGGATAGAGATTGGACCCAGGGAGGTCTCTGAGAGAACCATAACGATAACTAGGAGGGACACCTTGGAGAGGGTCAAGGTCGAGTTCGGAGACCTGGAGAGCAGCATAGAGAGACTTATGGACGAGCTGGCGAGAAACCTGAGGGAAAAGAGTGAGAGGATGATGAGGGAGCTGATAACCGATGCACGCAGCCTAGACGAGATCAGGAAGATACTTGATGAGAGGAGGATTGCAAGGGTTGAGTGGTGCGGTGAGACCGGATGCGCCGACAACATAAAGGAGAATGTGGGGGGAGAGATAAGGGGGGAGAGATACGATGTGGCGGAGAGGCCTCAGGGAACCTGCGTAGCATGTGGTAAGCCTGCCAAGACTGTGGTCTACATAGCGAGGGCATATTAAATTCGGTTGCAGGGATTTGGGAAGGGGGATGGATGCCCAGGCTGGGAATCTTCAGCGACACCCACATAGGTAGGAATATTCCGAGGGTTGTGGGGGATGCGAGGAGGAAGGCCTTCCGCCATGCCTTTCATCAGGCCATAGACATATTCCTCCGGGAGAAGGTGGATTACGTCATCCATGGAGGAGACCTATTCGAGAAGAGGAGCATGACGCCCGAGGACGCAGTATTCGTCAAGGAGGAACTCTACAGGCTGGCGAAAAACATCCCCCACATAAAGATAATAGCGGTGAGGGGAAACCACGACGGCTCACCCCACAGCAGCAGCCTAGACTACGTCACCCATCCACTGGCAGAATACTTCATAGTGCTGGGGGACAAGACACTGAAGGAAGAGAAGGAGAACTACGTAGACGATAACCTATGCATAACCGCCATGGGCTACCACCCATACGCAAAAACAAAATTCAAGGAAATCTCAAGCATAATTAAGGAGTCTTGGGAGGGAGGCGCCCCAAGGATACTCCTACTGCACAACTACATAGACGGAGTCCATGACATACCACCCTCAGCCCCCGACCATTCAATCATAAACCCGAAAGAAATCGAGAAGCTGAAACCAGACATAGTAATTGCAGGACACCAGCACGAGCCGATAGGCGTGAGGAAAACCGGGGGCATATCCTATATTTTACCTGGCTCAACCGAGGCGGTGGACCTCGCAGAGGAAGGCCCCTTCGGAGTCCATATACTTGAACTCGACGGACACAAGATAGACTCCTATAGATTCGTTGGGATTGAGCCTCTACATGAGATAAGGAACGAGGTTCTGTCACCCGATAAGCCCATGCCCCTTGAATGGTTCGCCGAAAAATGCTTGAATAGGCTTGAGGAGCTTGCGTCAGGGCTAAGTAGGGACGCCATAGTAAGGATGCAGGTCAAGGGTGTTGCGGTGACCTCCTCTATATTCCCGGAACTCGACATACAGGATAAGGTAGATGAGATTAGGAGAAAGTATCCGAGGCTTATACACGTGGAGATTATAGAGAGCCTTAAGCCGATAATAGGCGATAAAGGTGAGACAAAGCCGGGTGGAGGCATCAGGATTAGGGAGATTTTCGAGGAGCTGGGCGGGGAGGCCCTCGAGCTTATCGATGAGGTCTCTTTGACGCTTGATGAGAGGGCAAGCGAGAAGACAGGGATTCTTAGGGAGAGCGATAGAGAGGAATTTGTGGAGAGATGGGTTAAGATTTTCCTCCAAAAGGTGAGGGAGGAGTGATAGAGGAGCTTAGGCTGAGAAATTTCCTCGGATTCCGCTCCACCACAATAAAATTCACCAAAGGCCTCAACCTAATCACGGGAAGAAACTCGGCTGGCAAAACCGCCCTCCTAGAAGCAATAATCTACGGACTATACGGAACAGTTCCAGGAATGGAGAGGCGCCAATACCTACTCGTCTCGAGGACACCGGGGGCAAGAGAGATGGAAGTCCGATTAAAACTAATAGCACCCAAGACAAACAGCAGAGTAGAGATAATCAGGGCAGGTGAGGTCAGAAAGAGCAGATTCACCAGCAAGATTCACCGGCTAATTGTTGATGGAAGAGAGGTTCAGCTCGAAAGCCTGGAAGACCTGAGAAGAAAGATAACCCAATACATGGGGATAGGGTATAGGTCGTTTCTCTGGACGGTTTATGCTGCTCAAGGGAAGCTAACCGATATATTGGAGCCGTCTAGGAGTGAGATGGACTCGGTTCTAGAGATTAATCTAGTTAGGGAGATAGGGCAGGAACTCGACGAGGCTAGGAGGAGAATCCTAAGATACGGTGGAGTGGATGTCTCCACAGAGTATAAGAACCTGGTAAACAGCATCATTCCTCTTAAGAGAAAACTCTTGGAGAGGATTAAACGGGAGATAGATTCCCATGAGAAGGAGCTGGAAGAAATCGATGAGAGAATAAAGCTGTATAGTGGGAGAACCCATAAAACATTGCTTCAGAAATCCAGGGAATACGTCGAGCTAGGCTCTAGGATAAGGGATGCTGAGAGGGAGCTAAGGGAGCTTCTCTCCGAATATGGTTTGAGGAGCCTTGGGAAGCTGGAGCCGAAGATATCGGAGCTTGAGGAGAGTCTCAGGAGGATGGAGGAAGAGTTAAGCAGAAATGAGGCGGAGGTGAAGGAGGTAGAGCAAGAGATAGCAGGATACGTGGCCGAGCTGAGAAACCTGAAGAAACACCATGAAAACCACCTAAAACTATTGTCGTCAGGGGAATCAACCTGCCCCACATGCGGGCAACCTATCCAACCTGACCGGATGGCTTTGATTGTAGAGGAGGAGGAAGCCCGGATAAAGGACTTGGAGGAGAGGCTGGCCAAGGCTAGGAGACTCGGGTCGGAGCTGAGTTCGAGGAGGGATAAGGTTAGGAGGGAGAGGGAGCTTGCCCAAAGCAGGCTCACGAGGCTAAAGACCCTCAGAAGTGAGCTTGAGAGAAGGGAGTCAAGGATAAAGTCGAGAAAACAGGTGCTCAAATCACTTAGAACGGAGCTTGAGGGCCTGCTGAAGCCCTTTGGACTTACCCCCGACGACCCAAAGCTCGTCGAGAAGCTCGCAGGAATGCTCATCCCACCCGAGGAGATAGAAGCCATGAAGAACCGGAGAAAGAATATAGAGTCAAGGATTAAGGAGCTGAACCGGGAGAAGAGGCAGCTGGAGGAGGAGATTAAGAATCTTGAGGGCAAGGTAAATGAACTCCGATTGAGGATGAGGGCCGCCGAGCTTGTTGAGGAAGTGAAGGATAGGGTGGAAGAGGCAGTGGAGCACGGGAGGGAGGAGATGCTGAACAGCATCTCATTAAGGGCATTATCGATATTTAGGAGCCTAACAGACCAAAGAGTCTATAAGAGAATCTGGATAGACCCCGAGAACTATAGGGTGTTTGTGGAGCCGGTAGGCTTAAGTGGGTTGATTCCCGCCTCCCGTGTAGGCGGAGGACACCAGACACTAATAGCGTTGAGCATAAGGCTCAGCATACTCCAATACCTAGGATACAACGACCTAATCATACTCGACGAGCCAACATACGGCCTAGACGAGGAGAACCTCCAAAACCTCCTGAACCAGATGGGGAGAATAACCAGACACATAAGGCAGGCAATAATAGTAACTCACCATGGCCACGGGATAGAGGAGGCGGATAACATAATAGAGGTTTATAGGGATGAGGATGGGTTCTCCAACGTTAGATTGATTCAATAGAATTTTAGAGGAAGTTGTCTAGGAATCTGAGTCTCTTGGCTGGGTGTGGGTGGGTGCTGAATAGCTCCGCCATGATGCTAGGCTTCTCTCTCTTAACCTCCTCTACAAGCCTATCTATGTCCCCGTATGCTCTTATGCCCGTGTCTGGGTCGGCTATGAAGAAGGCCTTGAAGTGGCTGTATCTCCCCTGAGCCCTTCTCCTCATCCTCCCCGACGCCACCATTATCTTAACTAACGCCCTCTGGAGATTGCGTGCCCCGTTCTCCGCAGTCATGGCTGCATGCGAGTCGGCGTAATATTCCCTTAGCCTGCTCATGTAGAAGACGAACAGGTTGAAGACGAAGCTCAGCACCATGAGCCCTATACCCATCAACAGTATTAGCCCGGCGTTCCCCCTCTCGTCCCTGCTGTATCCACCGAACCACCCCGACATGTAGAGCATGTATCCAAGGTAGTAGAGGATTGCGGGTATAATGCTTATCATCATCATGACTATTATGTCCCTGTGCCTTAGATGGCCTATCTCATGGGCTAGGACCGCCTCAACCTCACTTGGCTCAAGCGAGTGGAGCAGGCCTCGGGTAACCGCCACCATGTTGCCTGTCAGAGGGCTACCATAAGCGAATGCATTCGGTATGTCAATCTCAGCTATCATAAGCTTGGGAGGCCTTATGCCGCTTCTCTCCGAGAGTCTTGCGGCGGCCTCATGTATCCATGGATACTCGTCGGGCCGGAGCTCCCTGACCCTGTAAACTGCGTTGATTATATATGGGCCGATGAGCCACTGGAATACATGGAATACCACTACGAAGCCTATGATTCCGTAGAGGCCGAAGTATGGTATACCGAGGGCTGAGAGGACTGCGACCAACACGAGTGATGCAGCCGCCGTTACCGCCGCCCAAACCCCTATCATCGATAGCCTCAACTTGAGAAGCGACGGAACAACCCTAACCCTTCTACCCCCACCCTCCGACATACCCTAGGGTAAGCTGGATAACAGGCTAGTATTAAGCCTTATTATAAAACATACATTGTCTATTCTCCCGGCCCTGGGGGTCCCCTTGCAAAAATAAGGAATAGTCAGCCTAAGTGTATGGCCTCATTATCCCTTGCTGTCGTAGTGTGAGTCGATATTGGAGGCGGCTCCATGCATTTGTCTGGCTTACGGTTTCGGTCTTCTTTTTAGAACTATTACGAGTAGAGCTATTACGGTGGTCAGCATGATTACTGAGTATAGTAGGAACCAAATGTATTCGATTCTCCACACAGCGGTAAGTTTTGTAGGTGAGAGTGCTGTTACGCCTGTTCTGGCC
Source organism: Candidatus Benthortus lauensis (assembly GCA_021650775.1). Lineage (GTDB taxonomy): Archaea > Thermoproteota > Nitrososphaeria_A > Caldarchaeales > Wolframiiraptoraceae > Benthortus > Benthortus lauensis. The sequence continues at coordinate 6,207 of JAHSRM010000033.1, forward strand.
GAGTTCCAGTCCTCCACAGGCCCTTCCCAGCGATGCAGAATATAACGGATGCCGGGTATGGGAGAGTCTATGTTGGGAGCCGCTATTTCCGCTCTTTCACCCTCGAAATACCATCCTCCACCTTCTGTTTTAGGTTCTACATCCGGGAATAGACGGAGAATGGTTGATTCTAACGTTGAGGAGACCACATCATACATTATTTCAGATTCAATCTCTATGAGGTATTGTTTTCTGAAGACTGCGGTTAAACGTTTGGGTGAATCCATTTTGACATATGTTTCGGCTTCTCTAGAGCTTATGTCTCCCTGCCATAAATAGAACATCCACCTAACTCCTTCCGACACCGGTATTATCTTAGGGTTAACGCTTATCAAAACATCCTCACCCTCATCATACCATCCAGCACCTGAGGAGCTAGCTATGCCGCTTGGCTCTACCATGACGTGCAGCAGGTGTTGTGTCTTCCAGTTCGCTGTCAGCCGTTTCGGCCCATCCATGATGACGGTTATGCGTTCATTGCTTGATGTAGCGTCGCCACTCCAGCTTATGAAGATGAATCTGGTCTGATTGTCAGGAGAGAAAACCATTTTCTCCTCAACATATACGATTGCTTCAGAGTTTTCATCATACCATCCCATTCCTACTATCTTCCCGTAAGCTGACTCTACGTCAAGCAGATACTGCTTCTTCCATATCGCCTCTAAATGAATGGGGCCGTCAACCACGAGGGTGAGTCTTGTCCGCTCAATGTCTATATCGCCTGCCCACCCTAAAGCGGCGACTCTAATACCCTCGCCTAATTGGAGCGTCTCAGGCTCTACGTCTATCACGGCCTCCTCACCCTCGAAATACCACCCTGACCCAATAACTTCACCATACTCGGACTCCAGCTTCACCTCATACTGCCGTCCATACACAAATACTATCTCACCTGGCTTTGACACGATTATTGTATTAGACTGGTTTGTTAAAGCAAGCCTGATGCCTTCACTTGCGTCAATGAAGCCTTGGATTTCTACTATGTGTTTGTCTTTTGCGTCTAGTATTATGGGTATATTTGCTATTCCTATTCTTTCACCAGTGAGGAGATAGACTTCCTCCATGAACGCTACATCAACTGGTATTGGTTTTCCGTTGACATGTATGTTGAGCTTGGCCCCGGGCGGGAGACCCATTAGCTTCACAACTACACCGTATTTGTCTTTCTCCTCAACTACTTGGAAAGGCCCTGCAACTTCTTCTACCTGTCTGGCTCCGTCGCTAGCTATTACCATGACTTTGTAGGTTGAGTTGGGGTTCAGCATCTGGGCGGGTATCTCGGCGTAGTTGTATGGCCATTCATGAACCACTGGTATCCAGGTTTCACCGTCGCTGCTTATGTAAACCGAGTAGGTTAGTGGATCGCCGTCGGGGTCGAAGCCTTCCCAGCTTATGAACGCGGCGGGTCCACGGGTCCCAGAGATGATAGTTATCGCTTCATCCCCCGTGGGCTGGGTTATTCTGATGCTTGGCGGATTGAGGCTTATTTGCCTTGTCCCAAGTATTGCATCATCTTCATTCCTCAATATCTGTATCTCAGCTATTCTCTCATCCCACTCGACTGTAATGCTGAAGAACCTCGGGTCACTCTCTACCAAGTTTCCGCCTATTATGTCAAAGTTATTCATGACGTCGAAATTCGTCTGATATATCACTTCTCCGCTTGCATCCCGCAACACCAACCTATATTTTCCATTCTCAGAACCCGGTGGAGGCGAGACGTATCCCTCATACCGCTTGAAAGGCAGAAAGACTACTTCATCATCTGGTTTTAAAAGACCTCTTATTAGGAGGACCTCCTTCAAATCCTCATCGTCGTTTAACGGCTGTAGTTCTCCTATTAGAATTGAGGTGGTTAAGCTGTAGGCATCGGCACACCAGTAACTCGAGTTTCTTCTTGGGCAATCACTATCCCACATACTCTTCCACATATTCCAATAACGTTTTGCATCTCCAAAACTCCAGCCTGACGCTAGTCTACCGATAACCAGGTTCCAGGCAGATACATGAGTGAACGTTGGATCGGCGCATAGATCCATGAAGAAGCCCATGACAGGGCCCGAGGAGAATGAGAAAGGATCTATTGTAGCAGGGTGATAGCCTAGATAGTTAACTCCGAAGCCTGGAGAAGCGGGTATCTTGCAAATGTCGGAATATATGTCGGGTGATCCTCCTAAGTCGTGGATTATTTCGTGGGGAGTTGTGGAGAAGAGCTGGCCGGGTGCAGGCCCGCTTCTACCCATTCTTTGCAGGAACGTGTTTCGATAACCGGAGCCGCTATATGTAATTCCTACCCAGTTACCTCCACCAGGCGTCCACACGTATCTATCCACGTATTCGCCTAGAATCAAACCAGCGACAAAAATGCGTGGGCTTCTCCCAGAGCCATCGGGATAATAGGGGGTCCCACCGTATCTTCCACGATACATTCGTCGGGCCCAGTCGGCCAGCTGTCCCTCAATATCGTATGTTGCATAGTCTTTGTCGTAGCCCAGAATATCTCTCCACGACGTATCGCTGAGTCTGAGAGGCCAAGGCCATAACTCAAAAGTAACATGGCTCTCGGCCACAGGGTATAAGTCCAGCAACGTTGCAACCGATTGATTAACCTCCCTTAACAGAGCCTGCAATAATGGAGACATGTATATGGTGCCAACATAGCGTCCATCGGCACCTCTTAGGGTTCTCGCCGAACCGTTACTTAAGTCGCTTACGAAGTTATGATATTCCTCGCTGGGCACTATTGGGACATACACTAACGTTATATCACCTGTATATATTGTTCTGAAACTCCAGCTCACGCTGTTCTCGGTCTCGTCCACTTCTTTGACTATGTTACTTGAATCTATAACTGCTGTCACACTAGTCCGCCATGATTCTGGTATTCTCTCTCCGTCAGGTAGTTTAGGGTAGGGTCTAAAGGGCACCTTCACGAACAATAGGTCTTCTTGATATGTTCCGGCGATGAATCCTCCGATTACTCTGTCTCCCCGTTTTGGGTCGAATAATTCATAGTGTTCACCTTGAGTTATGTTTATGGTTTTCTCCAAGACATACGGGCATATGCCTCCCCCGAAGTACCATTGGTCGCAGGGTAGTCTTATCTGCATCTGTATGTTTTCAAGCGTGAATGGGAAGGTTGAGGAATACTTAACCACGAAGACCGTATTCTTTTTGGCTATTAGTACAGAAGAGTCATAAACGCCTTGAATAGGAGTAACGCTCTCTATGGCTAGGTCCCCTCGGGTACCTATTATCCAGACTCTGAACTCGACGCTCCTGACCGTTGCACCGTCTTCCGTAACCGCTACTACACGTCCAGTGTATCTGCCCAATCTAATATCGCTTGAATCCCTCTTATAGAAGTCAAACCCAATTTCTATCAAATCATCTACACTCATTTGTCTACGATGGCTTATAACTATGAAGTCTGGCAGACCCTCAACCCGGATGTTCAAGGTCTGTCCAGGTCCACTTAGATGAATAGTTCGTATCTCGATGTATTGGCGCTCGGAGGAGGGAAAGTTTCTGACACATCCAACATTATTTCTCCCTCCTTCATCATAGGGTATGGGGTATAGAACGGCTGTTACGTCGCAGTAAATCTCCTCCGGCTCCACAGTCAATCTAAAATCAGTTCTTTCCTCAGCAGTAACTCTTATGGTGTAGGTCCTGCTTCCCGTGTAGGGAAACTCGCCATACTCCACAACCGTGGCCTTCACAGTAAAGGTAAACTCGCCTACCTCTCCAGCTGTTCCGGAGATTCTAGCGTTTTTGAATTTCCCGCTTTCACATCCCTCAGAGTTAATTTGCTCGAACCTCAAACCAGGAGGTAGGCTGCCCTCGAGTTCCCAGACAGCACATAAGCCCGGATGGTCCTCAAAGTAAAACACGACAGTGAGGCTCTCACCCAACTCAACTTCTGATGGAATACTAGCGGGAAGGATTACTGGGTCATGAGCTGACGCAACGTTAATGAAACCTGCTAAACCCGTTACAAGCAATAATGTGAGTAAGAACATGAGCTTTGTGCGGCGTAAACCCGCTTCTAAACCATCAGACATGAATCCTGTGAAAACTTTTTGCTTATAAGTTTTTAGAGCATGAATCCCACTATACCGTAAGCAAAAGTAAGATAAGCTTGAAGAAATCTGGGGCGAGATATCTAATGAGCCGGGGAATCGTTGAGGGTGGATAGTGAAGGGTTAGGGTTTGTTTAATATTTTTATCTTACTTTAAGGTTAGCCTGTCTTGTATGAGGACTACGGTCTCTGTTATTAAGGCTGATGTTGGTAGTGTGGCTGGTCATCATAGACCTCATGCCAAGATGCTTGAGTATGCTAGGAAGAAGCTGACGGAGGCCGAGGAGTCAGGTCTCATTAAGAGCTTCTATGTCTACCATGTTGGAGACGATATAGGGTTGGTTATGACTCACGACAAGGGTGAGAACAACTCCGAGATACATGGACTCGCATGGGAGACCTTCAAGGAGATAACCGAGAAAGTCTCGAAGCCCTTGAAGCTATATGGAGCTGGACAGGACCTGCTCAGCGATGCATTCAGTGGCAACGTTAGGGGCATGGGTCCAGGGGTGGCGGAGCTTGAGTTCGAGGAACGGAAATCCGACCCAATAATAGTGTTCGCCGCAGACAAGACCGAGCCGGGTGCATGGAACCTGCCACTCTACAGGATGTTCGCAGACCCCTTCAACACGGCGGGACTCGTCATAGACCCAACACTACACGACGGCTTCATCTTCGAGATAATGGACCTAGTGGAGGGGAAGACCGTTAAGCTGAAGGCGCCGGAGGAGTCCTATGACATCCTAGGCCTCCTCGGAACACCTGGGAGATACGCAGTCTCAAGAATCTACAGGGCCAAGGACATGGAGCCAGCCGCAGCGGCCTCAACCGACAGACTCTCACTAATAGCAGGTAGATACGTGGGCAAGGACGACCCGGTCCTCATAGTGAGATGCCAGTCAGGGTTCCCTGCTGTAGGAGAGGTCTTAGCACCCTTCGCAGTCCCGCACCTAGTCGCAGGATGGATGCGTGGAAGCCACAACGGTCCATTGATGCCCGTCAGCTTCAGGAAGGCCTCGGTTGTCAGCTTCTTTGACGGCCCCCCAAGGGTCATAGCCATGGGATGGCAGATAGCCGATGGAAGACTAGTGGGAGTAGACGGAGTGGAGCCAGCCGACCTATTCGACGACCCAGCATGGGACTACTCAAGAGACCTAGCCATGAAGATAGCAGTCTACATGAGGACGATGGGCGAGATAATGCCGGCAAGACTAGAGCCAGCCGAGATGGAATACACAACCCTGCCAAAAATACTCGACAAACTAAAAGAAAGATTCCAAGCTGTCCAGAAATAATCCACATATCCTTTTTTATTCATACTTCTTAGTTTATCATGTTTTAGAAAAGAAAAGAGGTTATTGACTTATTTCTCGCTTATTTTTACGTAGTTAGCTTTGCTATTGTTTCTTGGTCGACGAAGTATATGTGTATGTCGTAATGGGGGACTGTAAATCCTTCATGGCCTTGGGGTAGATATTCTATGTTTATGTGTTGGACGTGTGCTTCGATGCCTAGTTCAGGGATGCTTACTGGAAGTCCTTGTAGCGTGAGGATGGTCTCTTCTCCGTTTTGAAGCCCCATCTCATCCATCATTTCTTTAGTAAACATATACTCGATGCCTATTAGTGAGCCTTCCTTTCCCAATAGGAGTATTGGTCCAAGGGGCATGTTGTCGGGGTTAACTGCGTGTTGACCCATCATAGGGATTACTGGTCCTTCAATTATCCAGTCGTCGCTTAGGGTAATCTTCTTAGGATAATCGTATTTCGTTAGGTTGTCCTCCAGCTCGTCGATTTTGGAGTTTGCTTCGGATAGCTGGGTATTTAATTCGTTTATCTGGGATTGGGAATACAGCCAAGCCGTCGAGAAGCCGCCTAAAATGCCTGCAAGCAGCAGAACAACAGAGAGTATGGCTGAAAAACCTATTTTCGAGTATCTGCTATTTGGTTTCCTGGGAAGATATTTACTCAATCCAAAGACCTCGTGCTGCAGGTATTTTTGCATTATTTAATGTTTGGTGGGATACTCTAAGTTGGCTGGTAAGAAAATATGGTGGGGGGTTAGTATGTTTAGAAGTCTTCCTTCATGATGGTCTTTCTTCCGTTTGCTTGGCAGCGTTTTACCGCTTTCTGGATTATCTCCCTTACTACTGCGTCTAGCCCGTCTAGTGCGTCGGACGCCAACCTTATACCGGGTGGCAGCATCTCCCTGACCTTTGACTCCACGATTATGCGTTCACGAGCCATTCCTTCTCACTTGTTTTAGAGCTTGAATTCTGGAAATTTAGGCTTTTCGGAGGCCTTGGCCAACGATGTTATGGATGTATTATCCTAGGGTGATTATAGGCTGGGTTCCACCAATCCTCATCATCCTTGACCCGGGCATGTGGGTGGAGACTAGTTTTGAGAAGAGTTCTTCATCCTCGGTGTGTATGGGTATTATTGTCTTTGCACCTATCTCGGAGATGAGCCTCAGTATGGAGCCTTGCTCCGCATGCCCGGAGGCATGGCACTTCAGGACCTTAAGCCCTAGGAGGGCGGCCCAGTTCATCAGCTTCTCACGCTCTATCTCTTGTTCCTCGTTGTGGGGCTCGCTTGTAGAGAGTATGAGGGGTGAGCCTGGCTCGGGCTTTATCCACGCCAGCTCCGTGATTGACTCCGGTCTGCTGAGGACCAGGATATACTTTGACTGGTTCTTTGAGATTCTCGGCCCGCTTATCAGCTCCACGCCCTTGTCATGGAGTTGCTGGAGAGTCTTCCTCATCCAACCTCTATAATCCCTCTCTATGTCGTATCTCCCCGAGCCACGTCTATCGAGCAGGACGGAGACGTTATCCCCAAGACTTGGAACCTTTATCCCCTGAGCTGTCTTGAGCGACTCGAGCATCTTCATCACCTTTACGGGCAGTATGAGGCTGCGTCCATTCTCCTCCGCAACCCTTATCACTGTTTGGAGCCTGTCGAAATCCATCTCGGAGACCATGATGGAGACCAGCTTTCCCTCATGCGACTTCACCCACTTGTCCAGGTCTCTCTCGACATCCCTCTCCTCCACCCTCTCCACCTCACCTATCCGTGTCCCCTCGACCAGCAGGGCATCAACTCCCCTAGCCTCCTCCACGAAGTCCCACGTCAACTCCGATTTCGGGCCATGCATCCTGAAGTCCCCTGTGTAGGCTATGGTCTGGCCACCCCACTCTATTACGAATCCGTAGGAAGCTGGGATGGAGTGGTCCACGTGGATAGGCCGTATCGTGAACCCGCCGAGCCTAATCTTATCACCTGTTCTGAACGTTGCCACCCTCCGCTCCTCCTCGACGTTATCCTCAACATCCCTATAGTGGAGGACCTGCCCCTCCAGCTCCCTCTGGCTCGATGTCTCCTGCCTGTGCTTGATTAGGAGGTGGGTTGTGGAGCCCATGTAGATTGGTATGTTGGGTGAGAGGAGGGATACGTGGCCGTAGTGGTCTATGTGGGCGTGGCTTACTATGCATGCGTCTACCCTCGGCTTTGGTGCTTTATCGAGTATGGAGGATGCAGGGGAGTCTATTCTGAGGAGGTCTTCCCTGTAGATTCCGCCCAGCCTTGGGATGACGCCTGTCATGAGGTATAGACTTAGGTAGGTTGGGGTCCGTGGCCTTAGGTGGAGGCTGAAGAACCTCCTCTTAACCGACATACTCACGCCGAAGTCGAGGAAGACTCCCGAGTCCCCTCCCTCGAGCAGCAGCTTATTCCCACCTATCTCCCCAACTCCCCCGAGACCCCAGAGCCTCAGCATCCCCAGAGATCACTCATTCAAACCTTAAATTCTATACCCGACCTCCTCACCCAGGTATGCCGAGATTCCCGGAGCATGTCTTTAGGGCCTATGATATTAGGGGCGTCTATGGGGAGGACCTGACGGAGGACTTGGCCAGGGAGGTGGGGCTGGCCTTCGGCACCTTCCTGGGGAACAGGGGGGACGTGGTCGTCGGGAGGGATGTGAGGCTAAGCGGTGAGAGGCTTGCCCAAGAGGTCTCCCAAGGCCTCATCGAGGCGGGGTGCAACGTAATCCTCCCAGGCATAATAACCACGCCCATGCTCTACTTCTCCGTGGTCCACCTAGACGCCGATGGAGGGGTCCAGGTAACCGCTAGCCACAACCCGCCTGAGTGGAACGGGTTCAAGCTGGTGTCGAGGGGTGGGGACACGGTCTCGGAGGGAGCGGGGATGGAGGAGGTTAAGCGGCTCATCCTGGAGGGAGGCTCCAAGAGATCTGGGAGAAGGGGCAGCATAAAGAAGATAGACCTGACCCAGCCATACATAGAGCATCTCCTATCGAGGGTCGATGTCGAGCCAGGGCTTAAGGTAGCCATAGACTACTCTAATGGTGCGACCTCGCTGATTTTCCCCCGAATCGCAGAGCTAATCGGGATGAGGGTGGAGGCCCTAAACGCCAAGCCTGACGGGAGGTTTCCAGGCCACCTGCCCGAGCCTAACGAAGAGACCCTCAAGCCCCTACAAGAGCTGGTTAAGAGGGTTGGAGCAGACTTCGGCGCAGGATTCGACGGCGACGGGGACAGGATTGTGTTCGTGGATGACCGTGGGAGGCTCCTTACAGGCGACATAACTCTCGCAGTCTTCGTCAAGTTCCTCGACAAGAAGGGGAAGGTGGTCTTCGACGTCAGCTCCACATCCGCCTTGAGGGAGGTGATAGAGGCGAGGGGGATGGAGCCTGTGGAGATGAGGGTTGGGAGGGCATTCCTACTCAGGGCGGTTAGGGAGCTCGGAGCAGTGATAGGAGGCGAGAAGAGCAACCACCTCTACTTCCCCGAGCTGAACGGGTTCGACGACGCAGTCTTCGCCCTCCTCAGGATGGCCGAGATAGTCTCCAAGAGCGGTAGAAGGCTCTCGGAGATAGTAGATGAGATACCCCATTACCCCAACACTCCGATAAAGACCTTCCACTGCCCAGACCAATACAAGTGGAAGGTGGTCGAGGAGATAGCATCCCACTACGAGTCCCTCGGGGTGAGGGTGAGCAGGATAGACGGGGTCAAAGCATACTTTGATGACGGATGGGTTCTGGTAAGGGCCTCCAACACCATGCCTGAGGTCAAGATGACTGCCGAGGCCAGGAGCGTGGAGAGGCTGAGGGAGATAGCTGGAGAAGCGGAGGAACTAATCAAGAAGACGATAAGCAAGTATGTTAGATGAGGAGGGATTGGCTGGCCTCGTCCAGGGGCCTCGCCCTCCAACCCATCCTCCTAAGGATGCGTGCAAACTCCCCGGAATATCCATGAACGGTGAAGACCTCCCTAGGATTGCTATGCTCGATATACTCGACCAGGCCTGGGAAGTCGCTGTGGCCGCTTAGGGGGAAGGAGGCATCATACCTGGGATACCTGTATCTTAGAGCCCATCCTGTGGCCACGGCCCATCTGAGCCTCCTCTTGCTCGGCGGGTTCTCCCTCCTGCTGGCGACATAGACGCACTCGCCCTGCGAGAAGGCTTCTAGTCCCTCGGATTTGTGGAGGGGAAGGTAGTCGAGTCCAAGCCCATGCTCGACATGCTTATCGCTCACCCTGGAGACCGTCCATCCAGCAACCACGGGTATCCCAAGGAAGGTGTTCACCATCTTGATGACCTCCTGTGCCTTGCCCAGGGCGTAGACCTTGAAGGCGGGTATCTCACCCTCCCTAATCGTCGATAGAATCCATCGGACCATGGAGGAGTAGACCTCCTCTCTAGGCGGAAACCTGTATCCCGGGAGGCCGTAGGTTGACTCTATTATCAGTTTCTCGGCCTCTATCGGCCTGCCTCCCTCTAGGAGGATGCTGTCGTAGACGTTGAGGTCGCCTGTGTAGACGAGGCGTTCGCCGCCCGCCTCTATTATGAACTGGCTTGAGCCTAGGACGTGGCCAGAGGGCTGAGCCGAGACCGTGAATCTCCCCACCTTCAGGGTCTCCCCGAACCCCAGGCTCCGACCACCCATCCGCCTCCCGAATGCCTTGAGTATGCTTAGGGTCTGGGGCGTCGCTATGACCCTGGCCTTCCTCCTGGGGATGTGGTCCGAGTGAGCGTGGGAGATGAGGACCGTTCCCTCCCCGTAGGAGTCGAGCCAGAGCCTCTCTCCCCCAGCCTTAACCCTTATGCCCCCCCTCCCGAAGACCTGTCTCTTATACACA
>JAHSRM010000105.1 GCA_021650775.1 Candidatus Benthortus lauensis
GGATGCGGGTATGAGGGGGAGGCTGACATCAGTAGGGATGATGGAAAACTCGCATGGAAGGTGGAGTTCGCAGCAAGGTGGAAGGCCCTCGACATAAGGTTCGAGGCATATGGGAAGGATATCGCCGACTCTGTGAAGGTTAATGACTGGGTGGCCGAGGAGATTCTAAAGCATCCCCCACCCTACCACGTTAGATACGAGATGTTCCTCGACGAGAGCGGGAGGAAGATATCTAAGTCCCTTGGAAACGTGTTCACGCCCCAGGTCTGGTATAGGTATGGGACACCCGAGAGCCTAATCCTACTCTTCTTCAAGAGGGTTGTGGGGACACGTATCATATCTTATAGGACGATACCCGCCATGATGGATGAGCTGGACTACCTTGAGGACGTGTATTTCGGCAGGGTCAAGATTGGGAACGTCTTGGAGAGGGAGCGGCTGAAGGGCCTATACCTATACTCGCACCTCCTCAGGCCTCCTGAGAAGCCCTCAACCCACATCCCCTACCCCCTCATAGTGGAGCTGGCCCTAGCCGCCCCAGAGGACAAGAGATGGGAGTTCGTGGTCAGCAGGCTCGGCAAATATGGATACAGGCTTGATGGTAGGGCCGAGGAGAAGGTTAGGCTGGCGATAAACTATGCCATGGACTTCGGGGAAGTTGAGAGGGAGAGGGTGGAGTTAAGCGGGGTGGAGAGGGAGGCGATAAAAATCCTGGTTGAGAGGATACGTGAAGCAGACTCGGCCGAGAGAATCCAGAACAGCGTCTTCGAGGTTGCGAGGAGCATGGGGATAAGGCCGGCCGACCTATTCAGGAAGCTCTACCAAATCCTGATAGGGAGGAGCAGCGGCCCGAGGCTCGGCCCATACATATGGGACATGGGGAAGGAGAAGGCCGTGGAGAGGCTTCTAAAAGCTCTGGGCAAAGATACTTAGCCTGATTGACTTCAGGGAATACTTATATACGAACGTATCCTCCATTAGCCGCATAAGTTAGGTGTAAGTTGGAATGGAAGATTTGGTTAAGATTGGGGAGCTTTCGCCTCGTTCCCGTGGCGTGAATCTCGTGGCGAAGGTTGTGAGCAAGTCTCCGGAGAGGGTTGTCTCCTCTCAGTATGACCAGAGCGAGCATAGGCTGAGCGAGGCCCTGATAGCCGACGAGACGGGAGCCATAAACCTAGTCCTCTGGGACGAGAACGTGGATAAGGTGAATGAGGGAGACGTGATAAAGGTCTCCAACGGCTTCGTGAAGCTCTTCAGGGGGAGGATGCAGCTGAACCTGGGGAGATACGGTTCTGTCGAGTTATCGGACGCCGAGATACCCGAGGTAAACACCGACAACAACCTGTCAGAGAACCCGGTAACCTACGGCGGGTATGGCAGGTCTCCCAGGCAGGGCTTCAGGAGAAGGCGTTAAGCCGCCTAAAGATTCCTCGGAGATTCCCTGAAAAGTCTCCATGTATTATTTTTTGGCCTCTTTCCGTGGCTTAACTTATATAGGATGCTCCCAGTGAATTCTTTTTGAGATGGATTTTGTCGGATGAGGACTTCGAGGTCGTGGTTGCGGTTCCCCCGGAGGACTTGGAGTCGAGGGTCGGGGTTAGTAGGGAGAAGCTCGAGGCCCTGGTCGAGATACTCGATAGGCTTGGATGGGACCCTAGGAAGCTTAAGAGATATGTTAATGCGGCGATAAGGCTTAGGAGGATTGAGAGGGAGAGGGGGAAGAGCTACCTATCGCTCATCAGGGACTACGAGAAGCTGAGCAGGGAGGAGGCCAAGCTACAGTATAGCATCATGGAGCTCAAGGAGAAGAGGGAGAGGATGGAGGAGGACCTGAAAATCTACATGGACCAATACAAGCTAACGCTGGAGCAGGTCGGCAGAATAGGGAAGGTAATCAACGCCCTTAGAGAGAGCGGCCTCAACGTGGAAGACCTGGAGAAAGCCCTCAACGTGCTGAGAAACCTGAGCAGCATGAACTATGATGTGGAGGAGACCCTGAAGAGCCTCAGGGAGCATGAAAGCCTCGCCGAGAGAATCGAGGAACTGAGGAGGGAGATTAAGGAAGAGGAGGAGAGGCTTCGCTCCACGGCGGAGAGGAGGGAGAGGCTCGAGAAGGAGCTCGAGGAGTCCTATCAAATCTTAGGCGGGCTGGATGGGCTGAGGAGGGAGGTGGAGAGGCTCGAGGAGGAGAAGAGGAGGCTGTCCGAGGATGCCGAGGAGCTGGAGAGGAGGGTTGAGGAGCTAAGAGGGGAGCTGGAGAGGCTGACAGGCGTGAAGGGCTCGGTTGAGGAGGTTCTATCAAAGCTTGAGAACATGCGGGGGGAGGTTGAGGAGCTATCCAAGAGGGAGGAGGAGCTGAGAAGGGAGATAGGGGAGCTCCTAGAGGTTAGGGCGGAGGCCGAGCAGATAAGGTCGAGGATGGAGGAGCTGAGGAAGGAGCTCGAGGAACTCGAGAAGAAGATAGATGAGAAGAGGAGCTACGTGGAGCTGCTTGAGGGAGAGATGGCCGCAGCCCACGCAATACTTAGGCTGTTCTCCGACCCCCAGGGAGGGGAGCCAGAGGACCTGGAGGCACTCTCACAGCAGCTCCAGACAATCGCAAAGGTCAAGCGGGGGGAGGCACCGGTCCTGACGCCCCTCGAACCCCACCTACTAGACAAGGCCAGGCAGTCCATAGTAACCCTCATCATGCCGTATATTAGGAGGGAGTTCGTCCCCAGGGCTGCTTTCGAGAGAATCGAGTCCGAGTTGAAGAGGATTAACGAGAGGAGGAGGATGCTGGAGGAGGAGTTGGCCGAGCTTAAACGTGAGCTTGAATCTGGGAGGCATAGGGTCGAGGTTCCCCAGAGGGAGCTTGAGCTGGAGGCCGAGATGATAACCCTCCTGACCCCCGAGGGAGCCGAGGAGAGGATTCCGATAAAAGCTGGTAGAAGGGCGAGGATTAAGTGCCCCTACTGCGGCGAGACAACCCTCACCACCCTCCCTCAGGAGGACGAGCTCGAGGAGTTCGCCGAGAAACGATATAAGATTAGGTTTAGGTGCTCCTCGTGTGGGAAGCCGATAGACGTGGACTCGGTTATGGTGTTGAGGAAGGTTAGGGGTGAGTAGGCTTGGAATGGAACCCCCTAATCGTCATGCTGGGATGGAGGGTTAGGAAGCTGAGCCTGGAGGAGGTCTCCCAGGTCTTGGCGGCCATAGCCCAGATGGGCGAGGGAGCATTCACACTGACAGACCTATTCCAGCTCCTACCACAAGAGATGGGGAGGAGTAGGAAGAAGAGGAGGAGTGTGGGGAACCTGCTCCAGAACCTGGCGAACCTTGGATACCTGTCCAAGCCGAGTGAGAGGAAGTGGGTCAAGAATGCTCCGACGCTCAGCCACTACCTCAGCCAAGCCCTCCTAGACCTCTCATCCATAGAGAAGAAGGCTCCGAGGAAGCCTCGGGAAGGCAGGGTCATGGAGAGGAGGGAGAGGCTGAACGCCCCCTCTTCAAGGTGATGGGGCCGCTCCAGTCCAGGGGCAGCTCCACGAACCTCCACTCCCTCCCAAGGAACCTGGCCGCAATCATGGGCTTGGGGTGAATCTCTCCCCCGCAGTGGGGGCACTTGACCACGAACATGCGGCAGAACTCCAGGAGCCTGGCCACCTGCTCCTCGTTAAGGGTGATGTAGGGCTTGCTGCTCGACTTAACCTCTATCGCCAGTAGCTCCCCTCCATCCACGGCTATCACGTCGGGCTTAGCCATCTTACCTGCACCGCTTCCAGGAGTCCTCACAGCATAGTATCCGGGCTCACCCCTCCTAACAAACTTCTGGACAAGATAATACTCGCCCTCATAACCCATCCTAGCCTTATACCTGGGCGACGAAGCATCCCTCGGCCTCTTCGGCATAACCCGGATTAGGTGAAGCCCCGATTTATTACCACCCCAACAAGTCGGCTGACGGTATTATCCACGATAATCTTTTAGAGTTACTTTTTACAGGTGGCTGGGGCGATGGAGCCGCCGAAGGCTATCGTTAGGAGGAAGCATCGGGAGGTTATCAAGGTTAGGGAGGGCCGTGGATTCTCTCCCAGAGAGCTTGAGGCGGTCGGGCTGAGCGTTAGGGAGGCTAGGAAGCTGGGCCTCTACGTGGATGAGAGGAGGAGAAGCCTAAGGGAGGAGAACGTGGAGGCCCTCAAGAGGTTCCTGGAGGCGGTTAGAGGTGAGTAAGGCCCTCGAGCTGATAAAAGCCCACGAACGCTACCGCAGGAAGACGATAAACATGATCTCAAGCGAGAACGTCATGAGCCCAGCGGCCTTGAGGGCCTTGGCAACCGACCTAACGGGGCGATACTCGATTAGGCCTGAATACTATGGTGGGACGAGGGTCATCAAGGAGCTCTGGGAGTATGTCGAGGAGCTTGCCGCCAAGCTCTTCAGGGCCGAGCACGTTATAGTTGAGCCTATCTCGGGGCACGTGGCCGCACTACTAGTCTCCCACACATTCGCAGGCAGGGGGAAGCTCGCAACCATCCCGAGGGAGTGCGGAGGCTACCCCGGATACCAGCCCTCGAGGATACCCGACCTACTGGGCATAGAGCTTATACAGCTTCCCAGCACCAGCGAGTATCTCCTACCCCTCGTCGAGGAGAGCGTGGAGTTGATTAGGAGGGAGAAGCCCGACCTACTCGTCCTGGGCGGAAGCCTAATCCTCTTCCCACACCCAGTAAAGGAGCTCTCGGAGGCCGTCCACGAATACGGCGGAGTCGTGGCCTTCGACGCCTCCCACGTCCTAGGCCTGATAGCCGGCGGAGAGTTCCAGGACCCCCTGCGTGAGGGAGCGGACCTAATCTATGCCTCGACCCATAAGACGTTCCCAGGCCCTCAGGGAGCCATAGTCTTGACAAGGGATGGAGACATCTATGAACGCCTCCTCCCCAACCTCTACCACAAGCTCGTGGACAACATCCACCTGAACAGGCTTGGAGCCTTGGCGATAACCCTTGAGGAGATGGCCAGGTTCGGGAGACAGTATGCGAGGAGGATTGTGGAGAACGCTCAAGAGCTCGCCAAGTCCCTAGACTCGCTCGGGATACCCGTGAAGGCGAAGGATAAGGGCTTCACCAGGAGCCATCAGGTCATACTCGATATACCTGACGGTGGTAGGAGGGAGGAGATAAGGGATAGGCTCGAGGAGTGCGGGATAATAACCGACGCCGACACGAGGCTCGGGACAAACGAGGTCTCCAGGAGAGGCATGGGTAGGAGGGAGATGAGGAAGATAGCCAGGTTAATCTGCGAGGCGATGAACGGCGGAGACCCGAGAAAGATTAGGAGGGAGGTCCAAGCCCTCCTCAGGAGATTCAGCAAGATTAAGTATTGCTGAACCCTACCCCCCATCCGGGTAGAGCTTCTCAGCAACCTCAGGCAGCCCTAGCTCCAGCAACTTCTCACGTGTAGGCCATCCACGCTCGTCCCATCCACGCTTCCGGTAGTAGAGCCTCAGCATCTCCATGAACTTCTCCCTGTCGAGCCTCCATCCCTTGACAGGCCCCTCGGGGACAGGGTCCTCGAACTCCCTGGCAGGCGGCATATCATACCTGTAGTCTATACCCTTCCTGAGTATGGCTATGGCCCTGGTTATGTTCCAGACCTTCTCACTCCTCAGAAGCAGGTCATCTATACTGAACTCCCTGCCCACGACCGCCGAGTAGGCCTCTGCGTGAAGCGAGGGGTCTACTGAGAGTTCTGCGAAGTAGAATCTGCAGACTCCCAGCATGTCGTAGAGGGGTCTGAGGTGCTGGAGGTAGATGACCCTATCCACCTTCTCCTCGCCATAGCTCTCCCTCCCAACCTGGACATCCCAGGTAATCGCCCAGCTCCGGTTATGATGCCCACCTATATCGCATGTCGCATAGCTTAGGGCCATGGCAGGTGCGGCCCGGTGGTCGTAAGCGCTTATCTCGAGTCCCTTCACGTGCATGGCGAACTTCTCCGAGCCTCGCCCTATCCTTGCCGCAAGGGTCTTGACCCCCTGGGCCATCAGGTCCCCGAACCCCTCCCTCTTGGCTATCATCTCTATCATCCTGTAGATTGCCTCTGCGTCGCCCCACCTGGCATCCACTCCAAGCTCATCCTTGGTGATTAGGCCCTTCTCATAGCACTCCATCACGAACCCGAGGACGGCTCCCGTGGAGATTGTATCGAGGCCGTAGTAGTCGCAGAGGTAGTTGGCCCACATTACCTTCTCGAAGTCTCCTAGGCCGAGGTTGGAGCCGAGCATGGCGAGGTTCTCGTAGTCCGCCACAACCCTATCCTTGTTCTCGAACTCTATCACGTGGCCGCATGGGGTTATACAGTTGGAGCAGGGAGTCGAGATAACCTTCTCCCTGGCGACCACCTCGCCGCCAATCCTGTCAGCATACTCGAAGACCGTGGACTGGAAGTTGCGTGTTGGGAGGGCGCCGACCTCGTTTGCCCACTCGACCGTATGCGTTGTCCCATACTTAAGCCATGTGGAGTAGTTGTCGCTCTGCTTGACAGCCTTCTGGAACTTCCTCGCAACCTCGGCCAGCCTCTCCCTGTCCGCCACCTTAACCTCACCCGTCCCAGCGGCCACGATGGCCTTAATCTTCTTGGAGCCCATCACCGCCCCCATACCCGTCCTCCCTGCCTGCGCGTGCCTGAGCTTCCCACGGTCCCAGTCCACGTTTATCGCAGCGTAATACACCATCCTCTCACCCGCTATGCCTATGGTGGCGACGGAGCAGGAGCCATACTTCTCGGTCAGGATTCTGTCAGCCTCCCTCGAGTGCCTTCCCCATAGGTCGTTGGCTGGATGAATCTCCACCCTATTATCGGCCACGAGCAGGTAGACGGGCTCGGGTGCGGCTCCACGGATAATCATACCATCTATTCCAGCCCTCCTCATCCGGTTTCCTAGGAAGCCTCCCACGCTGCTGTCCCCGTAGATTCCCGTGGCCGGGCTTATTGCGGCGAATGATGTCTTCCCACCGCTCTGGAAGATTACCCCGTTTAGGGGGCCTGTGGCCACCACGAGGACGTTTGAGGGATGGAGTGGGGCGACGATGCTGTCAAGCTCCTTGAAGATTGTGTAGGCGCACCATCCCCTCCCGCCTATGAAGTCGAATGCGAGTCGTTCATCCACTTCCCGATACTCGACCCGCCCATCCGAGAGGTTTACCTCAGCTATCCTCCCGTAGCCTAACATCTCCCCGAACCCTGCACACAGTCATCTTAAACCTTTCCCAACCCTACGAACCTGGTTAGCTTGGCCTGGGTTCTCGCCAGCCTCAGCACGACGCTATTTCTCTCCCATAAAGTTCTCGGAGCCCACGTATGCCTCCCTAGGGCTTCTAGAGCCTCATCCAGCTCGCTGTAGGACCCGGCCGGCCTGCCCAAGGCTCTGCGGCATATCTCACGGAACCTCCAGACCCCGAGGGGTATCCACCCCTCCCTAACCTCCGCCACCACGACAACCGACGCCTGCCTCCCAACCCTGTATAGGTGCTCGAGGACAGGTAGCCTAAGGGCGTGGAACGCTCCGCCGACCTCCTCGGGGTATCTGTCAGGCTCCCCTGGGAGCTCGTGGTCCCTGTATATCTTGACGCCTCCTTTATGCCAGATCTCTATTACCTCGAACATCCATGGCCCGGGCAGCATCAGTATGGAGACCTTGTTGTGATGGGCCTCGTGGCTGTAGACCTGGTAGCTGCTTATCCACCTCTTCTCCCTTACTCGTCCTCTCAGCCACCTGCCTATCTGGTCGTCCACGGCGGTTATGCTCCACTCGGTTGGGACGAGCCTCCTCCACCTCCTGGTCCCTATGAGGCCTAGGGAGAGCAGCCTGACTATCTGGCTGAGGCTTATCCCACTCCTATACAGCTCGATTATGGCCTTGGAGGCCTTCAGGTCTGTGTCCGAGACAGCCTTCTCGACAGGCCTAGGGACGAGGGGGTTGGATGCTACTATGGTCTTCTCGAGGCTTGCAGAGGGGCCCCATGGAGCCGACCTAACCATGAACCCAGGCATAATCCTCGGCTCCCTGCTGAACCAAAGCTCCACGTCGGTGGGCGTGTAGGCCATACCCAGCTCCTGGATTGATTGGAGCATCCTCCCAGGGTCCCTCGCCTCCCTCACATCGGCCCTAACCTTCCCCCTAACTAGACTAAGCCTCATAGATAGAATCCTCTCCAAGGGTATGTCGAGCCAGAGCTCGGGGCTCTCCATAATGCTCGTGTCCTCGGTTATCGGAGGCGTGAGGGGGCCCACATATACCCGTGGGTAACCCCATGAGCCTACTAGGGATGAGGGGGGCGAGGAGCCGAAGAGAACCCTCGAGGACTCCACCCGCCCCAACAGGTCTCTGAGATGCCTCAGATACGGGCAGACATCAAGCCTACAGAGCTTATAGTCTCCACGGCAGACCGGGCAGACGCTCCTCTCGGCCTCAGCCTCACCCCTGCCGTAGAGCCTTACCTGACGCACCCCAGCAATAACTCATCTATGGATGCTCTAAAACCCTTGCTAACGCATGGGGCATCGGCAGGGCCTCCCACCACACATTGGGCAGCCATCTCCATACTTGGCCATGACGGCGTCCTCTAGGTCTATCCCCACCACGTTGCAGAAGCTTAGGAGCCATGCGAGTAGGTCGGCTACCTCCTCCCGCAGCCCCTCACCCTTGATGTATGCGTCTGCGACCTCACCAGCCTCCGAGAGCATCCAGAGGAGAGTCTTCTCAGCACCACGCCTTCTATCCCTCTCAAGATAAATCTCAGCCATAAGACCCTGAATCTCCCTCAACCCGACCATACCCAAATAAACAAACAAAACCATCCCTTAACCCTTCAACCCAACCAACCCTTAAATAAGAAGCAAGACCCAAGCAAGTAAGGTGAAGAACAAAGAGATAGAGTTAATGGAGAGAAGAGCACGCAACTTTCTAGAAATATCTGAATACCTAGTTGGCAAAGGAATATATGATTTGGCGGCATTTAACGCTGAGCAGGCAGCTCAACTAAGATTAAAGGCTGCTCTTCTCAAAGTTGTAGGCGATTACCCTAAGACCCACTCGATAATCCTTCTTCTAAAGGAGTTGGGCAGAGTAGATGAAGAACGTGTGAAAAAGTTTATTGAAGAGAATAGGGGGATGCTGCATGCTTTAGAGGATGCATACTTAACAAGCAGATATTTTCTGAAGACATTTGGTAGGGAGGACGCCGTGGAGCTGCTGAGAGTTTGTAGGGGGGTGTTTAGGCTCTGTGAGGAGCTTGGAGTATAGCTGGGAGAGGGCTAGGCTTGTATGGGAGTGGAGGAGGTGGGTTGAGAGTATTGCATCCGCCGTCAAGGAGGTTCTGGGAAGCGGCTCAAAGGTGTATGTTTTTGGGAGTGCTGTGAGAGGAGAGCTGACTGCGGCCTCGGACATAGATATACTCGTGGTCTCCGAGCAGGCTCCCAGGTCCCTGAAGGAGAGAGGCCATGTCAAGTCCCTGATATTCGAGAAGGCCGGCCTACCCCTAATCCACCCATTCGAGATACACATAGTAGATGAGGAGGAAGCCGAAGTCTACTTCAAACATATAAGGAAGGACATAGTTAGGGTTGCATAAACCAAGTCCCCAAACTATTCAAGTGATTCTTTCACACCAATAGGTCACGACCTCGCCATGTCTATTTTCTCGGATACCTTTTCCCTTAGTATAGTTAGTAGGCTGGGTGTCTCTTCCAAGGCCTCCACCAGTGCTTGGAAGAATTGGGTTGAGAGAGCTGTCATGTTATGCTCTATCTTCTCCGCCTCCACTTCAGCCTCCAGCGGCGGCATGCCCAGAAGTTTGAAGAGCTTCGAGACGGCGTCATGCCTCTGCTTGAGTATGAGGATGTATCTCTCTCCCTGGGGGGTGAGCGTAATCCTCCTGTAGGGCTCGTAGGAGACATACCCCTCCCGTATAAGCCTCTTGAGGACCTTCCTAACGGTGCTGGGCGCCACATTCAGCGTCCTAGATATATCTATAGGCCTCACCCTCCTATTCTCCCTAGTTAACTCGTATATGGCCTCCAGATACTCTTCAGCAATCCGTCTACCATATCCCCGCTTTTTATGACCTATCTCCAATGCCTTCAGCCTACTCTCCTTGCCCAGGATTATCACCGAGCTTTTTTAGAAAAATTTATATTTAACCCCTACTAAAAATTTAGACAAGGCTAAAGAATGAACCCCCATCTAGATAAATCAAGAGAGGTTTTAGGGCTACTCAGGGGCTTAGACGAGGTAAGGGAGGCGGTCAAGGTTGAGCGCCTCGAGGTGGTATACGATGGAATGGAGGAGCCTGCAATAGAGGATGTGACACTCAAGGCGAGCCTCGGGGAGATGGTGCTTCTCGCAGGGCCGAACGGCGGCGGCAAGACGACCCTTCTGAGAGCCATCGCAGGTTTGATAAAGCCCCGTAAAGGCCTCGTCAGAGTTTTGGGAAGAGACCCCTACAAGGACCTCGCAGTAAGAAGACTCATAGCCTACGTCCCCCAGATAAAGGAACTCAACATCCACGCACCCCTAACAGTCTGGGACCTAGTATCATTCGGCAGATACCCCCACATAGGACCCTTAGGAAAGCTAACAAGAAGAGACCTAGAAGCAATAGAAAGAAGCTTGGAAAAGGTTAGACTAGAGACTCAATCCTCGAAAAAACTTTCAGAACTCTCAGGCGGCCAACTCAACAGGGCCGTAATAGCTAGAGCATTGGCACAAGACCCCGTGATATACCTACTCGATGAGCCATTCGAATCTATTGACAGGGCGACAGAGAACATAATCCTTAACGTGCTAGCTGAAGAGAAAAAGAAGGGGAAACTAATCATAATAACGGAACACCATATAAACGAGCTGGAACACTTCGACAAAGCCTATCTAATCAATCATAGGATACTGGACTCTGGGAACCCCGTCGAAATACTGGAAAAATTAGAGTTAATTAGGTGAGGCCGGGCATGAAGAGATTAACATTACTCTTGATATTAACAATCCTTCTATCAGCCTATACTCCGTCTATTGTAGCTCACGGAGACGATGAAAGACTATACATAGTTGTTACTCTTCCAGTTCTAGCCGATATAGTGGGAAACATAGCTGGCGACAAAGCAATCGTAGAGAGCCTCATAGAGCCTGGGGTAAACCTTGCTGCCTACGAGCTTACTCCCAAAGACTCGGAGAGAATCGCCGACTCCGACTTATTCCTCTACGTCGGATACGGAAATGAAGCAGTTCTAGGAACCTACGCAGAAAGCATAAAGAACGGCGAGGGGGTAATAAACATCCTCAACTTAATTAAACAAGACATAAAATACCCGCCCCAGGAGAAAGAAAACCCATACTTCTGGATGAATCCATTAAATGTTAAAGTCCTCGTGAATAAGATGGCAGCCCTGCTATCAAACATCGACCCAGAAAATTCCGAGCAATACATGCGGAATGCTAACGATTATCTTAAACAGCTTGACCAATTAGATAGCTGGATAGCTGAACGCATCAGAAATATACCTGAAGAATCTAGAAAACTTGTAACCATTAGAAACACCATGGCTTATTATGCGGATAGGTATGGGATAAAGTTGATTGGATTTATTACTGGTGCGGCTGGAACATATGAGCCTCAGACCAAGTCTGTTATTGACCTGTTTGAAAATATTGTGGAGATGGATGTTGGGGTTTTGTTTGTGGAGTATGAGGAGTCTGCAACTACTTTGAGGGAGGTTATTGAGACATTGGCGGAAGAAGCAGGCGTGGAGGTGATAGGATACCTGTATATTGAGTCGCTTGCTCCAAGCCATGGAGTAAATACATACATAGATTTGATGAGGAGAAACACCGAGGTCATAATAAAGGGCCTCGCACTTAATATCGGGGATAAAGGCTCAAGAAACCCTGGTTCCGGGGTATTTGACAACCCGGTTCTCAGACCCTTCAAGTATGAGTTTATGCGCCGTGGGGCATTAACCCTATTACTAGTCATGGCTGCAGCTGCTCTCGTCGGGTCCTTCGCTGTTCTTAGAGGGTGGGCTATATTTGGTGATGCATTGTCTCATGGAGCGATAGTGGGGCTGGTGGCAGCGTACCTCTTTAGCTTCGACTACTTCCTTGGAGCTTTACTAGCAGGTCTTGTAGTGGCCCTGAGCGTTAGCTCGGTTGAGAGGAGAACCAGGCTCAGGACAGACGTAATAATTGCGGTTACTTTCTCGACTATGCTTGCATTAGCTATTGCCGTGCTTTCCTACATAGGGGGAGCCACCGTATCAATAGAGGATATACTGTTCGCCGACGTTACCGCAGTATCCACGGAGATGATGACGAGAACAATCATATCATCCCTGAGCATAATAGTATTTGCGATACTGTTCAGGAGGATACTGCTAATCTACACGGTTGACCCCTTGGGCGCCAATGCGCTTGGAATGAGGACGGGGGTAATCCACTATGTTCTTCTCCTTCTACTGGCGTTTACGGTGGTTTCATCGTTCATGACTATTGGAGCTATCCCTGCCTTCGCCTCGTTAATTATTCCTCCGGCGGCGTCCTTCCTGCTCTCTAGGAGGCCTGGAGAGTTCATGGTTAGGAGCATTGTGATAGCCTTGGTCTCGGCCATATCTGGAATCTATATCTCGTATTATGTTGGAACTAATGCGGGTGCAGCAGCCATACTGGTTTCCTCATCGATATTTGCAGGCGCAGTCATCTATGTCTCCCTGTTTAGGGGTAGGGGTGCCTAGACCCTTCTCCCTCTTCTTCCACCCTTCTTCCTAACCGAGTCGTGGGGGATTGGGGTTACGTCCTCTATCCTGCCTATCATTACTCCGGAGCGTGCTATGGCCCTTATCGCTGCCTGGGTTCCCGGGCCAGGTGTCCTGGCCTTGACTCCTCCGGGAGCCCTTACCCTGATGTGGACTGCGTTTATGCCCTTCTGCTTGGCTATCTCCATGGCGTAGCTTGCGGCCCTGGTTGCTGCGTAGGGTGTTGGCTCGAGGCGTCCTGCGTCCACGAACATGCCTCCCGAGGCCCTCGCTATGGTCTCTGCTCCCGTCAGGTCGGTTACATGGACTATTATGTTGTTGTAGCTGGAGTATATGTGGACTATCCCCCACTGGAGGGTCTTCTTGGGCTGCGGGGGCTGCTGAGTCTTCTGGGCCTCCTCAGCCTTCCCAGGCTCCTTCTGTTCCTTGGTCTCCTGCGTCTGCTCGCTCATCCGCCTGCTCTCCCTGGGAGCCGTGTATATAAGGGTTTGCGGCTTGTGGCACGGCAAGATTTATCAACCCTTTGGACGCCCCACCTATCCAGGACTCATGGAGCCGAGGCCCTTCTTCAGCATAGATGAGGCCGAGAGACTCCTGCCCGAGCTATCCAGGCTAATGGAGTATGTAAGGAATGAGATAACCCTGTATCAGAGGTGGGGTAGGGGGATAAACCAGGATGATGAGTCGGTCAGGGAGGCAATCAAGGAGATAGAGTCCTATGGATGCGTGGCGAGAAACCCCAAGGCAGGGGTCATAGACTTCCCCGCAATAAGGATGGGTGAGCCTGTCTACCTATGCTGGAGGCTGGGGGAACGGAGGATAAGATACTGGCACAGGATAGGGGAGCCATGCAGCAAACGTAAGCCCCTCAGCCACCACGAGTTCTATGATGAGGAGCAGCTGAAGGACTACACGGTGAGGAGAAGCGACCCCCTAACCGAGCAGGAGGAGAGCGGCCACCAAGTAATCATAACAATAGACCTGAGGGGGGCCAAGCCCCACACGATAAACGTGGAAGCCGAGGAGAAGGAGATAACAATCACGTGGAGCAACGGAGGATGGATGAGGAGACACCACATACACCTCAAGACCCCCATCCAACCCAACACAATAACAAGAAACTACAAAAACGGAATACTAACCATAACAGCCCTCAAAAAACCCTAAAAACCCCCAACGCAGAAACATCCCCTGGGGGATGAGGCCGCTGCCCCAGACTGACAAGATGATGCAGGAAGAGCCGAGCCGACCCCCATTTTAGAATTCCAACGTTATCGTGGAGGAATGCGTTGTTTTAGTTTCCATAGTTTCTGTGCTGTTTGCCTTATCTTCTCCTTGTTCTCCAGCCTGTTTAGTAGTTGCGGCGGGATGGGTGAGGCTGTCTTGTGTGCTCCCGCTATTGCCGCTGCCATCGAGGCTATTGTGTCCGTGTCTCCCCGCAGGTCTATTGCGTGTTGGATTGTTTTTAGCGGGTCTTGGTTTCGGAGGTAGAGGTATATTGCCGTGGGGACGCTGTTGAACGCCTCCACCGTGTTCCCAAGTCTTCTGGCTACCTCACTTGGGGGCGGGTCCA
>JAHSRM010000050.1 GCA_021650775.1 Candidatus Benthortus lauensis
CCTGATGTATCCTGAAGAACCACATCATTATCAGGGGTGCGAGGGCGACCTTTGGAACCGACTGGAGGACGACCAGTATGGGGTAGAGGGTGTTCTGGAGGAAACGTGAATAGACTATCGCTATGGCCGTCGGTATCCCGAATGCCAGGGAAAGACCGAACCCCACCCCAACCTCGTAGAGGGTGAAGTATGTATGGTCGAGATACAGGTCGATTGCCGAGGCAGCCTCCTCTATTATGCTGCTGGGCGGAGGGAGGATGAACTCGGGGACCTTGAAGAGGGCTGTCAAGACCTCCCAGAGGACAAGTATGGAGACCATGGTTAAGGCGGGATACACGTAGGTGTTCAGTATCTTCTCTCCCCTACTCATGCTCACGTCTTCTCACCCTGACCGAAGATAAACCTCCTAATATTATTCACGTGCTTGAGGAACTCGGGGCTGGAGGAGTCCTCGAAGCTCCTCGGCCTGGGAAGCTCCACCTCCTCCACGTGGATTATCCTACCCGGCCTCGGGCTCATGACATACACCCTGTCAGCCTGGAAGACCGCCTCGGATATACTGTGGGTTACGAGTATTGAGGTCTTCTTCTCCCTCATCCAGATTCTCTGGAGCTCCATGTTCAGCTCCTCACGGGTCAGTGCGTCTAGTGCCCCGAAGGGCTCGTCTAGGAGGAGGATGCGGGGGTCGTGGATTAGGGCCTGTATCAGGGATGCCCTCTGCCTCATTCCTCCGCTCAGCTCACCCGGATACTTCTTCTCGAACCCCTTCAGCCCCACCATCTCTATCAGCTTGAGGGCCTTCTCCACGTAGTCATTCTTCCTGAGACCCTTCATCTCTATCGGGAAGAGGATGTTTCCGAGGACGGTCCTCCATGGAAGAAGGGTGGGTGTCTGGAAGACGAAGCCTACGCCGTCATAGGGTCCCTCGACAACCCTCCCCCCAATCCTCACAACCCCTCTGCGGGGCCTCAGCAGACCCGAGATAGCTTTAAGGAGGGTGCTCTTACCGCATCCGCTAGGCCCCACTATGGCCACGAACTCTCCCTCATCAATCTCCAAATCAACTCCCTCGAGGGCTGTTATCTCCTCGCCCCTCCTAGACCTATAGACTATCGATAGGTCCTTAACCTCTATGAAGGCCAAGGAGCGCTCACGCCTCCAACAAGATTTATGGAACTCTTTAACCCTTTACCTTCCCCAGAAGCCTCAGGAGAATCTTCTCGGCCGTTATCGGGAGGCTCGTGACTCTTACGCCCACGGCATCTTCCACGGCGTTCGCTATTGCCGGAGCAGGGCCGCAGATAGGTGGCTCCCCTATGGTCCTCGTCCCCAGGGGGTTCAGGACACCGGGGTTCTCCAGAATTATGGACTCTATCTCTGGGACATCCACGAAGGTTGGGATATAGTAGTCTGAGAGGCTGGGGTTCTTGACCCACCCGTCCCTGTGGACCAGCTCCTCCATCAAGGCGAACCCGAGTCCCTGGGCTATCCCGCCCTCAATCTGACCCTTTACCAGGCTTGGCCTAAGGGCTCGCCCCACATCGAAGGCAGCCACAACCCGTTTCACAGACACCTCACCTGTCTCCGAGTCCACCTCGACCTCCACGCCCACGGCACCCCAAGTATATTGCAGGTATGGGGTCCCGCTGCCCTTCTCGGGGTCGAAGTCCGCCAAGGGCGCCGTGAACTCGGCCCTCTCCGAGACCGGTTCCCTGAGCATGGATTTTATGAAGTCGGTTATCCTGCCCTTGAAGCCAGCCTCCCTCATCATGCCCTCAATCCTCCTCCTCAGCCTCTCCGCCGCAACCCTGACGGCTCCGCCGCCCATGGCGACGGTCCTAGAGGCGAATGTTCCACCCGAGTCTGGGGAGCGTGAGGTATCGACCCTCTCCACGACAACGTTCTCCAAGGGAACTCCAAGCGTCTCGGCGGCTATCTGGGCCAGGGAGGTTGAGGCGCCTGTCCCATACTCGGTCAAGCCCGTCCTAACCCTGACTGTTCCATCCACGTCCACCTCGACCTCGGCCTCGGAGCGGTCTAAGCCCTCAGGCCCCATGCTGTTCCCATGGAACACGGCCGCTATCCCCAGCCCCCTCCTCACAACACTCCCC
>JAHSRM010000017.1 GCA_021650775.1 Candidatus Benthortus lauensis
GGGGAGGCGTGGGTCCTCGGCTACAGGGTGGGTGAGCCTGATGCTTGTAGGGAGATTAGGGGTAGGATAGGCGTCCTCCCACAGGATTTCTCGGCCATAGACAGGCTGACTGTCAGAGAGAACCTCCAGCTCTTCGCATCACTCTATGACAAGAGCCTGGACGTGGATGAGCTAATCTCCCTGCTGGGACTCGAGGATAAGTCGGGTAAGCAGTTCCACACCCTCTCAGGCGGCTTGAAGCGTAAGGTTGGAGTAGCCATGGCCCTAATCAACGACCCGGAGCTACTCTTCCTCGACGAACCCACCACGGCTCTCGACCCAAGGGCCAGGAGGGAGGTCTGGGAGGTCATAGAGAAGCTGAGGGAGATGGGTAAGACAGTTCTCCTAACCACGCATTATATGGAGGAGGCCGAGGCCCTGGCTGATAGGGTTGGGATACTCGTCAAGGGGAGGCTGATAGCTGAGGGGACCCCTCGGGAGCTGATAGAGAGGTATGCGGGTGAGAGAACCGTAAAGGCGTATGGTGATGTGAGGGAGGCTGCCGAGAGGCTTAAGGCCGTGGCCCCAAGGCTTGAGGTCAAGGATAATGAGGTTGAGGTTAAGCTTGATTCCCCCCAGAAGCTCGTCGAGGTAATAGGGATACTCTCATCCCACGGGATAACGAGAATAGAGGTTGAGTCGGGGAGCCTGGAGGACGTATTCCTCAGGCTGACGAGTGCCAGGATAACAGAGGAGGGCGAGTTGATGTGAGAAGGATTCCCATACTAACCTTCATGCTCCTGAAGAGTTGGGTAAGGTCGAGGTCGGGTCTCTTCTTCAGCTTCGCCTTCCCAATAATGCTCCTACTAATCTTCGGCTCAGTGTTCGGGGGAGGAACCACGCAATACACCCTCTACATACAGAACCTAGACGTGGTGGACGGGCAGCCGACAGAACTCTCACAGGCATTCATAGACGCACTCAACAGCACGAAGCTATTCAACCTGAAGACCATACCCGTGGACGCAGACCCCATAGAGTATGCTGTCGCCGACGCCGGAAAGCTTAGGAACCCCAGGATACTCATAATCCATGAGGGATTCCACGAGAACGTCATCAACGGCTCCATAGTCTCCAGGGTAAATGTAATGATAGATACCATGAGGATTTTCTTGGAGAGGTTTGGGGAGCAGATGCCCGAGGAGACTAGGGAGAACATCACCCAGGGCCTAAGGCAGCTTGAGGACTTCAGGGGCAATTTCCCGGACATTCATGGAAGGATAACCCTCGTGGTCTGGGCAGGGGACCAGGCTGCACCCATAATCGAGGGGATAGTCAGGAACATGGTCAATGCATTCAACATGAGGCTCATAGGCGGAAGCGAGGTCATAGAGATGAGCAACGAGGTTGTCGAGAAACGTGTTCTGAAGCCCGTGGACTACTATCTCCCAGGCCTAATCTCTGCATTCATATTCACAAACGGCGTGATTGGGCTAAGCTCCATAATCTCCGACTTCAGGAGACGGGGTGTAATCAAGAAGTTCGCCACCAC
>JAHSRM010000103.1 GCA_021650775.1 Candidatus Benthortus lauensis
GTGTCCGTGTCTCCCCGCAGGTCTATTGCGTGTTGGATTGTTTTTAGCGGGTCTTGGTTTCGGAGGTAGAGGTATATTGCCGTGGGGACGCTGTTGAACGCCTCCACCGTGTTCCCAAGTCTTCTGGCTACCTCACTTGGGGGCGGGTCCATTTCTAGGAGCCTCCCAACCTCCCTTATCTTCTCACGGTAGACCCTGTGCTTCGCCTCCTCCTCTAACGCTTGGAGGAACTCGCCGATATCAGGCTCCCCGTCCTGGGGTGTCTTTAACGCTATGGTGATTGCCGCCGCCTGGAGGGCTGCTCCCTCTATTCCGAGTGGGTGGCTGTGGGTCGGGATTGAGGCAGCCTCCACCGCCTCCCTCATGGCCTCGGGGTCATCGTGGTAGAGCAGGGCCACGGGAGCTATCCTCATGGCCGCACCGTTACCGTATGAGCCTCCAGGGTAGAGCCTCTGGTCGAGCCTGAGGGGCCCGAGGCCACGCCTAATCATCCTGAAGATTCTCGGAGGGCCGGGGCCATATCCCCTCCACGGCTCACGCTCCCACGCCTCCAAGTATTTCCCCGCTATATGCTCTGGGTCAGGCCCACCCCTCTCGATAAGCGCCTCGGCCAGTGCGAGGGTCATGGCAGTGTCGTCGCTGTATCTCAGGAGCGTTCCATGCCTGTGTGAGCCCATCGCGTCTCCCAGAGCCAGCGAGAGGAGGCATCCCTCGAATTTCTCCAGCATTTGGGTGATTATCGGGCAAAGGTAATATAATGCTTATCATGGGTCTGGGCTGTCATGGCTAAGAAGGCTGCGATTATCCGTGGTGATGGTGTTGGGCCTGAGCTGACCGAGGCCGCCATCAAGGTTCTCAAGGCCGCTGGAACACGTGTTGAGCTTATTCCCGTGGACGCCGGGTATGAGTGGTGGCAGAGGCATGGAGGAGACTCCCTGATACCCAAGGAGACGTGGGAAGTTCTTGAGCAGGTTGACGCGGTTCTCAAGGGGCCTACTACAACCCCTCCAGAGCCAGGTGCGCCTAGAAGCGTGGCCGTCAGCATCCGCCAGAGATTCGACCTCTACGCCAACATAAGGCCCATCAAGACGATTAAGGGTGTGCCGGCAAGACTCGGGGACGTGGACTTCATCTGCGTCCGTGAGGCAACCGAGGGCCTCTACAGCGGAATCGAGCACAGGCTCACCCCCGACGTGGCCATAGCGGTTAGGAAGATTACGAGGAGGCAGTCGGAGAGGGTTGCGAGGAAGGCTTTCCAGCTTGCGGCCGAGCGGGGGTGGAGGAAGGTCGTGGTCGTGACGAAGAGGAACATTATGAGGGAGTGTGACGGAGTCTTCATAGAGTCTGTGGACAGGGTCTCAAAGGAGTTCCCCGAGATAACCTACGAGGAATACTACATAGACAACCTCGCCCAACAGCTTGTCAAGAACCCCCAGAGATTCAACCAGAACATCATTCTCGGGAGCAACCTATTCATGGACATAATAAGCGAGGAGGCCTCCGCCCTGATAGCCAGCATAGGCATGGTCTACTCCGCCAACATGGGAGACGACTACGCCATGTTCGAGCCGGCCCATGGAAGCGCACCCAAGTATAAGGGTCAGGACAAGGTGAACCCGACTGCCACGATACTTGCGGCTGCATGGATGATAGGGTATCTGGGTGAGAGGGAGAAGATGGATGCGATATTCAGGGCCACCGAGGAGGTCATAGCGGAGGGAAAGAAGGTTACCTATGACCTGGGCGGAAGTGCGAGGCTCTCGGAGATGGCTGAGGCCATAGCCGAGAAGACGAGGCAGATACTAGGTTCCTAGGGAGACCTCGACGGCCTCCCCATCCCTCACCCGCTTCAGCGCCAGAGGGTCTCCCACAACCCTACCCACAGGCCTCACAGGGCTATACGCCCTCGGCTCGCCTCCCCTGCTTACAGGAGTTGGGCCGAAGAAGATGCAGAGCGAGTTTCCCTCAGGCCAGTAGGCCACCTCACCCACCTCCATCTCAACCCTCTCGCCCCTGAGACCCAGGTCTAATGGAAGCTCGAAATACACCTCATCACCCCATCTATTCGCCACAGAGGTGAAGGGCACGTGGTCCAGAAGCCTCCTCCCCACCTCCTCGTCCAATTCCACCTCAACCCTCAGGCCGCCGCCAAACCTAAGGCTAAATCTCATGCCCCAGAGAGTCTAAGAAACTTCTAAAAGCCTTTTCTACCCACTAGTATAGGATGAGGGTTAGGCTCGTGGAGGCCTCGGCCGGAGACCTCGAGGAGCTCTGGAACATAGAGATTGAGTGCTTTAAGAGTGATGCCTATCCACGTGAGATGATTAGGTGGATGCTCATAGACCCCTACATGGTTGTCATAAAGGCCGTGAACGAGGAGGGCGAGGTGATGGGGTTCGCTGCGGGCAGATGCAAGGACAGGGTTGGCATAGTCTTCACCCTTGACGTGAGGCCGAGGTTTAGGAGGATGGGCATAGGAAAGATGCTGATGGAGGAGCTTGAGAGACGCATATTCGCAAACGGATGCGACGAGATGATACTCCAGGTTGAGGCGAGGAACGAGGAGGCCCTGAAGCTCTACGAGGAGCTTGGATACAAGACGGTTAGACTCCTCAGGAACTACTATGGGTTTAAGAGGGATGCATACGAGATGAGGAAGAAGTTAAGCTACTAGGAGTTGGAGGAAGACGCTGACCACATAGATTCCCAGGAGTATAACCGCATCACCCCTCGACAAAACCCTATCCCTCATCAGCATGACGGCCATCACCGTCAGTATCGCAGCCCAATACATCTGGAAGTAGAGCAGCCTCGTCCCCGCTATAACGTAGCCTGGCCCATGAGCCATGGACGCTGCGAGAATCATGACTGCTAGGAGCAGGGTGTTGTTGAGTATCTTGGAGCCGAGGACGTTGCCTATGGAGATTCTGGCCCCCTCCTCGCCGCTCCTAGCAAGCATTATGACCGAGAGCTTCTCAGGCATCTCTCCAGCCAAAGGACTTAGAACGAGTGCTAAAGCTGCCTCTGGGAGGCCGGCAAGCCTGGCTCCCTCCTTGATTCCCTCCACGAATGGTTCGGCTCCTATCAGCAGCCCCAAGCCCCCAAGGATGAATAGTATCGAGGCCTTGAGGGTCTCGCTTCTCGTGGGCGTGTGCTTGAGGGGCTTCCTCTCATGGACCCTCTCCTTGAATGCCAGGTAGATGTAGAGGAGGTAGAAGGCCGTGAAGGCCACTCCGTCAGCCAGCTGGTATCCATCAACGAATAAGATTACCGAGGCCAGGGCCGTTGCCACCAAGTAGAGCATATCCATCCTGTATCCCTCCACGCTTATCTGGAGGGTGGGGCGCCTGGAGAGCCGCGTGGTGGCCACCAAAACCATTATGGCCAGCCCTATGCTAATCATCATGATGTTGCTTCCTATGGCCGAGCCTAGGCTGACGCCTATGAATCCTGCGGAGGCCGAGAGCCAGACCACGACTATCTCGGGCAGGGTCGTTACAACGCTTAGGAGGGTTCTCCCAACGAATACTCCCCCGAACCTCTCGGCAAGCCTCTCAGCACCCGTGGACAGCATCATGCTTGAGGCCACTATGACGCCTAGCCAGAGAAAGACCGTCTCCCACCCCAAATCCCCTAACCCGGGGGACGACAAGTATTTAGGGTTAGTTATGATGGTTCCCGGCGATGGCGCTGGGCTTGACCGAGACGCTGATGGACGCCCTCGTATGGTTCATAGAGTCCTTCGGCCCCCTCGGAGTCATCCTGATAACCTTCATAGAGAACATCATACTCCCTATACCAAGCGAGGTCATCCTAGTCTTCGCAGGATACGTGGCCTGGAGGAACGGGTCATGGATATACGTCATCGAGTCCTCCCTAGCCGCCTCGACCGGAAGCCTAATCGGAGCAGCCCTACTATACTATGTTGGGGCTTACCTGGGCAGGCCCTTCATAGAGCGGTATGGCAGATACATGATGATTAGGAGGAGGGAGCTTGAGGCTGCGGAGTCATGGTTCTCCAGATACGGTCAGCCCTCGGTGTTCTTCGGAAGGATGGTCCCGGCCTTGAGGACCCTTATCTCCCTCCCAGCAGGAATATTCAGGATGAGGTTCCCAACATTCCTCGCCCTCACATTCCTCGGAACCCTCCCATGGAACCTCTCCCTAACAACGATAGGATACATGCTCGGTCCTCAGTGGGAGATTATGAGGGAATACTCGACGCTGTTGGATGTGGTGGGGTTGCTTGTAATAGCTGGGATTGCACTCTACCTGGTTCTCAGGGTTCTTGGAAGAAGAGGGTCTTGAAGACTCTTGAGTGCTTCGGCGTCCTTCCACCCACTATCGAGCCCATTACCTCGGAGTTCTCCTCAACCATCGCCCCGGGCCAGAGGACGCTCTCCCTAATCTTGACAGACCTACCTATCCTGGCCTCCCTCCCCACTATTGCCCCAGGCCCTAGGACCGAGTTCTCGCCGACCTCCACGCCCCGCCCTATGTAGGTTGGCCCGATTAATGTCGCTGAGCCAATCTCCACGTCGCCTCCAACCCATATCCCCCTACCAACCTGCCTCCCATCGACCCTAACAGGTATCTCGCCCGCCAAGGCCTTCAGATTAACGTCTAGGTATCGTTCAGGAGAGCCTACATCCATCCAGTATCCCTCCACCTCGTAGGCATACATCCTCCCACCCTCCTCGATGAGCCTCGGAAAGAGGTCCCTGGAGAAATCGTATGGCCTGCCGCCTGGAATCATCTCGATTACATGTGGCTCGATTACGTAGATTCCGGCATTAACCAGGTTGCTCACGGCGTTCTCGGGGCCGGGTTTCTCCACATAGCCCTTTACACGCATGTCGTCTGAGGGGATTATCATGCCGTAGGGGGTGGGGTCCTCGACCCTCGCAGCAGCCATCGTTACATCCGCCCCATTCTCCTCATGGAAGTCCAGCAGCTCCTCCAAGTCTATGCTCGCCACAACGTCTCCGCTCCAGACTATCACCAAGTCGTCGGGCTTGGATGGCAGGGCCGCCTTAACCCCCCCAGCAGTCCCCAGAGGCCTCCTCTCCACACTATACCTTATCCTAACCCCCATGTGGGAGCCATCCCTAAAGTATCGTATAACCGAGTCAGGCCTATAATGCAGGGTGAGGATGAACTCCCTGAACCCATAGCCAGCAAGCATGAAGATTATATGCTCGAGGAGAGGCTTATCGAGAACAGGGACCATGGGTTTGGGAATATCCCGGGTTAGGGGGCGGAGCCTCCTACCCTCACCCCCAGCCATAATAACGAGATTAACCATGACAAGCTTCAACCACCGCCCCAACCTTATATAGATTTCAGGCTCAGGATGATGTGCTGCGGGATGGATGAGGTAGCTTGGATACTCTCGGAGTATGCTTCAAGCGTCTCTTACAATAATCTGGGTGAGCGTGTTGTGAGGGAGGTTAAGAGGAGGATTATAGATAGTGTTGGGTGCTATTTCGGTGGGTGGGGTGCCGAGCCTTGTAGGGTGTCGAGGGAGGTTGCGGGCCTGTTTAGGGGGAGGTTCGAGGCCGAGGTCTGGGGGACGGGTATTAGGTGCTCGGTTGATTGGGCGGGCTTCTCCAACGGCGTGGCCGTGAGATACCTGGACTTCAACGACACATACCTGTCCAGGGAGCCTCTACATCCAAGCGACATAATCCCCCACTTAATAGCCGTGGCCCAGGCGTTCAGCCGAAGTGGTAGGGAGTTAATCGAGTCTGTGGCCCTGGCATATGAGGTTGGATGTAGGCTCTGCGACTCCGCCTCCCTGAGGGTTAGGGGATGGGACCACGTGAACTACACCATGATTGCCTGCGCCGTGGCGGTTGGCAGGCTGATGGGCTTGGACGGGGAGAAGATTAGGAACGCATTATCCATCTCGGTTGTCCCCCACATGGCCATGAGGCAGACGAGGGCAGGCGAGATAACCATGTGGAAGGCCGCAGCAGCATCCAACGCATGCAGAAATGCTGTTGTATCATGTTTGATGGCTCAGGCCGGCATGGAGGGTCCCGTGGAACCCTTCACGGGGAGGATGGGGTTCATCAGGCAGGTTGCTGGAGGCGTGTTCGACATGGAGCCGTTAATGAGGCTGAGGGACGGCGCCCCGCCATCCAAGATACTCGAGACCCACATCAAGTATTATCCCGTCGAGTATCATGCCCAGTCGGCTGTCGAGGCCGCCTTGAGGATTCGTGGGAGGATTAGGCTGGAGGATATAGATGAGATAGTTGTGGAGACGTTTGAGGCGGCGTATAGCATTATTGGGAGCGGGGAGGAGAAGTGGAGTCCGAGGACCCGTGAAACCGCCGACCACAGCCTACCATACATAGTCGCAGCCTCTCTCATAGATGGGGATGTATGGCTCGATACATTCAGCATAGATAGGATTAGCGGGGAGGATGTGGGGAACCTCATCAAGCGTGTGAAGGTCGTCCATGACCGCTCCCTCGACACTCTGTATCCACGTGAGATACCCAACCGCATCAAGGTCAGGCTGAAGGATGGGGGAACCGTTGAGGAGTATTCCTCCCGTCCCCGTGGCCACGCCCTCAACCCCATGAGCGACCGAGAACTAGAGAGGAAGTTCCATAGACTCGTGGCGGGGGTTATGGACGAGGAGAGACGTGATAACCTTCTAAGGTTGATGTGGAGTGTTGATAAGCTGGAGGATGTGGGGGTATTGGTGGAGGCGATGAGGACTGAGGCTCCTTAGAGACCTTCCAGACCCATCCGAGAGGAGGCGGACGCTGAGGGAGATAATTGAGGAGAGGGCGGCTGAGCCCGTCATCGGGGTATTCTCACCCCTTGTCGCACTCATGGCCGAGGAGGCAGGCTTCAAGGCAATATACATCTCTGGGGCAGCCCTCTCCGCATCCAAGACCCTGCCAGACCTCGGGCTCATAACACTTGGAGAGGTTGTGAGGGAGGCACGTGAGATAACCTGCTCAACCAGCCTGCCCCTGATAGTGGACGTGGATACGGGTTTCGGT
Source organism: Candidatus Benthortus lauensis (assembly GCA_021650775.1). Taxonomy (GTDB): domain Archaea; phylum Thermoproteota; class Nitrososphaeria_A; order Caldarchaeales; family Wolframiiraptoraceae; genus Benthortus; species Benthortus lauensis. The sequence continues at coordinate 7,023 of JAHSRM010000103.1, forward strand.
GAGACGATAAACGTGATGCGGACTGTCAGGGAGCTGGAGGAGGTGGGCGTGGCGGGAGTCCAGATAGAGGACCAGGAGATGCCCAAGAAGTGCGGGCACCTGGAGGGCAAGAGGGTTGTTCCACCCGAGGCCATGGTGGCCAAGATTAGGGCCGCCGTAAACACCAGGAGGGATGAGAACTTCATCATAGTTGCTAGGACCGATGCCAGGGCGGTTGAGGGGATAGAGTCCGCCGTTGAGAGGGCTAGGAGATACGTTGAGGCTGGGGCCGACGTGGTTATGCCCGAGGCCTTGGAGAGCCTCGAAGAGTTCAGAGTTTTCTCGGAGGAGGTTGATGCACCGCTCCTCGCAAACATGACCGAGTTCGGTAAATCACCCCTCCTTCCCAGAAGCAAGCTAAAGGAGCTTGGATACAGCCTCGTCCTCTACCCGCTAACCCTCTTCAGGGTAGCTATGGCATCTGTTGAACAAGCATTAGACATTTTGAGAACAAGCGAGAACCAAGAAGCCCTAATCCCAAGAATGATGACGAGAAAACGCCTATACCAACTGATACGGTACGACGACTATGAAAGAAAGATTCATTTATATGAAAAATTCACCTCAAGCCGGAGATGGAGGTAGAATATATTCCAGGCCTTAAGGGTGTTCCAGCAGCAAAGACGGAGATATGCATGATTGATACTGATGCCGGCGAGGTCTGGATAAGGGGTTACAGCCTTAAGGAGCTTGCGGTTAAGGCTCCATACGAGGAGATTGCTTATCTCCTTCTCTATGGTAGGCTTCCGAGGAGGAAGGAGCTCGACGAGTTCTCCAAGCTTATGAGGGATGAGAGGCCTATACCAGAGTCAGTCAAGAAGATTATACTCGGCCTCCCCGACAACGCAAGCACAATGGATATGCTGAGGACGGGTCTCTCCGCAGTAGCCTCCTACGACCCCGAGCTCGAGGACAACTCGGTTGAGGCGAATAGGAGGAAGGCCGTTAGGATAATCTCCAAGATGGGGACCCTGATAGGCGTCATAGCTGGGAAGCTTGCGGGCAGGCAGCCCCTCGAGCCGGACCCCAAGCTGAGCCACGCAGAGAACATACTCTACATGATTACCGACGACGACCACGACGAGTTCTCTAGAAAAACCTTCAAGACTATCTTCTCCCTCTATGTAGAGCACGGCTTGGCTGCCTCAACCTTCACGGCCCGTGTCATAGCCTCAACCCTCTCGGACATATATGGGGCGATAGTTGGTGCGATAGCTGCCTTGAAGGGGCCTCTTCATGGAAGGGCTATGGAGAAGGCTTTGGAGATGATTCTCCCCCTGAGGGATGAGGAGGAGGCTGAGAGGAAGGTCTTGGAGCTCCTCGCAAGGAAGGAGAGGGTGATGGGCTTCGGCCACAGGATATACAAGACCGGTGTGGACCCGAGGGCCAAGATGCTCAAGGAGGTGCTGAGGGAGTTCTGCGACAGGATTGGGGATGACAGGCTCTACAGGATCTCGGTCAGGATGGAGGAGGTCATGATGAGGGAGAAGGGCCTCTACCCCAACGTGGACTTCTACGCAGGCCAGCTCTACCACCTACTCGGGATACCCACCGAACTCTTCACACCACTCTTCGCAGCCTCAAGGTCGACAGGCTGGTCCGCCCACGTGGTTGAGCAGCAGGCCGACAACGTCCTCTTCAGGCCCAAGGGGGTCTACGTGGGTAAACGTGGCCTGGGATACAAGCCGATTGAGGAGAGGGAGCTGGGCGTAGAGACGGTTCCATAGGAGCCTCCCTAATCCATATATCTTGGGAGTCCTCAGGGAGCCTGGATACCCATGCGTCTGGAAGGATTCGAGGGGATAATCTCGGCCCTCCTCACACCCGACGAGCAGCATCTCGACAAGATACCCGAGCTAATCGAGTTCCAGCTAAGGCACGGGATTAAGGGCTTCTTCATACTCGGGACATTCGGCGAGGGACCCAAGCTCGGCCCCGAGGCCAGGATGCATGTAGCCGAGAAGATAGTCGAGGCGGTGGGCGAGAAGGGAATAGTCATAGTCCACGTGGGGACCCCGGACCTCGACACGGCCAAGAGGCTTGCGAGGCATGCGGGAGAGATAGGGGCTCATGCTGTCAGTGCGGTCGCACCCTTCTACTATCGTTATGATGAGGAGTCTCTCAAGAGGTTCTATGAGGAGCTGGCTAAATCCACCTCCGCTCCTGTCATGGTGTATAATAATCCTGGGAGGCAGGGATACGGGATAGGGTTCGAGACTATTATGA
>JAHSRM010000057.1 GCA_021650775.1 Candidatus Benthortus lauensis
CGACAAGACCCTCAGGGTTAAGAGGATGCTGGAGAGGAAGGTTGAGGTCTATGAGCTTCCCCTCCCATGCGTAGTGGTTGCGGCCATGAAGAGCAACCATCCACGCCCCGTCAAGCTCTCCGAGAAGATTAGGTTCAAGATGGAGAAGCCTGTAGAGGTCTGGTCCAACAAGGTCCTGAACCTCGACCCCAACTGTATAGGCCTTAGGGGTTCGCCCACAATAGTGGCCAAGAGCATACCTACTCCGTCCATACCGAGGAAGAAGGAGGTCTTCAGGGAGGGGGATGTAAAGGAGGCGGCCAAATGGCTTGTGGATAAGCTTCTCGAGGAGGAGGTGATAAGCCTGTGAGGAGGGATTGGAAGCCCTGCCCCGAGTGGATTCCCGTAAATAAGGATGAGTGGCGTGGGGTATGGGTCTTCATGGAGACCTTCGACGGCTTCCTCCACGAGGCATCCCTCCAACTCCTAAGACCCGGCAGAAGCATAGCGGACAAACTCGGCGTAGAGCTAACAGCCGTCTTCCTCGGAACTGATGTCAAGAGATTCCTGAAGGAGCCAATCTACTATGGGGCGGACAAGGTAATCTACGTGGAGGACGAGAAGTTCAGCCAATATGCCCCCAACGTGTATGGCGAGGCCCTCATCCAGCTCATCAAGAAGTATAAGCCTGAGGCCCTTCTCGTGGCCGGGACCCTGAGGGGAAGGGAGATGGCTCCATACGTGGCGAACGGGCTTCAGGCAGGGATAACGGCCGACTGCACCGACTTCAGCGTGGACCCGGAGACGAGGGACGTGATATTAATCAGGCCCCCATTCGGCGCAACCATGCTGGCCCACATCAGGACCCCGCAGAGAAGACCCCAGATAGGAACCGTTAGGCCCAACGTCTTCGAGCTTCCCGAGAGGGATGAGTCGAGGACAGGCGAGATAATCGAGGAGAGGGTGGATGTCCCGCCACCCACCATCAGGCTCGTCAGCAGCGAGGAGATTAAGAGGGAGGAGGTTCCGATAGAGAAGGCCGAGATAATCGTCTCGGGCGGCAAGGGCCTCGGGACACCCGAGGGCTTCAAGCTCCTGGAGGAGCTGGCCTCACTTCTGGGCGGAGTGGTTGCGGGGAGTAGGAAGGCGGTGGACGCAGGCTGGATACCGCATGACAGGCAGGTGGGCCAGACCGGTAAATCGGTTAAGGCGAGGCTCTACATAGCGGTGGGTATCTCGGGTGCGAGCCAGCACCTCTTCGGGATACGTGAGGTCCAGAGGGTCGTGGCGATAAACATAGACCCCGAGGCGCCTATCTTCGAGAACTGCGACTACGGGATAGTTGGAGACTACAGGGAGGTTATCCCAGCCCTGATAGAGGAGATAAAGAGGAGGAAGGAAGCAAGGGCCGTTGAGGCGGCGACAAAGTAGCCTAGAAGGTCTTGATGTCCCTCAGCTTTGTGTTCAGAATCTTTATCGACCTCTCCTCGGCCTCCTCCCTCGCCCAGCCCTCGAGGAAGTCAAGCTGATGCTCGATTGCGCCATAGACTATTATCCTCCATGCCTCCACCTTGGACAGCCCACGGCTCTGGAGGTAGAAGATGGTCTCCTCGTCGGGCTTGGAGCCGAGGGCCTCGTGCCTAGCCTCTTCGACGTTCCCTGTCCCTATCTCCAGCATGGGTGCAGAGTATCCACGTGCTCCCTCGCCTAGCAGGACTACTCCTCCCTCGAAGAGGGTGTTGCTCCACTCACCCCGCTTATCTATCTTGGCCACGCCCCTGGCAACCGCATAGCCTCCCTCGAGTGCGACGCCCGTCGCCCTAAGCCTGCTGAACCCACGTGGCCCCTCATGGACCGCGCTGGCGAAGTAGTCCACCTTCTCGCCCTTGCCTGCCACGAATGCTCCGCCGGACCTTAGCTCCGCCTCCTCCAGCATTATCGCCTCCTCCCTCTGGTGGTGCATGAAGCCTCCGGCAGAGAGGTATCCGTATCTTAGCTTGGAGCCTTTTTCCATGAGCTTCTTGATTAGGAAGA
>JAHSRM010000102.1 GCA_021650775.1 Candidatus Benthortus lauensis
CTCCCACCCCTCATCGGCCAAGGCCTTCAAGGCACCTAGGAAGGATGCGAGGCTACCCTTGGCGTCCACAGCCCCCCTACCGTAGAGCCTGCCCTCCCTGACCTCGCCGCCGAGTGGGGGGACGCTCCAGAGAGACTTGTCGCCTATTGGAACCGTGTCGAGATGGGTGTTGAAGAGAAGGGCTGGGCTTCCCTCACCGAGCTCGCCTAAGGCGTTGCCCCGACCCTCACCGAACCTATCCACCCTAGACTTCACGCCTAGCTCGGCCAGCCTCTCGGCCACATAGCTGGCTGCCTCCGCCTCCCTTCCCGGAGGGTTCTCAGAGTTTATTCGGATGAGGGTTGAGGCTGTCTCTAGGATATAGTCTATGTCCATGCCCGGGGAAATATTGGAGAGTTTCTGGAAAAAGTTTCTCCTCTTTAGCCTTCCCTAGCCCTTACGATTACCTTGACCTCCTCAAGCTCCTTCTCGATGTCGGGTGGAACCTTGACGACCTTCGCATTCCTCAGGGACTTCTTCTTCCTCGGAGAGTTCCTCAGAAGGATTCCGCAGTAGGGGCACCTGACGCTATCCGTCAGATAATATACTCTACACCTGGAGCAGTATTTGTAGCCGTTTGCATAGCTCCTCCGGAGCGACATCTTGGGCTGCTCTATGAACATCTTCTCCCTACCTCCCGGCTTGGAGGCGGTTTTGCTGGTTGATAAACTTTATGTATGTGATGTAATTACCTTACTTACGGTGCTTATGGCCAGGGAGAACCTCCGCAGGCTCCAGAGGGTCGGGAAAGCAACCATCAGCGTCAGTCTGCCAAAGAGGTGGGTGAGGGAGAGGGGGCTTAAGCCCGGGGACCTCGTAATGCTGGTTGAGGAGGAGGACGGCTCCCTGAGGGTCAGGTCGCCCACGGCCAGGGAGGAGAAGGTAATCTGCACCATCAACGCCGAGCTATGCGGTGCCCCAGGGCTGCTCGGAAGAATCCTCGTCGGATGCTATCACCAGGGATACGATAATGTTAGGGTTATGTCGAATCATGGGTTCAGGAGGGAGCAACTCAGGGAGGTGGCTGAGACGGTTGATAGGCTCCCGGGCTTCGAGATAGTCGAGCAGTCTCCGAGGAGGATAGTCATCCAGAGCTTCATAGACCCTGCCAAGTTCCCCCTGGAAGGTCTCCTGAAGAGGCTTCAGGTAATCGTGGCCACCATGCTGAACAACTTAATCGACTACCTTGAGACAGGTAAGCAGACTTATCTGGAGAACATCGAGGAGCTTGAGGAGAAGGTGGATGAGCTATACTTCCTAATCCTGAGGCTCATAATCTCGTATCTCAGGAGGAGGGAGCTGGGTGAGCCGCTCGGGATAGATAGCCCGCCCTACGCATCTGGGGCCAGGGTTGTAGCCAAGACCCTTGAGGAGATAGCCGACTTCCTGACAAGCATAGCGAAGGAGCTTAAGAGGATGAGGAGGCAGGGAGACAGGCTCGACAAGGACTCGGCGAAGATTCTCAGGAGATACGCAGAGTTCATCCACCTACTATTCGGCAAGAGCATGAAGAGCTTCTTCAGCGTGGACGCAATCCTAGCCAACGAGGTTATAGAGCAGGTGAACGAGTTCATAGGAGGGGAGGAGAGCCTGAGCGTCAGCCCAGCACTGCAGGGACATCCAACACACCTACAGTATATGACGTGGTCCCTCGGATACATGGTTAGGAATTGCAGGGTTATCGCCGAGGTGGCCTTGAATAGGTTTGTGAGGAACAACACGCCTATCTGTAATCTTAGCAGGGTTTAGCCTCTCCTCCCCAAGGCGACGAAGAGTGCGAGGCTGAGCAGGGCCACCAGGGATAGCCAGAGAAACGTGGTGGAGGCTCCTATAATGTCCATGAAGGGGCCTGACGCCGCCGGACCCGTAATGAACCCAAGCCCAACAATAGTCTCGAATAATCCGAAGGCCACGCCCTTGTATCCAGGTGGAATGTTCTTGCTTATGAGGTCGAAGGATGCCGTAAAGTATGCTCCGGTTGTGGCTCCTCCCAGTATGAAGGATAGGGAGAGGAGGGCTGGGTCGCCTGAGTAGAGGAGCCCGAGGGAGATTGACTGGAGTATCACCGCAGCCGCTATAAGGGTTAGGTGGGGCTTCCTACCAACCCTGTTCATGAAGTAGTATGAGGCGGTCCTTGAGGCACCGTAAAGGGTGAAGAACAAGCCTATGCTCGAGGCCGACCACCCGAGCTCAGAGAGATATGAGGGGGCGAGACTGAATACAGCCGACATCCCTATCGTGAATATGAAGGCGCTGGAATAGATGTTGGACACCCTTGTTAATGACCTCAAGGTTAGGTGAACCCTCTCACCCTCGTCGCCCCCAGCTGAGCCAAGCCCCCTCATCGAGATTATCAGGGGTATCGAGGCAGCCGCAAGCAGCGCCCCGGCCATGAAGGAGGCCCTAATCCCCATTACCTCGCCTATCCATCCGCCTATCAGTGGGCCGACCACGTATGATAGGGACCAGGCGACGGAATACATGGTGTATGCCCTCCACCTCTCCTCCTCGGGGAGAGAGTCAGCTATTATGGCCTGGGCTATGGGCCAGTAGAAGACCATGTGGGTTCCGAAGATTAGGTTTGCCAACGCAGCTTGCATAAGGTTGCTTGACGTGAAGAGCATTAGGGAGCCTGCGAGGGTTAGGGGTGCGGCGAGGAAGTAGAGCATGACCTTGTTGAGCCTGTCGGCCAGGTATCCGGCCACGAGGGGGAGGAAGGCGTAGGGAGCGGACCTGAGACCCCCAATCAAGCCTATCTCCCCGTAGGATGCCCCGAGCTCCTGGAGAAGCAGCGGTATCATGTAGAGGATTGAGGATGCCCCAAGCCCGATTAGGAAGCTTGAGAGATGGAGCATGTTGATGAGGCGGTGGGTTCTGGTCATGTTTCAAGGAGGCTTGGCTTAAGCCTCACCATAAACTCTTCCACCAGCCTGGGGCAACGGTTTTATCCTTCCTAAAGGCCTTGAGGATGAAAATGAGCGGGAGGCTTCCAAGCAAGGAGAGATACGGCGGCGTGTATAATGCTCCCCACAGGGCGTTTCTCAGGTCGGTGGGCTTGACGGACGAGGATTTGGGGAAGCCTCTGATGGCCGTAGCCGTTGCTTGGAGCGAGGCCGGGCCATGCAACTTCCACACACTCGGCCTGGTCAGGTATGTTAAGGAGGGGGTTAGGGCTGGGGGAGGCTCGGCCCTCGCATTCCCCACGATAGTCGTGAACGATAACATCGGGATGGGTAGCGAGGGTATGAGGTATAGCCTGGTGAGTAGGGAGCTTATCGCAGACACGGTTGAGGCCCAGATACAGGCCCACGCATTCGACGGCTTCGTGGGGATAGGAGGATGCGACAAGACCCAGCCCGGAATCATGATGGCCATGGCGAGGCTCAACCGCCCATCCATCTACCTTTACGGCGGCTCGGCTGAGCCAGGGTTCCTGGGAGACAGGAGGCTTACGATAGAGGATGTCTATGAGGCGGTTGGCTCCTACGTGGCTGGAGCGATAACCGAGGAGGAGCTGGCCGAGATTGAGAAGCGTGCCCACCCGACCTACGGAGCATGCGCAGGCCTCTTCACAGCCAACACCATGGCAACCCTCTCCGAAGCCCTTGGGATAGCCCTGCCCGGGAGCGCCAGCCCTGTGGCCACCGCCTCGAGGAGGGCCATGTATGCCTATGAGTCTGGGAAGGCTTTGATGAGGGTCTTGGAGCTGGGGATTAGGCCGAGGGATATACTGACCTACGAGGCCTTCATCAACGCCATCACGGTCCTCATGGCCACGGGCGGCTCCACCAACGCCATCCTCCACCTCCTCGCAATAGCACACGAGGCAGGGGTCAAGCTAACCCTAGACGACTTCGACAAGGTCTCGAGGCGCGTCCCCTACATAGCGAACCTTAAGCCTGGGGGAGAATACGTGATGGCCGACCTCGACCAGGTCGGCGGAGTCCCGCTCGTAATGAGGAAGCTACTCGACGCAGGCCTCCTCCACGGAGAGGTCTTAACGGTTACCGGGAAGACGCTCAGGAAGAACCTTGAGGGATACATTCCGCCCAAGGCAGAGCAGAGGGTCGTCTACGAGCCTGAGAAACCGCTCAAGCCCGCTGGAGGGATAAGGATTCTGAGGGGTAGCCTGGCCCCAGAGGGAGCAGTGGTCAAGGCCGCCGCATCCGAGATACTCAGGTTCGAGGGCAGGGCCAAGCCATTCGACGGAGAGGCAGCGGCCTTCGAGGCCCTGAAGAGGCATGAGATAGAGCCTGGGGACGTGGTGATAATCAGGTATGAGGGGCCTAAAGGTGGGCCAGGGATGCCCGAGATGCTCAAGATAACTGCCGCGATAGTGGGTGCAGGCCTGGGCAAGGATGTTGCGTTAATCACCGACGGAAGGTTCAGCGGAGCGACCAGGGGGCTTATGATAGGGCATGTGGCGCCTGAGGCGGCTGTGGGTGGGCCGATAGCGGTGGTGGAGGAGGGTGATAAAGTCTTGATAGACGTGGAGACGGGCAGGCTCGACCTGATGGTCCCGGAGGAGGAGGTTAAGCGGAGGCTGGAGGAGTGGAGGCCCCCGGAGCCGAGGTATAGGAGCGGCCTACTGGCCAAGTATGCCTCACTCGTCTCATCCGCCTCCCTCGGAGCCATAACCACCCCTAGGTGAGGCCATAAGCTCACGGAACCTCTCCCACATGGCCTCCCTCCTCCTCTGAACCCGCCTCTTGACGAAGAGCTTGGTAGCCTCCATCGAGACGAACACCGCTGCGGCCACCATGATTATCGGGATGTAGTCTCTTAGGGGTATCCTCTCCACCCCAAGAGCCTCGGCTCCACCCGGTATGAGGTAGATTATCGAGAAGAGGAGGGCGACCTCCCACATGATTGAGAGGATGAGCCATTTATGGGGCCTAAGCTTCAGGATGGTCTCGGTCAGGGAGCGGGCGTTTATGGCCACGACGAACTCTATGAAGACGAATGAGAGGAAGAGAACCGTGGTCGTCTCCAGCGGGTCCCTGAACCCGAGGGCTGGGGCCATGAAGTAGATGAGGAGGAGCAGGGGAGCCTCTATCAGGACGGCCCTCACGAGGAAGGATGTAACATCTACCGTGAAGACCGATTCCCGGGGGTCTCTCGGCGGCCGTCTCATAACGTCTGGGTCGGGTGGGGTGAAGCCTAGGGCGAGGGCGGGTAGCCCGTCGGTCGCCAGGTTGATGTAGAGTATGTGCTTGGCCTTGAGCGGAGGTATGCTGGTGGCGAGGAACCCTATGGAGAGGACGACTATCTCGACCAGGTTCGCCTCAAGCAGGTATGCCAGATACTTCTTGATGTTGTCGTAGACCCATCTCCCAAGCTCTATGGCCTTGACTATTGTTGCGAAGTTATCGTCGGCGAGAACCATGTCCGCCGCCTCCTTCGCCACCTCAGTCCCCGTCACCCCCATGGCCACACCTATATCCGCCTGCTTGAGCGCCGGGGCATCATTCACTCCGTCGCCCGTCATGGCTACCACGTGCCCCCTCGCCTTCAGGGCCTTGACTATCTTGAGCTTGTGGATGGGTGAGACACGGGCGTAGACGCTGACCCTCTCCACCACCCTCTCCAACTCCTCCTCGCTCATCCGCTCCAAGTCGCTTCCAGTCAGGACCAGGTCCCCCTCCCTGTAGATTCCCATCTCCCTCGCAACCGCCACTGCGGTGAGCTTATGGTCCCCGGTAATCATGACGGGCTTAATCCCAACCCTCTTACACACCTTAACCGCCTCCACGGCGTCCTCCCTAGGCGGGTCCATCATACCCACCAAGCCGAGGAAGACGTGGCCCTCCTCAGGGTCGGAGTCATCCAGCTCCTTGTATGAGAATGCTAGGACACGGAGAGCACGGGAAGCCATCTCCCTCGCCTTCTCCAGAATCCTCTCCCTCTCCTCCGGCGTTAGGTCCATTACCTTATTGGACCTCATCACCCTTCTGCATCTCTCCAAGACCACCTCAGGTGCTCCCTTCATGAAGGCGATTGGGGCTCCCTGGACCCTGTGTATCGTGGTCATACGTTTCCTCTCGGAGCTGAAGGGCAGCTCATCTATCCTTGGGTAGGTCTCCCTAAGGGTCTCCGGCTCTATTCCCGCCTTCTTTGCTGCGACGAGCAACGCTCCCTCGGTCGGGTCTCCCCTAATCCTCCACCTCCCATCCTCCTGGACGAGCCTTGCGTCATTGCATAGGGTTGCGGCCATGACCAGTAGCTTGAATGCCTCTCCCTCGAGTATGCTTGGGTCATCTGCGTCCATTCGACCCCTGGGCTCGTATCCGGCTCCGCTTACCGTTATCCTCCCACCGTCTACGTGGATTTCCCTGACGGTCATCTCGCCCTTGGTGAGCGTCCCGGTCTTGTCGCTGCATATCACGGTGATTGAGCCGAGGGTCTCGACGCTGGCCATCCTCCTTACCAGGGCGTTCCTCTGAGCCATCATCCTCATGGCCACGGCCAGGCTTCCAACGATTATGGCTGGAAGGGCCTCGGGTATCACTGCGACAGCCAAGGCCACCCCGAAAAGCCCAACGTCGAGCAGATACTTGGTGGTCAGGGTGCCTACGTTTATGAACCTCTCCGCCACACCTGCCGCAACAACTATAGCAGCTACCGCGACCACTAGTTTCCCGAGTTTGTGTCCAAGCTCCTCCATCCTCCGCTCGAGTGGGGTCTTCTCCTCCTCTACCTCCATCACACCCCTCGCTATCCTCCCGAACTCGGTCTCCATGCCCGTGGCCACGACGAGCGCCCTGCCCCTACCGTAGGTAACCGTGGTTCCCGCATAGACCATGTTCCTCCTTTCGGGCAGCGGGGTGCTGGGCGGCAGGGGGCTAACGGTCTTCTCGATAGGGACCGACTCGCCTGTGAGGGGCGCCTCATCGACTTGAAGCCTCCTACACTCGATTACCCTTGCGTCGGCTGGAACCCTGTCTCCTGCCTCTAGGACCAGGATGTCTCCGGGGACTATGAGCCGTGCCTCTATCTCCCTTACCTCCCCATCCCTAAGCACCCTCGCCCTGGGGCTTAGGAGACGCTTCAAGGCCTCGAGGGACTTCTCGGCCCGATACTCCTGGAAGAATCCTAGGACCGCTGCTAGGATGACGATTATGATTATGAGGGCTGCGTCCACCACCTCTCCTAGGATGAATGATATCCCGGTTGCTGCGAGGAGGATGATTATGAGGATGTTCTTGAACTGTGATAGGAATATCTGGAGGGCTGACGGCCCCTTGGCCTCCATAAGCTCGTTGAACCCGTATCTCCTGAGCCTCTCCTCGGCCTCACTGCTGCTCAGACCCCTCTCAAGCCTTACCCCGAGCCTCCCGGCGGCCTCCTCAACCGTTATGGAATGCCATGCCTCGGCCAAAGCCCTCCCCTTGTCCCAGACCTCCCAGATGGTATCCTTCTTATAATGTGTGCTTGGATGCCCTTGGCTGGGCTTGGAGCCTCCTCGGGGGGCGGCGCCTCCTCTCGAAGTCCACCCTGAGCCTCACGCCCTTGACCTTCTCGACCACCTGCATGAGGGACTTGACGCCTACCTTGAGGTTCCTCTCATAGTCGAGGATAACCCTCATCTCCTCGCTTCCATCGGGCAGCCAGATCTTGTTTATGGCCACGACCCTGGCAGGCACCACCACCTCCTCGATGAACCTGGCCACGTCAGGCCTGTCCTCCACGACCCTCACATGCTTCCCAAGGCTCTCCGAGAGCCTCTTCCTCAGCGCCACCAGGTTCCTGAAGTCGAAGCTCCTCAGACTTCCCTCACGTAGCACGACGAACACGGTCTCCTCGCCATTGACAGCCTTCACGTATCCAGCCTTCTGGAGCTGCGGGAACCCCTTCTCAAGCTCCAGCAGTAGCTTCATCACCTTTACGTCGAAGTCGTCGTAGAGTCCTAGGCGTAGCTTCTCCTCACACTTATGGCAGAAGATGCCGCTTTTGAGGTCGAAGACGCATAACGGGTATTCCACCTACTCACCCCTTGCCCCATGCCCACGCCACAGCCCCTTTAACTCGGCGGATTAACCGCCTGTCTAGCGCTTCAGGAGTATCTCGATTGTGCTGACGCTCACGGGCTGGTTGTTGGGCCCGGTCATCTCCTCGGTCCCTATGTCTATCTTCTCGACCTTGAGGTCCTTGTAGAATCTGCGCTGTAGGACCTGGACCACGTCTACGGCCCTGCTTATGGCCCTGCCCCTGGCCTTGATTAGCAGCTGGTTGGCTCCTCCCTGGAGGGTTGTTAGGCAGGCGAAGACGTAGTTCATAAGGGGCTTCTTACCCACTAAAACCGTTGGAACCTCTTTCTCAGCCATCTCTATCACCGCCTCTCAAACGTGGGCTGATTAAACGTGGATTATCCCAGATAAATAGATTACGGGCGAGGCCCACGCTCGGATAACCATAAATTCACCTAGGTTGCTCTGGATGCCTGAGGAGGCCGGGGTCTTGCCGATAAGGGACGCTACGCTGCTTCAGATAGCCCAGAAGAGGAGGCTCTACTACAAGATATGCCGGGAATGCGGGGCCAGGAACGCCCCAACAGCCGAGAAGTGTAGAAAGTGCAGGAGCTACAACCTCAGGTGGAAGCGCAGGGAGATTAAGAGATAAAGCCTGAAATACCCGGGGTTATCATGTTGCCTTACGGGGCCGGTAGTCTAGTGGCTATGACGCCGCCCTCACACGGCGGAGGTCGTGGGTTCGACTCCCACCCGGCCCATATCCCCGAGCTGCTCTCTAAGTATTCTCCATGGGAGGGGGATGACGGTGGCTCCTAGGGACTCGGCCTTTCTCCCGATTCTCTCCAGGGCCCTGTCCAGCCTTGAGCCTAGCCTGATGTAGAGTATGTGGTTTAGGAGGGTTAGGGCTAGGCGGCCTGCTATGAAGCTCCTGGTCTCCCTATCCCTCGCCAATTCCTCAACCTCTTGGGGGGCCACGTCTATCAGGATTACCCTGTCGAGCCCGTGCCTAACCCACTCCTCCAGCAACGCTACCTGGATTATTGAGGGTAGGTTAAGGGAGATGCTCACAGGCCCACCCTCCACTATCCCCGCAGCCCTAAG
>JAHSRM010000108.1 GCA_021650775.1 Candidatus Benthortus lauensis
CAATCTCGGCATGCTCAACAGGCATAGGGGCGCCCTCAACAGCCATAGCAGTAGAGGAGCTAGCGAGAGCCGGGGCCCACACCTTCATAAGGGTGGGGAGCACGGGGGCCATCCAGCCTGGGATAGAGATAGGGGACCTAATCATCTCCACTGCGGCGGTGAAGCTTGAGGGAACCAGTAGGCAGTATGTCCCGGAGAGCTACCCAGCCCACGCAAGCTATGAGGTTGTCCTGGCACTCGTGGAGGCCGCCGAGACCCTCGGGGTAAGATATCACCTCGGAGTAACGGCCTCTACTGACAGCTTCTACCCGGGTCAGAGCAGGCCGGGATACAGGGGATATAGCTGGAGCTACTCGGAGACCCTGATAAGGGACCTCAGGGCTATGGGTGTCCTGAACTTCGAGATGGAGGCCTCGGTAATCTTCACCCTCGCATCCCTCTACGGCCTGAGGGCGGGGGCGGTCTGCACAGTCTTCGCAAACAGGGTTGAGGACAAGTTCGGGGTCAAGGGCGAGGAGGAGGTCTCGAGGGTGGCCGTGGAGGCCGTAAAGATACTCTACGAGTGGGACGAGGCCAAGAAAAATGCTGGGAAACGATACTTCCATCCAAGCCTACTCAAACAATTTTATCGCAGAGCTTAGCCTCCTTCAAAGGGAGGGTGTGATGCATGGTCAAGCGCCTGATAATTGATACGGATACTGCTGGGGACGATACAATCTCGATTCTCCTGGCCTTGAAGTGGCCCGGGGTTAAGGTCGATGCGATAACGATAGTTGAGGGGAACGTGGAGTTCGAGCAGGAGGTTGAGAACGCCCTCTACACTGTTGAGAGGTTCGCAAGCTACCATGTCCCCGTCTACCCGGGATGCCGTAGACCCCTCCTCAAGACATGGAGATACGCCGACTACGTTCACGGAAAGGATGGCATGGGTGAGAACTACTTCCCCAAGGCCAGGCAGAGACCCGAGGAGAAACACGGCGTCCAAGCCCTCATAGAGCTTGTGAACTCCAGCCCCGGAGAATACACGATAATAGCTCAGGGCCCCCTAACCAACATAGCCACGGCCATCATGCTCGACAAGGAGTTCGCCAAGAACATAGGCAGACTCTACATCATGGGCGGATACGCAGACGGGTTCGGGAACATAACCCCTGCGGCTGAATACAATTTCTGGGTGGACCCCGATGCGGCGAAGATAGTCCTCCACTCAGGCGTGAGACCCCTCCTCGTGGGATGGGATATAGCCCTCAAGTATAGCGTAGTAACTGAGGAGGAGCATAGGATGATTGCCGGGTGGGGGACGAGTGAGGCCGACTTCTTCGTCAAGGTGAATAGGAAGGTCCTGGAGTATGAGAAGAGGGTTACGGGTGTTGCGGGGAGCACCCACCCTGACACGATAACCACCGCCATAGCAATAGAGCCGAGGGTCGCTAAACGTGTTGAGCCAAGGTTCGTGGACGTGGAGAACGTGAGCGAGCTTACCCGTGGGATGAGCGTGGTGGACCACCTCGGAGTCCTCGGGAAACCAGCGAACGCCGATGTCTGCTACGAGGCCGACGGAGAACTTTTCAAGAAGATGCTCTTCTCAGTCCTCAAGGGCAGGCCGGGTGAGATGGATTGAGGTATAGTGTGAAGGAGGTGGCCTCCAGAATCCAGCACACCAACGTGGCGCCCGACGCAACCCTCAAGGACATAGAGAGGCTTTGTAGGGAGTGCGTTGAGTATGGGTTTAACGCAGCCGTCGTGAACCCCATATGGGTTAGGGATGCGGTGAGGTTTCTCAGGGGGACTGATGTCAAGGTATCGGTTGCCATAAACTTCCCGATAGGCGGCTCAAGCACAGTCTCAAAGGTGGTCGAGATAAGGAACGCCGTGGCCGACGGAGCCGACGAGGTGGATTTCATGATTAATGTCGGCTACCTGAAGTCAGGTATGCTGGACGAGTTTAGGAGGGACTTGGAGGAGATTGTGAGGGCCGCCGACGGTAGGCCTACCAAGGCCATACTCGAGACAGCCATCCTGACGAGGGAGGAGCTTGAGAAGGCCGCCAAGATATGCGAGGAGGTCGGTGTAAGCTACATCAAGAACTCCACGGGATGGGGTAAGGGAGGTCCTGCAACAGTCGAGATAATCAGGTTGATGAGGAGCCTGGTGGGGCCGAAGGTTGGTGTGAAGGCCTCCGGGGGAATCAGAGACTTCGAGACGGCCGTGGCGTTGCTGGAGGCTGGAGCAGACCTACTCGGGACAAGCCGTGGCCCCCAGATAGTCAAGGGCGAGAAATCCGGGGGAGAGATTAGGTATTGAGTGTGGCTGTGGTGGGAAGCTACAACACAGGGTTCCTAATCCACGTGGACAGGCTGCCAGTAAAGGGTGAGACGGTTGTAGGCCACGGGTTCAGGATGGAGCACGGCGGGAAAGGCTCGAACCAGGCGATACAGTGCGCCAGGCTAGGATGTAGAACGAGCATGATTGCGAGGGTTGGGGGAGACATCTTCGGCGAGAGGGCGGTGAGGAAGTGGGGGGAGGAGGGAGTAGACACGAGGGGCGTGGTGAGGGATGAGGAGACCCCGACGGGGGCAGGCCTCATAATGGTCGGACCCAGTGGAGCCAACATCATAGCCGTGGACCTGGCGGCAAACCTCAGGCTCTCGGAGGAGGATGTGGAACGCTCAATAGAGGTTGTCGGAGAGGCCGACGTGGTAATCAGCGTATTCGAGATTAAGAAGGAGACAGCCCTATACGCCTTGAGGAGAGCCGGAGAGCTTGGAGCCAAGACTGTTCTCAACCCGGCTCCAGCATCACCCCTTAAGCCCAGGGAGCTGGAGGGAATAACCGTGATTACGCCGAATGAGGTCGAGATGATGACCTTGGCCGGGCTTAGCTCAAGCGACGAGGAGAGCCTCTCCAGAGCTGCGGAGAACTACCTGGAAGCGGTGGAACACGTGGTCGTAACCCTCGGCGAGAAGGGAGCCATGATAGTAGATGATGGGGGAGTAAGGGTCGTCAGGCCCCCAAAGATAAACGCAGTAGACACGACGGGTGCGGGAGACGCATTCAACGGAGCCCTCGCCGCCGCACTCTCATGGGGCATGAATATAGACGAGGCTGTGAGATACGGGTGCTTGGCGGGAGCATTCCTATCAGCGAGGATAAGGCGTGGAGAATTAGTTGAATCCCTCGGCCACAGGGACGAGCTTGAGGAATTCTCTAGAAGGGTTGGATACCGGTGGGGAAAACGATAAAAGGTCAATCGAGTGTATGTGTGGTTGGTGGAGAAAATTGGGTAAGGGATTCGACGGCGAGGTCCTCGTCAAGGCTGAGAAGGTGGTCAAGTCGTTTCCAGGCGTATGGGAGCACCTGATACTCGACCACGTGGACTTCGACGTCAGGGCAGGGGAGATACACGCACTACTCGGAGAGAACGGGGCCGGTAAAACGGTCCTAGCAAACATCCTCTCAGGATTCTATACCCTAACCGAGGGCCAGATCTATGTTAGGGGGAGGCCTGTTACGATAAAGTCTCCTAAAGATGCGTTGAGGCATGGTATCGGGATGGTTCACCAGGAGTTTACTCTTGTTCCCCCGTTAACCGTGGCTGAGAACGTGGCCCTAGGTCTCAGGAAGTATAGCTCTTTCTCGTTCCCGATTAGGGAGGTTGAGAGGAGGCTTAGGGAGCTCTCGGAGAGGTATGGCTTGAGGGTGAATCCGAGGGCGAGGGTTGAGGACCTATCGGTTGGGGAGCAGCAGAGGGTCGAGATACTCAAGGTCCTCTACTGGGAGCCCGAGGTCCTGATACTCGATGAGCCGACGTCGGTTCTGACGCCCGAGGAGGTGGACGACCTCTTCAGGGTTCTGAGGAACATGGCCGACGAGGGGAAGGGCGTGGTCCTGATAACGCATAAGATAGAGGAGGTTAAGAAGGTTGCCGACAGGGTAACCGTCCTAAGGCTTGGGAAGCATATGGGGACCATGAGGGTTGATGAGGTTGATGAGGAGAGGCTGCTGAAGCTCATGATAGGTGATGTGGAGCCATTCCGCCCCACCAGGACTAGGGTCAAGCAGTCGAGCAAGCCTGTCCTAAGGGTCGAGGACCTCCACGTAGTAGGGAGCGAGGGGGTCGAGGCGGTCAGGGGCGTGAGCTTCGAGGTCAGGGAGGGAGAGATATTCGGGATAGCGGGTGTGGCCGGGAACGGTCAGAGGGAGCTCGTGGAAGCAATAACGGGGCTGAGGAAGGCCTCGAGAGGCAGGATAATAATCATGGGCAGGGATGTTACCAACAGGTCTCCGAGGGAGATTGCGGATCTCGGCGTGAGGCACATACCCGAGGACAGGAGGAGGACGGGCGTAGTGGAGGGGATGACCCTCGGCGAGAACATGATACTGAGAGACTACAGGAGCCAGCCCTTCTCCAGGCTCGGCGTCCTCAACCTAAAATTTATCGGAGAATTCACCCAGAAGATGGTTAAGGAGTTCGAGATACTTGCCCCCGATATATGGGAGACCGAGGTCAGGATACTCTCAGGAGGAAACATACAGAGGCTAATACTTGCGAGGGAGCTGTGGAGGGAGCCTAGGCTCGTGGTTGCCTTCCACCCGACCTACGGACTCGACCTCAAGGCCCTCCGCCACACCCACAACATCTTCATGAAGCTGAGAGAGAAGGGAACAGCAATCCTACTCATATCAGAGGACCTGGACGAGATAATGTCCCTAAGCGATAGAATAGGCGTAATGTTCGAAGGAAAACTAGTAGGCATACTGGACGCAGAGAAGGCAACAATAGACAAAATTGGGAAAATGATGACAGGAATATACGCCGAGTAGATTCAATACACCCCGTCAAACTTTATATACAATACACATACAATCCAAGGTGTATGAGTAGGAGAAAGGCATTAACAAGACTCGAGGCAGTGCTAGCAGTATTGTTCATCGTTGCGTTGATTGCAGCTGGCGTAGGATGGACCATGCCTAGGGCTCCAGCCGAGACCGTTACCCAGACTGTTACGACAACTATTGCTGGAACGGTTGTGACGGAGGTTCAGACCGTTACCCAGACTCAGGTTAGAACCGAGACTGTTACGGTTACTGTTACCCAGACCGCCGCCCCGCCTCCAGCCGAGAAGTTCAAGATTGCGGTTGTCTCGGACATCGGCGGCCGTGGAGACCTATCATTCAACGACATGGCCTTCAAGGGCGGGGATGAGGCGGAGAGGGACTTCGGGGTCGAGATGGTTGAGCTCATAAGCAAGACCGAGGCAGACTACGTCCCCAACCTCGAGACTGCTGCCAAAGACCCTGACGTGAAGCTAATAGTGGGTGTGGGGTTCCTGCTAAGCGAGGCCCTCTTGGAGGTGGCCCAGAAGTATCCTGACAAGAACTTCGCAGGAATAGACACGTTCACTCAAGCCCTCGCACAGGAGAAGCTCGGAAAGATTCTCCCCAACATGCTTGACATAAAGTTCGAGGAGCATAAGGGAAGCGCCCTGGTGGGAGCGCTCGGATGCTTACTCGCAGCATACTATAATGAGCAGGGATACGAGTTCAAGTATATTGGCGGAGTCTTCGGGATAGAGATACCCGTCCTCTGGAAGTTTGAGATAGGATACAAGTGGGGATGCGACTGGGGTCTGAAGTGGTATGAGGAGAGGTTCGGTAGGAGGGCTCCGATAATAGGTGAGGACAGCCTCTATGGCTCGGGCCCAGACTGGAGGGACGGCCTCTACTGCCCAGGCGGAGGGGAGGAGTGCTGGTATAAGAACAGGGTCCTCTGGACCTACACGGGAACCTTCAGCGACATAACCAAGGGATACGCTGCGGCCAAGCCCATGTATGAGCAGGGAGCCGTGGCGGTCTACAACATCGCAGGCCCACTCGGGCTCGGGATTAACCAGGCTGTCCAGGAGATAGCTGAGGAGAAGGGATTGGAGATGGGGCCGCCCTTCTGGATAGGCGTGGACGCCAACCAGGACTGGATTAACCCAGGGTTCATCATCGCCAGCATGATGAAGAGGGTGGATAAGGGCGTCTACTATGCGACCAAGCTCGTCCTCGAGGGCAAGTTCAGGGACATAGTCCAGAGATTCGACGGAGTCCTCACACTCGGAATCGGGACAAAGATAGATGGAGTCCTTATGGAGGGTATCTCGGTCAGCACGCTGGCGGACCTCGACGAGTTCATCCAGATGGGGATAAGGGCCGAGGAGCTCACGGGCAAGAAGGTCCTACCCATGCCTCCGGAGCAGATAAAGCAGAAGGTCAAGGAGATGCGTGAATCGGTGGCCGACTGGGTCTGGGAGGCGGTGGCGGAACTCGAGCAGAAGATAAGGAACGGGGAAGTAGAGGTCCCGATGGTCGTAACCGAGGATGCGATACAGCAGTGGAGAGAGATACTAGGCTAACCCCCCGGCAACCCTCCTCAACCTTTATTTTATTCTCAGGGGAGCTCTGGTCAGGATGCGTGAAAGACTCCTCAAGGTTCTGAGAAAGCTCTCCGAGTCTCTAATCGCAGTGGTTATCGGGCTGCTGGGCGGAGCATTCCTCATGATACTCTATGGATACGACCCCTGGCTGGCATACAGGGCCCTCTTCACAGGAGCCTTCGGAGACCTCTCAGGAATATTCGAGACCCTCGCCTTCGCCACACCTCTAATTATGACGGCCCTAACCTTCGCGGTCGGGGTGAGGGCAGGCCTCTTCAACATAGGCGCCGAGGGCCAGATGTATCTCGGGGCTATGGGGGCCGTAATGATTGGGGGAGCCTTGAGCCTTCCACCCGGGATACATCTAGTTGCGGCAACGCTCTTCGGGATGCTTCTGGGAGCCTTGTGGAGCCTCCCTGTCTCGGCCCTCAAGATTTACAGGGGTGTCCACGAGGTTGTCTCGACCATCATGCTAAACTGGGTGGCATTCTGGCTCGTCATGTATCTAATCACGTATCACTTCGCCGAGCCGGGTAGGGCTGAGAGGGCTGTCCCCGCCCAGGAGACTGCGAGATACCAGATTATAGGCGCATCCCTAACCACCGTGATATTCGTGGTGATAGGGTTCGCCCTCCTAACCTACTTCATAATCTGGAGGACCACGGCTGGATACGAGTTGAGGCTGGTTGGGTATAACCCTGAGGCGGCCCAGTATGCGGGCATAAGCTCGGTTAAGGCCACGTATCTCAGCTTCTTTATAGGTGGGTTGGCGGCTGGGCTGGCCGGTGCCTCGCAGGTTCTCGGCAGGCCTCCCTCATGGACGGTCTATGCGACTATGGGGAACCTCCTCAACCTGGGGTTCGAGGGCATAGGGGTCTCGCTTATCGGCAGGAATCACCCGATAGGGATAATCTTCGCCGCAATATTTTATGGGGGGCTTGTCCATGGTGGGAGGTTCATGGAGTTCGAGGTGGGCGTGGCCTCCGAGCTCGTCAGGGCCATAAACGGAATCATAATCATAGCCCTCTCGATACCCGAGATAATATCCTTGATAGGAAGGATTGTTAGGAGAAGGAGGGAGTAGGGCTTGGCCAGGATTCTCAGGAGACTTGTATGGCTCGGCCTCGGCGTGGTGGCACTAGCTGTAGTCAGCATACTCCTCCAACCCTACGGCCTCAGGCCCGTGAAGCTAATCGAGACAGGGTTGCTGGCCATGACGCCCCTGGCCCTGGCGGCCGTGGGAGAGTGTATTAACGAGAGGGCCGGCATGATTAACATAGGTATCGAGGGAATCTTCCTCCTGACGGCCGTCATAGGCGTCTACTGGGCCGAGGTCTTCGGGGCAGGTATCTATGGAATCCTTGTGGGCGGGGTCTTCGGAGCCATGCTCGGAGCACTCTTAGGGGTCCTGGGAACCTATGGTAAGGCCGACCAGATAATAGCGGGCATGGGCCTGAACGTGATGGCGCTGGGTCTGGTCCAATACCTCCTTATGGCCATCTGGGCGTTCCCGGGAATCCACATCTTCCCGAGGGAGCTGGTCCTCCCAAGGATATCCATCCCCACGCCGGGCGGCCTCCTCAGGATAAGCCCGATAACCATAGTTGCGATAGCTGCCACGGTTCTCGCCCACCTCCTCCTCTACAGGACCCTTCTGGGCTTGAGAATTAGGGCTGCTGGCGAGAAGCCTGAGGCCGTGGATGTGGCTGGGATAAACGTGAACCATCTCAGGATTATGACCTCGGCCCTCGGCGGATTCATGGCGGGGCTCGGCGGAGCGTTCATGCCCCTCGCATGGTTCGGGGGACTCGTCAAGGAGATAACGGCTGGAAGAGGGTTCATAGCCCTGGCCGCAGTAGTGTTCTCGGGACTCGACCCGACACTCGCCCTGGCCGCATCCTTCATCTTCGGTTTCGCAGAGGGCCTCGCATTCACCATAGTGGTAACCCCGGGCGTCAAGGAGGCCATACCCTTCCACTTCGTCCAGATGACACCCTACATACTGACCATAATAATCCTCGCACTCTTCCTAACGGGAAAACGGTTCCCCAAAGCCCTTGGGAAACCCTATGTCAGGGAATAGGGATTGAGGCGAATCTATATAGAATCGGTAGGCTAAATAGAGATTCATGGAGAATATAGGCCATGACATATATTTTGGCTTTCGTGAAAGTATGATGGATGTGGGGTAAGGAGGGGGCCTGGAGCCTCGGCGTCCTGGTGCTCTCGAGCTTTGCCATGGGGTTTATCTTGGGGCTTGCGGCCGGCGAGCCTCCGGGCCATGTCTCTGGGACGGTTACGGTCGGTGGTGTGGCTCTCTCGGGGGCTGTCTCGATTGATGGTTCCAGCACGGTTTACCCTGTTACCGAGGCTGTTGCCGAGGCGTTTATGGAGAGGTATCCTGGGGTCGTGGTTACCGTGGGTGTCTCGGGGACGGGCGGCGGCTTCAAGAGGTTCGTGAGGGGTGAGACCGACATCAACGATGCCTCGAGGCCCATCACGCAGGTTGAGGCTGAGCTGGCGAGGGAGAACGGCGTGGAGTGGGTGGAGATACCGGTCGCCCTGGACGGCCTAACCATCATAGTGAACAGCGGGAACACCTGGGTGGATTGCCTGACCCTCGAGGAGCTTAGGATGATTTGGGAGCCTGGTAGCAGGGTTAGGTTCTGGAGCGACGTAAGGCCCGGGTGGCCTAGGGAGGAGATTAGGCTCTATGGCCCTGGCCCGGACTCGGGGACATTCGACTACTTCACCGAGAGGGTTGTGGGTGAGGCAGGCTCCAGCAGGACCGACTACATAGCGAGCGAGGACGACAACGTCTTGGTCGAGGGCGTCTCGAGGGAGAGGTATAGCTTAGGCTACCTTGGATACGCATACTACGTGGAGAACAGAGATAGGGTGAGGGCCGTGCCGATAGACGGTGGGAATGGATGCGTCGCACCAACCGACGAGTCCATAGCCTCGGGCAGATACCCGCTCTCGAGGCCGCTATACATCTACGTGAATAGGGAGGGAATTGAGGGAAGAGCCGAGCTTAGGGAGTTCGTGGCATTCTATCTGAGGGAGGCTCCCAGGCTTGTCCCGAGGGTCGGCTACACACCCTTCCCTGAACGCTACTATCGGGTGGCGGAGGCCTTGGTTAGGGCTGGCGTGTATGAGGATTTTGCCGAGATAGCGTTTAGGGGGGCTGGGATTGATGGGGAAGGTTAGGGAGAGGCTGGTGGAGCTGGCCCTCCTCGGATGCTCCATCCTCACCGTTGCGGCCATGGCTATAATAGTCGGAACCCTTGCAGCAGAGTCCTCAGGCTTCTTCTCGAGGGTCCCGTTATCAGAGTTCCTCACAGGCCTTAGGTGGACACCCCTCTTCAGCGAGAAGAGCTTCGGCGTGGTCCCCCTGGTCGCTGGAACCCTCCTCACGTCCTCGATAGCCTTGGCTGTGGCCTTGGCTGTGGGCCTCGGCTCGGCGATATACTTGGGCGAGTATGCCTCTGAGAGGGTTAGGAGGACTCTTAAGCCCCTGATGGAGATTCTGGCGGGAATCCCGACGGTCGTCTACGGATACTTTGCGATAAGCTTCATCACGCCCCTCCTGAAGTCCACCCTCTTCCCGTGGATGTGGGTCCACAACGCCCTCTCGGCGGGCATAGCGATGGGCATAATGATTACCCCCATGATGGCCTCCCTCAGCGAGGACGCAATCTACGGTGTCCCCGAGACCCTCAGGCACGCGGCATACGCCCTCGGCGCAAGGAAGGTGGACGTGGTGTTCAGGGTGGTCCTGCCCTCGGCCCTCCCGGGGATAGCGGCCGCCCTCATTCTATCTCTTGCCAGGGCTGTGGGCGAGACCATGATAGTGACCATAGCTGCGGGGTTCAGGCCGAGCCTCAGCCTCAACCCCTTCCAGGCTGTCCAGACCCTCACGGCATACATAGCCCAGGTTGCGACAGGCGACGCCCCCCATGGGACGCTGGAGTATAGCTCGATATTCGCCGTGGGGTTGTATCTCTTCGCCGTCGTGATGGCCCTGAATGTTTTGGGGGCTCTGCTGGTTAGGAGGTGGGGGATGGGGGTATGGCGTTGAAGCAGCTTCTCGACAGGGTTGTTCCCCGGGTCCTCCTCACAGCGGTCTCGCTCTCGGTCATATTCCTCGCATCACTGCTAATCGAGGTAGCCTACACGGGCCTCGGCATGCTCTCACCGAACCTTATACGCGGCTACCCCTCATCCGACCCCTCCAGGGCGGGGCTTAGGCCAGCTATATGGGGCTCGGTCTGGGTCGTGGGGCTGGCTATGCTCGTGGCCCTCCCACTCGGGGTCGCCACCGCCCTATACCTCTCCGAGTATTCACGCAGGGGCTGGCTGAGCAAGCTAATCTACTTCAACTTAACCAACCTCGCCGCAGTCCCCTCCGTGGTCTATGGCCTCGTCGGCCTAAGCTTCCTCGGATACTTCATGGGCGCTGGGAGAAGCGTCCTCACAGGAGGCCTGACCCTCTCCTTCCTCATCCTCCCCCTAATCGTGGTGGTCTCCATGGAAGCAATCAGGTCCGTGCCCGAGCTCCACAGGCTGGGGGCCTATGCCCTGGGTGCGACGAGGAGCCAGGTGGTTGCGAGGATAGTTCTGCCCGAGGCCTTGCCAGGAATCTTGACAGGCTCGATACTCGCTGTCTCGAGGGCTATGGGTGAGGCCGCCCCCCTCCTCGTGATAAGCGGGCTAATCTTCGTCAGGGATGCTCCCTCAGGCCTCCTCGACGGCTTCACGGTCCTACCCCTCCAGATATTCAGCTGGATTCTCAGGCCCCAGGAGGAGTTCAGGAGGCTCTCTGCAGCCGGGATAATAGTCCTCCTCGTCCTCCTGCTCTCCATGAACTCCCTGGCCATAGTCTTGAGGAACATGCTCCAGGAGAGGAGGGCTGAGTAGATGGTTGGGGGACCATACATAATCGAGACCCTGGGGCTCTCGGTGAGCTATGATGGGAGATACGCCGTAAGGAACATCTCCATGAGGTTTCCCAGGAACTCCATCACGGCGATTATAGGGCCATCCGGGTGCGGTAAGTCAACCCTCCTCAGGAGCCTCAACAGGATGAACGACCTGATACCCGGTGCGAGGGTGGAGGGAAGGGTCCTATTCAAGGGCGTGGACATCTACGGCGACGGCGTGGACCCCGTGGATGTTAGGAGGAGGATTGGGATGGTTTTCCAGAAGCCCAACCCGTTCCCCATGAGCATCTACGATAACGTGGCCTTCGGCCTACGAATCAACGGGATAAAAGACGACCTGGACAGGAGGGTTAGGAGGGCCTTGGAGCAGGCCGCCCTATGGGACGAGGTGAAGGACAGGCTGAGGGAGAACGCATACAAGCTGAGCGGAGGCCAGCAGCAGAGACTATGCATAGCGAGGGCCCTGGCGGTGGAGCCCGAGGTCCTATTGCTCGACGAGCCTGCCGCAAGCCTCGACCCAGTCGCAACAGCAAAGATAGAGGAGCTCCTAACAACCTTGAAACAAGACTACACCATCATAATAGTTACCCATAACATGCAGCAGGCCGCTAGGATAGCCGACCAGACAGCGGTCCTAATGCCGGATGAGACGGGGGCGGGAACGCTCGTGGAGTATGGTCCCACCAGGCAGATATTCACCAACCCGAGGAGCAGGAGGACCGAGGACTACATCAGGGGGAGGATAGGTTAGCGGGATGGATTACCTCCACGGGGTCCAGGGCTCTCGCCGCCTCAAACCTAGAGACAGGGAACCTGACCCTATCACCTATCCCCACCATGTTGAAGAACTCTCTAGATGCCTGGTATGCGAGTGTCTCCCCCTCTCGGACACCATTAACCGGGTCTCCGCCCTCAACCCTGATGGACACAATATACCTAACCTCCGAGTATTTGCCCTTAAGCATAGACTCCAAGTAATCATCCACGACCACGTTTCCCACCCTCCCGAACAGGCCCCTATAATCCCTATCCTTCACGATTATCCAAGAACCATCCGCAGCAGGCCTATTAACGAGAATAGTATAGGAGACGGAGCCACGAACCCCGGTCACAGCCTTATGGATAACAGTCCCCTCAACCACAACCGGAGCAAAGAGAAACCAGTAAACAAGCAAAGCGGCAACCAAGCCAACAACAGACACAAGAATAATCACACCGACACTCCGCAAAAACAAGCCCTAACACCTCGAGAAATCCCAGAAAATATAAACATTAGGACCATTTCAGGGGTAACATAATTTAAGTGTGGGCATCCTAGGTATATAGGTGCCTGGGATAAGGCCTGAGGTTGAAGACTGGTTCTACGAGGCCTGCGTGGACTTGGAGGAGGCTTCCGATACCTTGGAGAGGCAGGTATAATTGGGCATGCTTTGCCGCTCACCAGGCAGCCGAGAAAGCCCTTAATGCAGCCTACCTGGCCTTGAGGAGAAAAGGTTTCCCAAGACGCATGACCTCCTCGACCTTTACTCGGAGATATCAAGCCTGCTCGAGATTCCCGGCAAAGAGAAGCTCGGCCTCCTTTCATCGTTTTACGAGGTCTCAAGATACCCTAATGCTGGGGTGAGAAGGCCCTCCAAGTCGATATCGAGGGAGGTTGCGGAAGAGATGGTCGAGCTAGCGAGAAACATTGTCAGGATTGTGGGTGAGAGGCTTGGACTCGGCTGCAGACCTTAACCTACCCGAGAAGATTAAGAAAAGGTTGGAGCAGGCTGTAAAGACGATTAGGAGCCTCGTCCCCAACGCCGAGATACTTCTCTTCGGAAGCCTCACCCAAGGAGACTGGCTGGAGGAAAGCGACATAGACCTCATAATTATCTCTGACAACTTCAAGGAAACCAACTATATTACACGGGTCTACACACTGAAGAAGGCCCTATGGGAGAAGGGATTAACAAGAATTCACATCATCCCCCTAACTAAGAAGGATTCGAGGAAAGAAGAAAAAGAAGCGTAATCATAGAAGAAGCATTAACCCACGCAATCAAAATAACATGAGAAGGAAAATCTTCATCAACCCACGAAACAAAAGAACAGAAAACTGCATAATAGCATAAAAAGAAAAGATTATATATTTATTAGCTTTTTATATTTAGCAATTTGAAAAAAGAGGCTTATACAACAAAAGAAGCTGCGAAAATTTTACGTGTTAGTATTAGGACTATACAACGATGGATTTATTTAAGAAAAATTAAAGCGATTAAAGATGAAGGTGGAAGATATTTAATTCCAGTTGATGAAATAAATAGACTAGGACAGGAACAATTATTAGAGGAAAGGATTCTCGAAGTTTTGAGGGCTAAAAAAGTTGCTTATTTGAGAGAGATGCAAATTAATATGGAAGACGAATGTTCTCATGATAAGACTTATCATATTCTAGACGATATGGTATCTAAAGGGAAACTTAATGATAAAATGATGTGGGGAAACAGATGGTTCTACATAACTAATTTGGACTGGAATTCTGTAGAAAAAATAGCCGATGAAAAAAGAAAACTAGTAGAATTTTATTCTAATTATAAAAGAGAATTTGAGATGAAAGGTGTCCGTTATAATGACTATGCTGAATATTTGGTTGAACAGGCGATGATATTAGCTGGTTATACTATTGTTGCAAAAGATAGTTACTACTTTAATGGAAAAGTTTACAGAAGAAGTCTTGGTCCTGGAAGACCTGCGGATTTAGATTTTATAGCAAAGTTACATGACAAAGATATTTTTGTTGGTATTCAAGTTAAGAATACACTTGATTATCCAAGAAATGAAAGTGTATTTCAATTAATTGAAATATGTAGGGAGCTTAATTTACGGCCGGTTTTTGTAGCTAGAAAACCTCATCCAATGTCCTTTGATTATCTCAGAAGACAAGGTGGCTATGTGGTTGAATTTAAGCAATATTTCCTCTGCCCACCTTTTCCTCAGGAGATATTTAACAAAATTAGGGACATGATTTCAAGCGTCTTTACGGTATATAAACATCCTCCAGAGTATTTAGTTAATTTGTTTATTCGGATGGAAAAATGGTTTTAAGGGTATTACCACACGACATTTCCGCAGCCGTAGAATTGAATAAAAAAATTATCAAAATTGGTCCCGCGGGGGTGATTTGAACACCCGACCATCCGGTGTCTGCCTGGTAGGTGTGGCCGACGCCCTTTGGGGGCGTGGCTACAGCCGGACGCTCTACCAGGCTGAGCTACCGCGGGTCTGTCTGTGTTTTTTGCTGTGGGTTTAATTAACTTTTTTGGGGTGTTTTAGGAGGGTTTGGAGTTTTTGGAGTTCTTTTTGGAGGTTTTGGGCTGTTTGGAGGATGGGTTGGAGGCTTGGGGGAGGGGTTGCGGGCTCCTCTATTAGCTCTATCTGGGGTTCCTCCTCTTCCTCCCCGGCGGCCTCCTCTTCCCCGGGTTTCTCCGCCTCCCTCTCCTGCTCCTCCGTCTTCGTCGGCTCTTCTGCGTGTGCTGGCTGGGGGTTCTCCTCCGCCCTCTGTGTTTCTTCCTCTGGGTTGGGGAGGGGGTAGTCTTGGGGTG
>JAHSRM010000094.1 GCA_021650775.1 Candidatus Benthortus lauensis
TCACGGCTATAAAGTAGGTCCATGGGGACCTCATACTCCTCCGACATAACCCCATCAACACCCCCAGCCCAGAATATTATTTGAGCATATCCCTTATGGATTTGTATTCCCCCTTCTTGTAATACTTTATGGAGGTCTCGAGCCTGACTCTAGCTCCCAGATACTCGAAGAGGGATAGTAGCTCCGCCCCGGATATTTCCTTGAGCTGACCTGAAGCCACCTTGGATGCGAGTAGGGCCGCAACCCTCTTGGCGAGCTCCGGGTATTGTTGGAGGGCTGCGTCCAGCACCTCCTCCCCCCTATCGACCAGGTGTTTCCTAAGGGTCTCAACAGGGTCTTCCGCAGCCTCCCTGCCCCTCTCCTCCCTCCTGGCGGCCTCCATAAGCTTCCTCATCATCCTATACCTCAGCATCCTCAGCTCCAAGTCCTCGTCCATACTCTCCCTAAAAGCTAAACCTCCCGGCATTTTAACTTAAAGGGTTATCGAGGCACGTTATCGGGTAATGCTTTTAGTGGGCGTGCTCCGCTAAACCCTGGAGATATGAGGTATTTTAGCAGGGTGTCGGAGAATGACTTGGATTTCCTGGAGGGGCTTCTCGGCTCCCGTAACCTAAGCACACGTGAGGAGGAGCTGATAGCAAACTCTATAGATGCTTATCAGGGGGGGTTCCATAAGCCTGAGGTCGTTGTGTGGCCCGAGGAGCCTGAGCAGGTCTCCCAGATACTCCGATACTGCAATGAGAGGAGGATACCCGTCTATACACGTGGAGGAGGCACAGGGCTCTCGGGGACCACGCCAATCCATGGAGGTGTCCTAATCAGCACCGTCAAGATGAATAGGATAATCGAGGTCATGGACCGGGACATGCAGGTTCGGGTTCAGCCTGGGCTAATCTACGAGAGGCTAAACAAGGAGCTGGAGAGCCATGGACTCTTCTTCCCACCCGACCCCGCAAGCGCATCTTACTGCACCATAGGCGGCATGGTTGCCTGCAATGCCTCGGGGCTGAAGGCCGTGAAGTATGGGACCACGAGGGATTACGTTCTGGGTTTCCAGGCTGCTTTCCCTGACGGCTCTCTCAGGAGGGTCGGGTTCCACACATTCAAGTATTCGACGGGATACGACCTGGTCAAGATGATGGTGGGGTCCCAGGGAACCCTCGGGGTCTTCACCGAGATAACCCTCCGCCTCAGAACCCTGCCCGAGCACGCCGAGACCATCGCAGCATTCTTCCCATCCATAAGACTCGCCACAGAGACCATATACCATATAGTCAGGAGGGGTCTTGATGTTGCGGCTCTGGAGTTCATGGACGGATGGATGACCAGGGCTGTCTCGGAGTTCAAGGGACTAGGTTTCCCAGAGGCTGGGGCCATGATACTTGTGGAGAGCCATGGGACTAGGAGTGCGGTTAGGGAGACCCTGAGCAGGGTCAGGGACATTATCCGTGAGCATGGGGGATTCGGGATAATGGAGGCGGAGGACGAGGCGTCTAGGAAGAGGCTCTGGGATGCGAGGAGGGGAGCGTATCCAGCAACCCTAAGGCTCGCCAAAACACTCGTGATAAGCGACATAATAGTCCCGTTATCCAGGCTCGCGGAGGCCGTTGAGAAAGCATACGAGATAGGTGATAGGCATGGTGTCAAGGTATATTGTATCGGACACTTCGGGGATGGGAACATACATGCTCATTGGTGCGCCGAGGAGAGGGGGGATGAGGTTCTAAGGAAGCTTCACGAAGCGAATGATGAATACAGTCTCTACGCCATATCCGTTGGGGGAGCGGTCTCCGCCGAGCATGGGATAGGGACCGAGAAGAAGAAGTTCCTAAGGCTCCAGCATCCCGAGGCATACGACCTCCTACTAAAAGTGAAACGCATGATTGACCCAAACTGCATCCTCTCACCTGGGATAATGTTTGACGTGGATGAGGTGATTGGTTGAGTGGATGTCTTGTGGGAGGGGCTGGGAGAATACTCGGAGGACATACTGAGATGTATAAGATGCGGCTTCTGTAATAGCGTCTGCCCCACATCCAACGCCTCGTTCTCCTACATGGCCTCCAAGACCTCACGGGGAAGACTAGTCATGCTCCAATCAATCCTGAGGAAATCCTCCACGATAAACCCCCTTGACAGAGAGTTCCGGAGGCTCATAGACCTATGCTTCGGGTGTAGGAGGTGCCTAGAGGTCTGCCCCGCAGGAGTCAGGATACCCCAACTAATGTGGAGGGTCAGGAGCCTGGGCGGAGGAGGCGGTAGACTTAGGCTGATGCTGAAACATTACGGAGCCATCGAGAAGACGGCCTCGAGAATCCACAGGTTATCCAATCTCATCCTAGGGAGCAGGCTCGGGAGACGCATCCTCCAGACCCTAGCAGGGATAGACTCCAGGGCACCATTCCCAAGATTCTCCCCGCCGCTCGAGTCCATGATTAAGCAGTCGCCCGGCCAAGGAAGACCCCTCGCATACTTCATAGACATCTTCACGAACTATCATGAATCGGGGCTGGGATTAAGGGTGGCTGGGTTCCTGGAGAGGCTGGGATACTCCGTTTATGCTCCCGTCCAGAGGGAGGCTGGCACACCCTTGCTTGAGGAGGGGTTATTGGAGGAGGCGAAGCAGGTAGCCAGATTCAATGTCTCCTCCCTCCTTAGGGAGGTTGAACGTGGGGCAAGGATACTCACTAGCTCCCCTGCGGCCTACCTGGCCCTTAAGAGGGATTACCCTGAGCTTCTTGGAGACGAGGACTCGAGGGTTGTCGCCGAGAACACGGTGGACGTCCTGGAGATAATCCGGGAGGAGGTGGATGGTGGGCGGATAAGATTCAGGGAAGGTCGGGGGAGGCTAATCTACCACTCGAGCTGCTTCTCCAAGGCTACGGGCATGAGCGGGCTGATAATCGGGCTGCTCGAGTCCGCTGGATACAGTGTCGAGGTTCGAGAGGAGTGCTGCGGGATTGCCGGCATGTGGGGTATGATGAGGGAGCATTATGAGGAGGCTTTAGACGTGGGGTCGAGGCTCTTCTCCAAGATTAGGGGCGCCGATGTCCCCGTCGTCTCCCAGAGCGAGACATGCAGGCTCCAGATAAGCCATCACGCAGGCGTCAGGACGCTCCACCCATTCGAGGCACTCTTAGGGAGAATTCAATCACGGTAGGCGACTACCTCTATCTCTACCAGCGCCTCCTTTATCGGCGGGCTGGCCACCACAGTCGTCCTCGCAGGCTTAATGTCCCGGAAATACTCCTCGTAGACCTCGTTCATGGCCTTGAAGTCCTCGGGGTTTCGGAGATAGACCCCGACCCTCACGACATCCCTTAGGCTGTATCCAGCCTCCTCCAATACCGCCTTGATGTTCTCCAAGACCCTCCTAACCTGACTCCTAACATCCCCTCCCACAATCTTCCCGGTCTCAGGGTCTATGGGAACCATGCCAGATACGTAGAGTGTTTTACCCGCCTTAACCGCCTGGGAGTATGGGCCGACGGGTCTAGGCGCCTTGGAGGTGAAGACCTGCTCAACCATGCTTATGCTGTCCTCCTCCCAAGCCTAACCGACCTTAGTCTTACAGGGGGTCCGCCGAACCATACGGGGATAGCCTGCATCGGGTCTCCCTTGCCGCAGTATCCTGCATAGAATTGGAGTTCCTTGCCCACGGCGTCTATGGATGAGTAGAATGACCTGGTCGTTAGCTCTAGGACCGGGTCCCTCACGAGTCCCTCCAGCCTGCCGTTCCTGATTAGGTATGCCTCCACGCCCACGTATCTCTGGTTCCACCTTAGGTCGTCTATGTTCCATTCCTGGTAGCTCTTGATGTAGACCCCGTGGTCTATGTCCTCGATTAGCTCTTGGAGGCTGTGGTCCCCCGGCTTCATGTATGTGTTCGCCATCCTGACTATCGGCTCCACATCGTATCCGTTTGCTCTAGCCGAGCCGTTGCTCTCGACCTCAAAGACCGCCGCCGTCTCCCTGTTGTGCAGCAGCTCCTTCAGGACCCCGTTCTCTATCAGCTTCCTCTCCCTCGCCTTCACACCCTCCTCGTCATAGAGGTAGAAGCCGAAGGACTTGGGGAGTGTCGGGTCATCCACCACTGTTACCACCTCAGAGCCTATCCTCGACCCCAGGCCCTCATGCTTGATGTAGCTCTCACCGGCTTGGGCGGCCTCCCTCCCGAGAACCCTGTCGGCCTCCCCTGGATGACCAGCAGACTCATGGCACGACAACGCCACTATCTCTGAGCCGACCACAACATCTACCTCCTCCTTCGGAGGCTCCACGGCCTCGAGGAGTATCTTGGCCAGGGTCCCTGCCTCGCCGCCTATCCTCTCGGGGAGGTTCCACTGCTCTGCAGCCTCCCAACCCCTCGACTCACCGAGGTTCTCGAACCTCTGGACGCTTCCCTTCTGGGCGTCGAAGGCCGTGATGAAGTAGTCCAGCGTGGTCCTGGGGATGCTCTGGTATATCTCGGCTCCATCGCTCGTAATCACAAGCTTCTCCGTGTCCCATCTACCGACCTCTATAAGCCTCGAGGGAAGCTTCACACCCATCCTCTCACACGCCTCCACAGCGGCCTTATCCGCCTCCCTAAGATACTCGGTCTTGGCATCCAAGTCAACCGAGTCGAATCTTATCCTGGGCTTGACGACCACCTTGTCCCTCCCAAGCTCTCCCTCACCCATCAAGACGCCCCTGGACACTATCTTGGATGCGGCTCGAGCCATGGCTACTGCGTCCTTAACGATTCTCCGTATATCTGGTTTCCTTAACTCGCTTGTGGATGCGAAGCCCATCGAGTTTCCGACTAGAACCCTGACGGCGACCCCCCTGGAGACCGTGCGTGCCGAGACTTCTGGGACACCGTTCTTCAGGATAATCTCCTCACGGATGTCACGCTGAAACCTGGCCTCCGCATAGTTCGCTCCAAGCCTCTGGGCATAATCCACCGCAAAACCAATCAGGTCCTCATACATCCCTATTTAACAGAACTGGAGCAGTAATAGGCTTTTCCCTCCTTCAACACGGGAATCCACGGATATTCACCTTCCCTCGGCCACCGCCCACCTCACACCCAGCCCAGGATGCTCCGTCTTCTCCCAAAAGACCGGCTTAAAGATTTCCTGGTAAAAGGCCCTGACAGCGGCTAGGGGGAGCATCAGGTTGAGGTATACGAGCATGTGGGGTAGATAGCGTAGGTTCCCCTTAATCCCCTCCATCTCAGCCCCCTTAACCGCTATGTAATAGTAGAGCGGGTTAAGTGTCAGGGGAATCAGGGACCATATTGGAAATACGTTGGTCATCACCCCGCCGGCGACTCCCAAGAAATCTAGAACCCATAGGATGGTTAATCCGTAGGCAACCCAGTTAAGGATTAGTATGATTGGGTTTACCAGCATGAAGGCCACGTTTATCAGCCCTGTTAGGCCCAGAAGCTTTACGCCAAGCGGGTTCACGATTACCTCCATGTATTTCCAGAGACTTTGAAGCCACCCCCTAAACCACCTGGTCCTCTGCCTCAGCCATGCCTTGAAGGTCGTGGGAGCCTCCTCCCAGTGCCTAGCATCTATAACCGCCACCCTGCGCCCAGATATGGCCAACCTAACACCTATCTCCGCATCCTCGGCCAGGTTTGTAGCATCCCATCCGCCAACCGATGTAACGGCATCCCGGAGAAAGTAGTTGCCTGTTCCTCCGAGGGGTGTGTAGGTGCCGAGCCTAGCCCTCCCATTCAACATTATTCTAAACCATCCAGCATACTCCATCGCAAATATTCTGGTTAACCACGAGTCGTCTTGGTTGCTTATCCTTAGGATGACCTGCGCCGCATGGTATCCATGTTTGGTGAGGGCTGAAGCCGCCTTAAGGAAGACGTCTCTATCAGGTATATCCTCTACATCAATTATTGCTATTATATCTCCCGTGGCCAGCTGTAGTGCGTCATTAAGGGCGCTCGGCTTGGTGGGGAATAGTTTTCTTCTGGCGAGAAGCTTAACCTGCCTCGGATACCTTTGCTGATACCAGAACGCTATCCTCTCTCCAACAGGGTCATCGGTGACGACTATTATCTCCTTCTTATCCAAGGGATACTCAACGTGATGGAGGCAGACCTCTATGGTTCTACCCAATATGGGCTCGTTCCTCGCAGGGATTATCACGGATATCTTCGGGTAGTTCTCCAAGGCTGTCCCCGGCTTGAGGGGCGGATTGAGGCCTGAGACGAATATGATGACGTTGTAGATTCCCCACGCAGTATAGATTATTGTTATTGTGTATGCGAGGGTTATTATGAGGGGTCTTGGCGTAAGCCATGCCAGCAATCCTATGAGGAGGACTATTGATAGGAAGATTATCTTCCTCTTATGGCTCCGCAATAGATAGCACCTCTGAGATGACCAGGTCCGGGATGTCATACTCATTCGCCACGGATAGCACCCTGACCCTCTCGGGGTTAATCAACCTACGAATCTTATCCTCCATAAACGGCTTGACCACGAGTATCGCCTTAACGTCAAGGTCCATCAGCTTTACCAGTGTTTGAAGCATCTGGGTCTCAAAGGTCTTCTCATCCAGTATGAAGTCCACTATTATGGGCGGGTTTGTTCTCACGAATAGCGGTATGATGTGGTTCATGGAGCTCTTGCCCTTCACCTTGGCCAGAAGCTCGCTCTCAATCCCCTTAAACCTTAGCCGGGTTCGTGCGATTGACAGCAGGTCGTATATTCTACGCATGATTTTTAGTTGGCTGCTTAACCTGTATGAGGGGTAGTGCTTCAACTCCACCTCATCTATTCTAAACTCGTGGCCATTATCGCATGATAATACGACCATGGGGTATTGGAAGACTTGGCCGCATATCTGGCACTTGAACCCTATCCCGGGTCTCCCATAGTCTATCCCGACTCTTTTAAGCTCCTTCCTACATCTCGGGCAGAGGTATCTCCCCTCCCTTTGATGGAATTCCTCGACAGGCGCCGAGAACCCGCATTCATAGTGGACCAGTATATCCGACTTGATGAGGCTTTGGCCTTGGCAGTTGGGGCACTTCAGCATGATTTTTAGTATCAGGCTTCCACATCTCGGGCAGGCTGCGAAGGAGGACTCCTTTAGGGGTTCAAGCAGCCCCTTCTCCTCGGCTATCTTCATCTTGTCGGCTGGCACATTTATCCCCGAGACCTCATACACGACCCCTACCCCAGCCTTATACTCTGGCTTAAGCTCTCTCTGAGGCTCCTCCATAGCCAAGGCGGAGAGAAGCATGACTACCTCCGCTTCCTTGACCTCTCCTCCAGCAGCCTCATCCATCCAACACGAATTATTGAAGAAACCTTATTTAAGATGATTGCCGACAATATATAACCTCATATTGTTGTATTAACACTGTAAAGAAGGGTTGATGAGGCCAGGCTCCCTCATACCTGGTATCAGGGCGTATCTCGCCAAGAGGTTGTCGGAGAGGGGGTATAGTAATAGGGAGATTGCGGAGATTCTGGGTGTTAGCCCCGCTGCCATAACCCTGTATATTCAGGGTAGGAGGGCCGATAAGGCCCTGAGGATTCTCGAGAGGAGTGAGGCTAGGGAGATTGTGGAGAAGTTTCTTGAGAAGAGCCTGGAGAACGGCGAGGTCTTCTCAGAGGCCAAGCTCTACGACCTAGCATTCGAGGTCATAAACCGGATGGAGCCTGGCAGGGAGAGTTATAGAAGCGAGTTAAGCCGTAGGGCGGATGTCGAGGTTGTGTTAAACAGTCTTAGGAAGAGGCTTCAGGCAGAGCAGGAGGCCGCCATGGAGTTTATGAGGGTTGCAGGCAGGCTGGAGAGCCATGTAGCCCAGATGCTCTTCAGAATAATCGCAAGCGACAGCATAAGACACGCAGACATAATAGACATGATAGGCAGGATGATAGAGTGGGGAGAAGAGCCCGTAATAGACCTGCCTGAGAAGGAGGTTCTCAAGAGGCTAATAGAGACCGAGGAAACCGCCCACGTCCACAGCCTCGACAACATAAAAGACAAGCTCTCACACGAGATAGTGAAGATACTCCTCGACGCAATAGAGGACGACGAGAGAAAACATGAAAAAATCCTGAGAAGCCTCCTGAAATACTTGGAGGAACACGGCTAAACAAGCATCGCAGTAGCCAATGTTAGTGCTGCGAGAATCCATGTAAAGATGTGTGCATGGATTTTAGAGGCTATGCTGATTAGTGTGTGTATTGTGGGTATGGAGGTGAGTATGGCTGCTATGAACCCTGGGATGACTATGTTCATGTCTAGCGGAGATGACGGGAAGCTTACCATGAGGGAGTATATGCTTCCCCCAATCGTTGCAGGTATCCCCATGAGGAAGCTCAGCATAAGAGCCTGCCTAGGATTATATCCAAGAGATAGGAGGGTAAGCAGGGTTACCCCACTTCTACTTATTCCTGGGAGCGATGAGAACCCTTGGGCTGCCCCAAC
This sequence comes from Candidatus Benthortus lauensis, assembly GCA_021650775.1. Taxonomy (GTDB): domain Archaea; phylum Thermoproteota; class Nitrososphaeria_A; order Caldarchaeales; family Wolframiiraptoraceae; genus Benthortus; species Benthortus lauensis. The sequence goes on from JAHSRM010000094.1 coordinate 8,455, forward strand.
CAGCACGCCATCCCTAATAGAAGGAACCCTCCCCATGCCCCTTCCCAGCGACCTACTCCTCCAAGCCATGAGGCCCGTAAATATCAACAATACACCCATGAGGGCCATCATCTCCCTCCCAGAGCCAATAGACTCCAGGGTCAGCATAGAGAGGGGGACGGCGACCACGCCCGTCACCGGAATCGACGCAACTATGAAGTAGAGAATCCCACGATAATCCTCCTCCAGGCGTAGCATCCCGAGAATCTCACGGCGAAAATACATTATGGCCGCCAGGGACGTCGCCCCGTTCAGGAGTAGCCCGAGTAGGTATGATTGGCCTGGTGGGAGGCCGAGGTTGAGGAAGATTATTATGAGGAGGGTTTTACTGCTGATTGGAAGCCACTCCGCCGCACCCTGAACCATGCCTGCGAGAAACCCGGTCAATAGCTCCCAGAAACTCAACTCCACCCACCTTGGAGACCCTGCTTATCCATAAATCTAACATCAATCCTTAAATTCCTGGCCATACCTCGGCGGAGGAGAAGCACCGTCTCTGAGGTGCCGGGTTCCTTGAGGATTGTGCTTGCAGGGTTCGGCGTGGTCGGTCGAAGCCTCCTCGAGATAGTCTCGGAGCAATCGGAGGAGCTTGTCAGGAGATACGGGATGAGCCTCAGATTCGTGGCCATAGTTGATAAGGGTGGTGCAGCGGTCTCCGAGAACGGCCTAAACCCTCTGAAGGCCCTCGAGTCAAAGCGGTTGAAGGGAACGGTGGCAGGGTATCCAGGCTGCGGCAAGCCAGGGATAGACACCTTATCCATCCTTGATGACGTGGAGGCAGACGTTTTCATAGATGCCCTGCCCACGAACCTCAGGGACGGCGAGCCGAGCTACACATACCTTAAGAAGGCCATAACCATGAGGCTCCACACCATAACCGTCAATAAGGGGCCCCTGGCCCTCGCCCTACCAGCACTCAAGGAGCTTGCGGAGTATAGGGGCGTGGTTCTCAGGTTCAGTGGGAGTGTGGGCGGGGGGATGCCTGTAATCGAGTTTGCGAGGCAGTGTGCCATGGGTGATAGGGTGGTTAGGGTGGAGGGGATCCTGAACGGGACCACCAACTATATTCTAACGAGGATGGAGGAGGGCCTGGGGTTCCAGGAGGCGCTCAGGGAGGCTCAGGAGAAGGGATACGCAGAGAGAGACCCCTCACTCGACATAAAAGGATACGATACAGCGGCCAAGCTCGTCATACTCGCCAACGAAGTCCTCGGGATAAGGGCAACCCTGGAGGACGTGGAGATAAGGGGCATAGAAGGGTTGGATGGAAGGGAGATTGAAGACGCAAAGAGGAGGGGAGAGACCATAAGGCTGATAGGGAAGGTAGATGGAGGGCTAAGGGTTGAGCCGACCAGAATCAAGGTGGACGACCCCCTAGCCGTCAGATACGCAATGAATGCTGTGGCCTTCCAGACCGAGAACTCCGGAAGACACATAATAACCGGTAGGGGAGCAGGTGGACGAGAGACCGCTACAGCCATCCTAAGAGACTTAATACAGGTTAAGAAGTTCATGGCGGGGGGCGGCGTCACATGAGGCTCGTGATGAAGTTTGGGGGGACCTCGCTCGGAGACGGTGAAAGGATTAGGCGGGCGGCCGAGCTCGTGAAGAGCCACTTAGACGAGAACGAGGTGATGGTTGTCTGCTCTGCCATGAACGGCGTAACCGACACCCTCTTCACGCTCGTTGAGAAGGCTGCCCGTGGGAGGGAGAGGGATGTCGGGAGGATTCTGGGAGAGCTTGAGGAAAGGCATGTAAGGGCCGTGGA
>JAHSRM010000045.1 GCA_021650775.1 Candidatus Benthortus lauensis
CTAATCGTCTCCTCCTCACGCTCAGCCTGGTAAATCAGGGCCTCAGCCCTCTCCAGGACCGCCTTCTTCTCACGCTCAACTATAGCCTCTGCATCGCTCAAGCCCCTGCTTATGATGGACTCGCACTCCCTGAGAACCTCCGAGGCAACGTCGTCGAGAACCCTCGAGAGACCCCTCATAGGCAAGCCAAGACCGACAACCCGCCCTTAAAGGATTTCCCCAGGGCTAGACGCCTAGAATCTGCCTCAGGATATCACGGTAGTTTACTGGCTCGAGCCTGCTCCCAGGCCCCGGGACCTCGTAGATTATGGGTGTGGGGTGCTCGGCCCTTATCCTGCTTATCTCCTGCCTAACCTTGATGGAGAGGGTTTCGTCCAGGAGTATCAGGCCTATGTCCCGTGACTTCACGAGCCTCCGGGTCTCACGTAGAAGCGACTCAGGTGAATCGACCTCTATCCCCGACGCACCTGCGAGCCTGAAGCCCGCCACGAAGGGCCTTGAGCCGACCGCTACGACCCTCATGCCCATAGAAGGCTCCCTGAAGCCGATTTAAACCTTAATGAAACCTTATATGATGGTTTCTGGGCTGGGCTTCCTGAGGGTTCCCTCTTGGGGGTCTCGAGGCTCCTCAAGGTCTCGGTGATCGTCCCGGGCCACAGGGTCGAGGAGGCGGTCAGGGAGATCTATGGGTTTGAGTGGTTTCATGCGGAGGGCGGGGGAGAGGTCGATGAGAGGCTCAGGGACGGGTATGAGAGGGTTAGGAGGATTGGGGTGGAGCTCGACGCCCTGATAAGGGAGCTGGGTGTCGAGGAGAGCCAGGGAGTGATAGACCAGATACTCCGTGGATACAGGGTTGAGAAGGAGACCCTCGAGGCCGAGGAGCTTAGGGAGCTTGTGGAGGACCTGGAGGGAAGGGTTAGGCCCATCCTTGAGGAGGCAGGGAGGCTTAGGAGGGAGCTGAGGAACGCAAGGGACACATTATCGGAGCTTAAGCCCCTCCACCAAGCCCTCAGACTCCTAAGAGACACGGGCATAGACCTCAAGGCACTCCAAGAGTTCAGGAGATTCTACGTAACCCTGGCCCTGGTCCAGAAGCGGGACTTGGAGGAGATTAGGAGAAGCCTACCCGAGGCAGGGGTCTCCTACGTGGATGTGGGCGAGGGCTTCGCCGCACTTCTGATAGCCTCTAGGAGGGAGGACAGGTTCAGAGTTGAGAGGGTTCTCCACGGATTCGGCGTCAGGCCCTTCCAGATACCGAGCCAATATCCCCAGAACCTGCAGGAGGCATATCGTGTGGTTGAGGAGAGGCTGAGGGAGGCCGAGGCCAGGGTCGCCGAGGCCGAGAAGAAGCTCGATGAACTCCGTGTAAAGTATGGTGGGAAGCTCCTCTCCTACCGTGAGGCGGCCAAGATACTTGAGGAGATTTTCAGGAGGCTTGGGGCCTCGGGAGGGTTCAAACGCTTCAAGATAATCTCTGGATACATCCCCGAGGAGATGGGTGAGGAGTTCAGGAGGAGGTTCGACGGAAAGTATGCTGTGTTCATGGAGAAGCCGGGCCACGGAGGCCACCACGGCCACAGCGACGCCCCAACCCTCCTAAACAACAAGGGCGTGGTCAAGGGATTCGAGAAGATTACCGAGATACAGGGTATCCCGAGCTACGGGGAACCCGACCCCACGCCCATCGTCTCCATCTTCTTCTCCATCTTCTACGGGATAATGTTCGCAGACCTGGGCCAAGGCCTCGTCATAGCCATCTTCGGATACATTATGTATAGGAGGGTCTCGGAGAGGCTCAAGGAGTGGGCCAAGCTCCTAACGATACTTGGCGTGGCCTCGGCAATCGGTGGATTCTTACTCGGAGAAGCATTCGGATTCAAGGTCGGGAAACTAATCGGAAGCCCCGAGGTCCTCCACCTTGTAGCAGACCACGAGTTCGAGATGAAGGAGGTCCTCAAGCTCATGCAGTTCACCTTCTTCATGGGCATAATCCACCTCATCCTGGGCTACGTGTTAGGGTTTAGGAAGGCCCTGGGCCACGACAAGGTGGAGGCGTTCCTCGTCAAGCTCCCAACCATAACCATGTATATCTTCGGGATACTCTTCGCCCTAAGCTTCCTCGGAGCAGGAGACATGGCCGGGATAATGACCTCCGAGAACCCCGTGCCCCTCCTCGGAATACCCGTCAAGACCCTCGGCCCCATAGCCATCGGAGGAGTGGTGGCAAGCCTCTTGGTCCTCGTGCTGGGAAGGGCCGTAGCCGCCGTTATCGGCAAGATTAGGGGGACGCTGATAGGATACCTGGGGATGGGGCTTCTGGAGGTCCTGGAGAACATAATCCACTTCATGTCCAACACCCTGAGCTACGTGAGGCTAACCGTCCTACTCCTCGTCCACGTCGCCCTCCTCATGCTCCTCAACACCACTTGGGACGCACTAGGCCCGGCCTCCATACCTATACTAATCATAGGGAACCTGGGAATCATGGCCCTGGAGGGTATGATGGCCTTCATCCAGGCCCTCAGGCTCCACCTCTACGAGTTCTTCACCAAGTTCTATGAGGGTGCGGGGAGGCCGTTCCAGAAGATAAAGCCGGATACCGTGAGGGTCGAGATCAGGTTCAGGCAGGCTACGTAAACCTCCTCAGCTTCACCTCCAGGGTCCCCAGGTTCACGAGCGCCATGGTCCCGACCGTTGGCTGGAGGCCCACGCTCTTCTGGTAGCTTGTCTGCTCCTGCCATGCACCCGTGTTGATTAGCCTGACTCCACGGTAGTTCTCGGCGTGGGCTACGTGGATGTGGCCTGTGTGGAGTATGTGGGGCGGCTCCTCAATCACCAGGTAGTCTCTGGGGAGGGGGAGGATGGGTGTGTTCTCGCCGTAGACGGGTGAGAGGTGGCGGTGCCGTATCAGGGTTCTGAGAAGCTTCCCCACATCCTCTTGGAGCGTGTTGTATGATATGTCGGGGAGGGCCTGTATGACGTCGTCCAGCCCCTGGCCATGATACATGAGTATGCTCCTCCCACCTATCTCGACCCTGGCCGGGTTCCCCACCAAGATTACCTCACGTCTCCTGAGGACTGCTTCACGGTATTCTCCTTGGAGGGGTGGCTGGGGCAGGGCCTTCTCAACAGGCTCGTGGTTCCCCACCGAGAGGATTATCTTGATGTGGCCTGGAATCTCTGCGAGGAGGTCGGCGGCCTGCTCGAGCTGGCGTTTAACCGAGGTCTCCTCCAGCTCCCATCTCTGGCCCGGGAAGACGCCTATGCCGTCCACGAGATCTCCCGCAATCAGGAGGTATCGTATCCTCCTTACCTCCCCGTCCCTCCCCCTGTTTATCCAGTCGAGGAACGACTCGAAGAGGTCTCTCCTGAACTTCTTGCTTCCGACGTGGGTGTCGGAGATTAGGCAGAGGTTTAGGTCGGGTCCCCCGCTGTTCTCCCGTGCTATGGGTATGTCGGGTAGATGTATCTCCTGGGCCATGAAGCTGTTGTCTATCCTCCTTACCTTGGCTGCGAATACAGAGTCGGGTAGGATTCTCACGGCCTCCTCGTAGGGTTTCTGAGACCTTCTCGGCACGACTACCCTGATTATCCCCGTCTCGTCCTCCGCCTCGATTATCAGGGCCTTCTCGGTCTCACGTTTCTCCAGGAGCATTAGGGCGAGGGTTGCCTCCTGCTCCCTCCTCATCCTCCTCGCCTCCACAACTGACTGGAAGCTCATCCTCTCCCCGAGTATCATCCTAAGCCTCCGATACCTGTCCATGAAGTATTGCCTGAACTCCTCGGCCTTACCCTCGATTCGATGCTCCCTCAGAAACTCCTCGCCGACATTAACCTCAGGGGCCTCTACGAGGACTACCGCCTGCTCTCTCTGGGGCTGATGGCCCTCCGCACCGCCCCTGGCCGTGGCCTCCACGTGCCTCTCCTCCACCACTATGGCCTCAGGCTCCTCCTCCCTAAGCCTCTCCAAGACCCGTCTAAGCGCTCCAAGCGGGTCCTCCAGGGACTCAAGCCTCCTGAGAGCCTCTCCACTCAGGTTGTATCCCTGCCTAAGGGCCTCCTCGACCAGCCTCCGCCTAAGCCTAGGGTCAGGCATCCCTACCTCTTCCCAACCTCTCTGAGAACCGAGGGCCTATGCTCTAATATGCTTTCCAGGAGCTCGTCGCCTGCCAGGACCTCCTCGACCTCCTCGACCGGCGTCAGGAGCCTTAGCTTCTTGGTCCGCCCATGCCTCCCCATGCTGACCACCTCTCCCTCAACCACTCCAAGCATGCTCAGCTCAGAGACGAGGCCGCTGACCCTCCTGCTCGTAAGAGGCTCCACGCCTATCAGGCCGCAGACCTCCCTGTAGGCCTGGTAGAGGACGCCTGTTATGGGTGTCTGGACGCCGTTCCTGTGGAGGATTAGGAGGGAGGCGAGGACGAGCTTGCTGTGGAGCGGGAGGGTTGAGAGGGCCTCGAAGACCCTTCCACGCTCTATTAGGCTCTGGGCAAGCCTTACATGCCTCTCCTCAACCCTCGGGTCCCCACGCCTCTCCGCAACCTCCGCAGCCACACGAAGCAGGTCTATGGCCCTACGTGCATCACCGTGCTCGGCCGCGGCCAGGGCTGCGCATAGCCTTATCACCTCATCTGGGACCGTCCCCTCGTAGAATGCTTCCCTGGCCCTCTCGCTCAGGATGTCTATGAGCTCGATGGCCGTGTAGGGGTGGAAGACGAGCTCCTCCTCGCTCAGGCTGCTTAGGACTCTTGGGTCGAGTAGCTCCTTGAAGTGGAGGTCGTTGGAGACTCCTACGAGGCTGAGGCCGCCTGCCTCCAGTCCCTCGTTCACCCGGGTAAGCTCATAGAGCAGGTTGTCGCCGTAGTTCTTCACGAGTGCGTCCACCTCGTCTAGGCAGGCCACGAGTAGGCCTCCCTGCTCCCTGAGACCCCTCCTAAGCCTGCTGAAGACCTCTGCCTTGGAGAGGCCCGTGAAGGGGACCTTGACGCCCACCGCATCGCAGAGCTCGGCCAAGACCCTATACTCGGTCCCAGCAATCCGGCAGTTCACGTAGGCGAAGCTGAGTGGGAGGCCCTCTCTCTCCGCAACCTCCCCAAACCTCTTGAAGACGTGCCTGACGACGGCGGTCTTACCTGTCCCGGTCTTCCCGTAGATGAAGACGTTGCTGGGCCTGGAGAGCCTGAGGGCTGGTGAGAGTATCTCGCCGAGCCTCCTTATATGCTCCCATCTGTGGGGGAGGCTGCCTGGAACATAATCCGACCTCATGACCTCCCTGTTCCTGAATATCCTCGGCCTACTCAAAGCCCTCTCCACGACCTCGGCCAACGGGTCCCCTAGACCCCTATCTTTCCCCTGGAGAAGCCCCTTAGAACCATCGGCTAATCTACTGTCTCCCGTCATTAGAAGCCCCTTAAGGTTATGGGCGAGAATGGTTAATCACATGGTCCCACTACAGTCCAATAGCTTCTCCTACATTTTCCTGTAGTTTATTCTCAGGGGTTTTAGCTCTGTTTGGTTAGAGTGGAAATTGGGGGGTCTGGGGCTGCCACGAGCGGCGGAACACTTCACAGACTGTGAAGGAGCTGTTGAGACCTCGGATGAATCACGTCGTTCTAGGCGTTTTGGAGCTGGTAGAGCGTGGGGAGGATGTTTCACAGGAAATTGAAGCCACCCCACCCCTTCCACTGGAGGAGAAGCCCTCTCCAAAGGAAACAGAGGGGTCTGTTTTCATTCCACTGTAAACCTGCCCCGGCCCGTGGCCTCGAAGCTCCCGAGAGAGGCGACCGAGAATATTCTCAATTATTGGTTAAACGTGGGAAGGGTTCTGGACGAATACGCTATTGTGTGGGTATGGGATGTGGCCTCACTGTTCTCAGGTGAGGTGAGCCTGGATTCACATGATGTTGAGGGTAATCATGAGAGATTCTCTTAGTATGCTCTTGAACCTAATTTCGGTATTATTTTTCCAGATTGTTTCCCGGGTTTTCTTCACTGCTTCTCTTGTTGCTCGAGTGTTTTTCTGAGTTTTAGGTTTTGTTCCATGGCTTTTAGTAGGAGGTTGAGGGTCTCGGTTAGCTCCCGTATCTCTTTCTGGTTCACGGTTCTTGAGAGTTGGAGGCTTGTCTCCTCTATCTTTGTGGCCAGGACTCTGTGGACCTCGCTTAGTATGTATGTGGTCAGGGCCTCGCCCACCTCCTCCTCTCCCCTAACCTTCACAACCCTCTTGTTGCACTTGAGGCACCAGAGCTGGCCCTTTATCTCGAAGAGGGGGCTTCCGCAGACAGGGCATTGCTCGGAGAGCATCTTGGCCCCGCTTCTCAGGGCGTCCACCATCCGCTTCATGTAGTCGTCCTCGCCCATCTCTCCCAGGTCATACCCACGTTAGTCGATGGTTTTATCCCTTACCCCTCGAGAAGCCTCCTAACCTGCTTGTAGATGCTCCTGTAGTAGAGTATTATGAGGGGGATTGGGGCCAGCGAGACCACCGTGACCGTAATTCCTATGATTTCTTCGGATGCCTGGGTGAGCATGAGGGCGAGGATTAGGGTCCATAGGGCCTGGAGGTAGAGGGTCATGAAGGGTAATATGTTGAAGATTCTCTCTAAGATTCTGCCACGTTCCTCGGGTGTGAAGTCGGGTGAGCCGAGGAGCATTCCGAGGGCTGGGAGGTTTATGAGGTATGGATACCGCTTAACCATCACGTATCGGAACTTGTAGAGGAGCAGGAAGACTGCGTGGATGGATACGGCTGTGGCCACGAGTATTGGAGCCGCCTCGCCAGCCTCACCCCCCAGACCCATGGAGAGGAATCCAAGGAAGATGTTCAGGAATAGTAGAGCCGTGGAGGATGCAAGAACCGTTATCGCCAGAAGCCCTGCCGGGCGTTCACGTATCTCTATGTCCGGGTTTGTTATGTGGCTTATCTCTCCGAGGGTTGTCATTAGGCGTTCTCCCAGCTCCGTGAGGCCGTAGCCCTTCTCGGTCTTCCTGATTAGTCCCCTGAGTTTGTCTAGGTGGAATGCGAGCTCGCCGCTTGACCCACATCCACTCACCCTCATCAGCTCGGTGAAGGTTTTCTCACCCTTCGAGAGGGCTGAGAGTATCCTGAGCCTCTTCTCGTTTGAGAGGGACTTGAAGACGTTCTTGAGTCGCTCGGCCTCCTCCAAGGCTCTCCTCAAGAAACCCTCCGCCCTTGACGTGAAAAACCCTTCTGTTTAGAATCCTTGACTACTCACCTATGGTTTTCAGCCTTCTTCGGAGTGCGGGGTCCCGGGCCACGAGTTCCTGGAAGACCTCCTCTACTGTCTTGTCGGGGGGTATCTCGACCTCACGGTAGACGCCTGTCCTCCCAACCTCCCTCCTCCTCTTCAGCACCCTCACCCTGTTCCTAAGCGTTGTGGGGTTCACCCCAAGTATCTTGGCGGCCTCCTCCAGGTTCCTCTCGACGGGAATCTCCATGTGGCCCTCACGGGTCGGGACTATCAACACCAGCTCCTTGCTCATCCCCGGGACCCTCACATCCCTCCTAAGCTCCTCGTATCCAACCTGGCCTGCGAGACGATAGAACTCGAGTTCCTCGCCCCTCATCTTGGCTAAGGGGAAGGACACGGAGGTGGCCTCGTCTATGACTAGGTAGGCTTTGGGGATGTAGCTGGGCGTGGCCTGGACTAGGAGCCTCCTGGCCGGCTGCTCCTTGAGATGGAGCTCTAGGATTGTTGAGGCCACGGGGTATGGTATGAAGATGTCTATGTCGCTTCCAGGCCTCACGTCGCCCCTCGCAATACTCCCATAGACTATGGGCCTGAACCCGTGCTGGACCAGCGGCTCCATCAGCCTGAGAGCCTTGGACCTAAGCTCCCTGAGAAGACGCCAACGCTCCTCACCGTAGGCCACGCTCCTATAAGCCAATCCCCCTTAACCCTGTGTCGGCTAAGATTTATGGGTAGGGTTCGGGTGGGGGTTGGTGGGTTGAGGGTTAGGAGGGTCAGCGAGGTTAAGCGGAGTGTCTCGGTCGTCCCTGAGAGCGGCCTGGACCTGCTGAACCTGTTTAGGGTTGTTGATGTGGGTGATGTGGTTTTCTCGGAGACGAGGCGTGAGGTGAAGAGGGAGAGGGCCTCGGGGAGGATGGACAGCGAGAGGGTCTCCGTGGTCTTGGGGGTGGAGGTCTCGGAGAAGTGGGTGGACCCGTTCATGAGGAGGGTTGGGTTCAGGGGGAGAATAGTCTATGAGAGCAAGCCCCTCGACCTCCTCGGGAAACACCACACGATTAGGCCTCAGCCAGGCCAGGAGATAACGATTCAGAGCAGGAGGAGGTTCGATAAGCTTAGGGCCTTCGCCGAGAGCTTTAGGGGGGGACGGGTTGGAGGTAGGTTCATCTGCGTCGCCCTTGATGGAGACGGCGTGGCTGCCGCAGAGTTCTCGGACCTGGGCCTGAGAACCATCTTCTCCAAGAGGTTCCCCCAGCTCGATAAGTCGATGGAGGCCTCACGTGGGGAGGCTGTCGGAGAGGTCTTCGGGGAGCTTGTCCAAGAGCTTAGGCGCTACCTGAAGGAGAGGGGTGAGGCGGAGTTAATCCTGCTCGGGCCACAGATATTCTTGGAGGAGTTCCAGGGCTTCTTGAGGAGGGAGGCGAGGGACCTGGCGGCCAAGGTCTCGGGGACAGGCTACGTCTCGGTTGGGAGGGAGGAGGGCGTGAGGGAGGCCATGAGGTCAGGCGTCCTGGAGAGATACGCCGAGGTGGTTAAGCCCCTAAAGGATGCGAGGGAGGTGGAGCGTTTCCTCGAGGTCATGGCCCGGGACCCTGAGAGGGTTGCCGTGGGGTTGGAGGAGGTCCTGAAGGCCTGGAGGCTCGGGGCGGTGGAGAAGATACTCGTCTCAGAGGGGTTCCTATGGGAGCATGTGGCCGACGAGAGATTCTCAAGTATCCTGGATGCGGCCGAGACCGGGGGGGTTGAGCTTCAGGTTCTTCTGGACGGCTTGGAGGCCTCGGAGAAGGTTAAGGGGCTGGGCGGGGTCGTGGCCTTCCTCAGGTATCCTCTCCCGCTCAAGCAGATGTGAGGCTGCTTAGGGTTAGGGTCTTAACCCTCTCGGACGGGCTCTGTATCTCGCCGACCCTCGCACCTATCAGGTAGACCTCCTCCTCCGCCCCAGCCATGAGGTCTATGAGCCTCTGGGTTACAACGCCGTCGAAGACCACGTATTTCACCGAGTTCCTCGCCTCCGAGAGCTTCTGGGCAAGCTCGCTGACCGGGACCCGTGCAACCTCCTTGAGGTCCTTGTCGAGGAGAACCGCCATCAGCTTCCCCTCCACGTCCCTCGCAACCTCCCTGAGTTCTCCAGGTAGCTCGGCCACCTCCTCACGTGTTATCGCTCCAGCCTGCTTCAGGGCCTCCTCGAGTGGAACCGCCTTGTGGAGGGCGTCGGCTATCTCCTTCCCGGTCAGCTCCTCGACCTCCTTGCCATACGGGGCCCTCGCCACGAGGTTTACCTTGACCCCAGCCCTCTTGAGCTCGCTGAGTATCATGTCTCCTCCCCTGTCTCCGTCCAGGAACGCTATCACCTTCCTCTTCCTCGAGGCCAGGTCACGTATGCTCTTGGGGACCTTTACGCCCTCGACCGCCACCACGTTCCTGTATCCGTGTCTCAGGAGGTTGATTACGTCGGCTCTTCCCTCCACGATTATCAGCTCCTCTCCTGTCTCTGCGTCGGGTCCGGCTGGAAGCTTCTCGGGGCCATACTCGACCACTTTGGCCTTAACCAGGGCCTCCTCAAGCTCCTTGAGGACCACGTCGTCCTCGGGTATCTTGCTTCTCTCCCACTCGTAGAGTATGGCTCTGGCCCTCTCCACTATCCGCTTCCTCTTCTCAGCCCTTACGTCCTGTATCCTCTCTATCTTGACCTTGGCGTGGTATGGCCCTACCCTGTCCACGCTCTCGACCATGGCGGCTATCAGGGCTGTCGAGTATTTGTCGAGGCTTGAGGGGACGATTATCTTGCCCACGGTCTTGTTTCCGTGGACGTTGGCGGTTATCTCGATTCTCCCTATCCTTCCTGCTTTCTGGAGTTCCCTTAGGTCGAGTTCGCTGCTGAAGAGTCCCTCCGTCTGCCCGAAGACCGCTCCAACGATGTCGTTCCTATCCACTACTCCGTCGACCTCTATTCTGGCCTCTATCACATACTTGACCGAGGGTGCTCCTGAACTCAATCCCTTGTCCCTCCGTTGCGGAAGTGAGCGTGATTCTGGCTGAGGGTTTCCCCGGGAGCCTATTATGTATTTCGGAGCATGTTGAAGTAGAGCTCGAGGTATCTTCCGGCAACCTTCTCCCAGCTATACTTCTCCCTGACCCTCCTGTAGGCGTTCTCCGTGAGCCTCTCGGCAAGGGGCCTGTCGCTTAGGAGCCTCCCGGCTGCCTCGATTATCTCCTCGGCCCTCGGCTCCACTAGGAGGGCCTCCACCCCGTCCCTCACGACCTCGACCGTTCCGCCGACCCTGGTCGCAACCACCGGGACCCTGAGTGCCATGGCCTCTAGGAGCGTCGTGCTCAGGCCCTCCATCCTCGAGGGTAGGAGTGTTAGGTCCGAGCCTGCCAGGAGTCTCAGCGCCCTGGCCCGTGGGAGTGGGCCGAGGTATCTTAGCAGCCCCTTCCTCGCAGCCTTCTCCACCTCCCCCCTCATCGGGCCGTCTCCGGCCACCACCAGGCCCCTCAGACCCAGCTCAACTGCTTCTAGGAGCAGGTCCACGCCCTTCTCCCAGGAGAGCCTCCCGAGATAGGTTACCTGGGGGCTCTGTATCCTCCATCGGTCTCCAGGCATCTCGGATAGCTCGACTGCGTTGGGTATGTGGACGACCCTGGCCCCAATCCTCCCATAGTGTCTTGCCGCCTCCTCCGACACCGCCGTGAGCTGGAACCTCCGGGCCACGGCCGCCTCAACCGCCTCGGCCACCCTTCCCAAGACGCCTCCGTGGAGGGCTGAGACCTGCTTGGAGTAGAGGCCGTGGAGGGTGAGTATCTTGGCTTCTGCGTGGGCTAGTTGGAGGGCTGGTGCGGTGGGGAGGTTGTGGCCGTGGGCCACGTCGTATCTTCCCTTGAGGCTTCTGAGGGCTGCGAGGAGGCTGTAGATTGGGTTGGCGAGGAGCCGTGGCCTGGGTGCGTGGAGGGTCTCGGACGAGATTAGGAGAACCCTGTGGCCCATGGACTCAAGCCTCCTGACGAGGCCCCTGACATGCTGGGCTATCCCCCCGACGCCCCCAGACCTGGGAGCCAGCATCAGTATCCCTGTCTCTTATACACATCT
>JAHSRM010000030.1 GCA_021650775.1 Candidatus Benthortus lauensis
AATCTACTGTAACCTCCCTTATGGATGCGCCTTCCTCAACAAGCCTCCTCACTATTTCGCCGACAACCCTATGGGCCTCCCTCAAAGACAGGCCCGAGTATTTCACCAAGGCCTCAGCCAAATCTACTGCAGGTGCATAGCTGCTTAGAGCCGTCTCCAGCATCCTCTCCCTCCTAAACACTATCTTGGAGAACACCTTCTCCATTACTTGGAGGCTGTCCCGTGTATATCTTAATGCCTCGAAGAGTGGGGGCTTGGTCTCCTGGAGGTCTATGCTGTATCCGAGTGGAACCGACTTGAGGGAGACGAGTATATGGATTAGGTTCCCGATTACTCTGCCAGCCCTCGCCCTAACAAGCTCCACGGCCGCCGGATTCTTCTTGTGGGGCATGATGCTTGAGGGTGAGGCCAACTCGTCTGGAAGCTCAACGTATCCGAACTCCTGCGAGGCCCATACGACCAGGTCCTCGGCAACCCTGCTGAGATGCGTCATGAGGATGGAGCATGTGGAGACCGTCTCCAAGGCCCAGTCCCTCGACCCAACGGCGTCCAAAGAGTTCTCCACAACACCCCCGAATCCCAGTAGCTCCGCAACCCTCCCCCTATTCAATGGCAGTATGCTTCCCCCAGACGCCGAGGCACCTAGGGGACACCTGTTCACCCTCCCGTAGCATCCCTTAATTCTCTCCAAGTCTCTCAACAGGTGGTCGGCTACGGCCATCAGGTAGTGGGGTAGGAGGCCTACCTGGGCCTGCTGTAGGTGTGTGTAGATTAGCATTATCGAGCCACGCTCCTCCTCCGCCCTCCTTAGAAGGGTCTCCACGAGCCCGAGCACCCTCTCCCATATCTCTAGGAGAAGCTCCCTCACCCTGAGCCTCATATCCAAGGCTACCTGGTCGTTCCTCGACCTACCCGAGTGAACCCTTCCGCCCACATCAGCCCCAAGCCTTTCAACAAGATACGACTCGACAAACTCGTGGACATCCTCGTATTCTCCCTCGACCTTCAGCCTACCCTCCCTGTGCATCGACTTAAGCTCTTCCAAGACCCCGAGTATCCTGGAGCCGTCGTGAGAAGGAATCAGGCCCTCCTCCACCAGCATTACCACGTGAGCCTCACTCCCAACCAAGTCCCAGAAAAGTATCTCCAAGTCCTCCCCAAGCGAGGAAAGATACCTCAGGACATCCACATCCAACCCACGGCCAAACCTTGAACGATAAACCCCCACACCACAACACCCAAAACACCAAAACAAAACATAGAATAAAAATGGACCGGGCGGGATTTGAACCCGCGACCTCCCGCGTGCGAGGCGGGCGATCTCCCAGCTGATCTACCGGCCCTTCTGGATGGTGTTTATTGGTGGGTGTTCTTAAGCTTTGTTTTGTAGTGTTGGATGGTTCTTTTTAGTCCTTCTTCAAGGGTTATGGTGGGTTTGTATCCGAGTTTTTCTTGGATTTTCTTGATTGAGGGGTAGCTTCTCATGGGCTGGGACTCGGCGGGGGTTCTGGGGGGCAGGAGCTTTATCTCGTTGCTGGCTCCTGTGAGCCTCCTTATCATCTCGGCGAGCTCCCGTATCGACACTTCGTTCCCTGTTCCCACGTTGAATGCCTCTCCTACCGCCTCCTCCCTCGTCAGAGCCAGCTCGACGGCCTGACAATAGTTCTCTATGTATGTTGGGTCCGTCGTATCCCTTCCATGGTTGTATAGTTCTATGGGTTTCCCGGTCAGGCATGCTGTTATGAATCTTGGGATGGCGGTGGTTGGGACATCGTGTTTGCCGAAGAGTTTCCACGCTCTCAGGATTACCGTGGGCAGCCCCCTGTGCCTGTGGTAGCTCTCTACGAGTTTCTCTGAGATTACCTTCGAGTAGTCGTAGGGTGTGCGGGGGTTGAGGGGCGTCTCCTCCCTGACGGGAAGCTCCGCCGGGACACCGTAAACGTTGGCCGAGGAAGCATAGATGAATCTCTCCACACCTTTCCTCGAGGCCAGCTCCAGCATGTTCAGGGTCCCGAAGCTGTTCACCCTGAAGCACATGTATGGGTCTTCCAGGGTCTTGGGTATGTTGGCTATGGCCGCCAAGTGGATTACCGCCTCGAACCCGTGTCCCTCAACCGCCTTACTCAGGGACTTCAGGTCTGTTATATCCGCCTTTATCTCCGCATCGCCCCTCACGTCCAGGCCTATGACCTCGAACCCCCTCCCAGCCAAGTATTCCCTCAGGTTCCTACCAACAAAGCCCTCCGAACCCGTTATGAGAACCCTCATCACCGCAGCACCCCCAAAGCCATGTATTGAGTTTTCCCAGGTCTTGAGATAGACTTATAATGTCTCGGTGTTTGGGTTGGAGGGGATGCCGTCTCTCGGAGAGATGCTGAGGAGGGCGATAGATAGGCTGAGGTCTGCGAGCAGCGTTGATAGGAGGACGGTGGAGGAGCTTGTCAGGGGGATTCAGAGAGCCCTCCTCATGGCGGACGTGGAGGTATCCCTGGTCCAGAAGCTCTCGGAGAACATAAGGAAGAGGGCCCTGGAGGAGAGGGTTCCCCCGGGAATCTCAAGGAGAGACCATATAGTCAAGGTGGTTTACGAGGAGCTTGTCAAGCTTCTAGGCGAGGAGCCCGCACGACTAGAGATAGTTAAGCGGCCGTATGTTGTTATGATGGTGGGTATCCAGGGGACGGGTAAGACGACCACCGTGGCCAAGCTCGCCAACTACTTGGCAAAGAATGGATACAGGGTTGGGGTTGTATGCGCCGACACCTACAGGCCTGGCGCCAGGGAGCAGCTCCAGCAGCT
This sequence comes from Candidatus Benthortus lauensis, assembly GCA_021650775.1. Taxonomy (GTDB): domain Archaea; phylum Thermoproteota; class Nitrososphaeria_A; order Caldarchaeales; family Wolframiiraptoraceae; genus Benthortus; species Benthortus lauensis. Next base: position 2,797 of record JAHSRM010000030.1, read on the forward strand.
TCTCTCCGGCCTTGATGTCAAGCTCTATTGGGAGGATGGCGGCGATGCGGTGGCGATAGCGAGGCATGGTGTCGAGAACCTCTCCAAGGATGGAGTTGATGTTGTTCTGATTGACACGGCTGGTAGGCATAGGAGTCAGGAGGACTTGATGGAGGAGATGAGGAGCATGGAGAGGGCCGTGAAGCCCGACGAGGTAATCCTGATTATAGATGCGACCATAGGCCAGCAGGCTGGAGCGCATGCCAAGGCATTCCACGAGGCAACGAAGATAGGCTCCATAATCCTAACCAAGATGGACACCTCGGCGAAGGGTGGAGGAGCACTCTCAGCCATAGCGGCCACAGGAGCGAGGATAAAGTTCCTCGGAACAGGTGAGAGGATAGATGACATAGAGCTCTTCGACCCCAAACGCTATGTTGGGAGGCTCTTGGGCCTCGGAGACATCGAGGGCCTGCTGGAGAAGATTAGGCTCGCCGAGGTAAAGGTTAGCGAGAGCCAGGCGCAGGCATTCCTTAAGGGCGAGTTCACCCTGGAGCAGTTCGTTAATCAGTTGAAGGAGATGCGTAAGGCCGGACCCCTCTCCAAGCTCCTCTCAAAGCTCCCCATACCGGGTATGGCCGAGATACCGAGCGAGGCCGCCGAGCAGGCTGAGAGACAGATAGATAGATGGCACGCCATAATACTCTCTATGACGGAGGAGGAGAGGCGGGACCCACATATACTGAACTCCTCGAGGATAAGGAGGATAGCCCGTGGGGCAGGTGTCTCCGAGAGGGATGTTAAGACCCTGATAAAGCAATATAAGATGACCAAGAAGCTCATGAAGACGGCTAAACGCTCACCCCAGAAGATTCTCCGCCAACTCTACAAAACCTGAATAAGTCCTCGGGGGGCTTGGGATGGAGGTTGCTGAGAAGGTCTTGAGGAAGGCCTCGCAGATACTCTCCCGACACCCTCTATGCGACTACTGTATAGGCAGGCAGTTCGCCGCAGTAGGCCATGGCCTGAGCAACCAGGAGAGGGGTAGGGCGATTAAAGCGATGCTCCTCATGGAGGCCCACCTGAAGGGGGTTGAGGAGAGCCGGGAAGACCTGACGATGTTGGCGAGGAGCGGATACAAGCCTGCCTCCGAGACCCTTGAGAGGATAGGGGTGGAGCCGCCTGAACCCCAGCAGTGCGGTATCTGCGGTGGAGTTCTGTCGAAGCAGAGGTTCAGGAGGCTGGCCGAGAAGATAATCGAGGAGCTGAGTGGATACGAGTTCAGCAACTTCGTGGTGGGCGCCAGGGTTCCAGCAGAGGTAAGGGAGAGGGAGGATAGGCTGAGAGCGGAGTTCGAGATAGAGACGGGAGAGGACATCAAGGGAGACATAACGAGGGAGATAGGGAGAATAATTAGGCAGAGATTCAACGCAGAGGTGGAGTATCAGACACCCCAGATAGTAATCCTAGTAGACCTATTCAACGAGGACTACACGCTCCAGGTAAACCCCGTATTCATCAAGGGATACTACAGAAAGCTCCAGAAATACATACCCCAGACGGTCTGGTATTGTAGGCACTGCTGGGGAAAGGGATGCGAACACTGTAACTACACTGGCCGGGAGTATCCCGAGTCTGTTAGCGAGATAGTTGGGGAGCCTGCCCTCGAGATGTTCGAGGCCCTTGAATACAAGTTTCATGGGGCTGGGAGGGAGGACGTGGATGCGAGAGTTGTAGGGACTGGGAGGCCGTTCATATTGGAGTTGAAGCATCCGAGGAAGAGGTTCATAGACCTTGGGGAGCTTGAGAAGAGAATCAACGAGCATGGCAAGGGGAAGGTGGAGGTCTCGGGCCTAAGCTACTCGAGTAGAAGGGAGCTCAGGTTCCTTAAATCACTCTCACCCATAGCCTCCAAGACCTATGAGGCGATAGTCGAGTTCGATGGAGAGGTGAGTGAAGAGGACTTGAGGAGGATGGAGGAGAGGTTCAGGGACATCGTGATTGAGCAGAGGACTCCAACGAGGGTTCTGAGGAGGAGGGCCGACAAGGTTAGGAGGAAGAAGCTCTACTACGTGAAGGCCGAGAAGCTCGGGGCCAACAAGGTGAGGTTCATCATGAAGACCCAGGGCGGGCTATATGTTAAGGAGCTGATAGACGGGGACATGGGTAGAACCCAGCCCAACATCTCGGAGGCTCTGGGGAGAAGACCCCTCAAGATAGACCTAACCGTCCTGGAGGTCGAGACCCCAACCCCCCAGGGATAAACATTTTCAGATACCTATTCCACCGAATCCCCTGATGCTTGAGAAGGTTAGGGAGAGGCTGGAGCATTATAGGGAGAGGGTTCTAAGGGACTTCATCAAGATTCTGAGCATACCTGCGGTCAATCCCTCCATGGGCGGCCTGGGAGAGTATAGGCGTGGCCAAGTAATACAGGAGGTTCTCGAGAGCTATGGGTTCAGCGTCGAGAGGATGGACTCCCCCGATGAGTCGGTTCCCGAAGGCGTTAGGCCAAACCTATACACGGTCATCGATGGAGGGGACTCGGGCAAGACGCTCTGGCTTGTAGCCCACATGGACACTGTTCCCGAGGGAGACCGAAGCCTATGGAAAACCGACCCCTTCAAACCCGTAGTCAGCGACGGCAAGATAATATGTAGAGGCTCCGAGGACAATGGCCAGGGACTCGCATCATCCATCCTCGCCCTCCTAATCCTAAGGGACCTGAATCCTCCAACCAACGTGGGGCTGGCGGTGGTGTCCGACGAGGAGGCGGGAAGCAGGCATGGAATAGAGTATCTGCTCGGAAAAGGATTATTCAGGGAGGGAGACGAGGTGATAGTCCCAGACTACGGGACCCCTAAGGGGGACGTGATAGAGGTTGCCGAGAAGCATCTACTATGGCTCAAATTCACCGTGGAGGGAAGACAGGTCCACGCAAGCATACCCGAGCAAGGGCTAAATGCCCACAGGATAGGCATGAGGCTCGCCCTAGCACTCGACAGCCTACTCCACGAGAGATACAGTAAGATAGACCCCCTATTCGAGCCCCCTCAATCAACATTCGAGCCGACAAAGAAGGAGAAAAACATAGACAACATAAACACTGTCCCGGGAACAGACATATTCTACTTCGACTGCCGTATTCTCC
>JAHSRM010000005.1 GCA_021650775.1 Candidatus Benthortus lauensis
GAGCCTCCATCGAGGAAGCCTTCCACATAACCATCAACACCATGCCCAACCAGGGAGTCAGAACCATACGAACCGAGGAAGCAGTCTACTACACCCTCGCCATCCTAAACCTAATCCTAAACCATTAAATCGCCCAAAGGAACCAAGAGAAAGAGAGGGGGCCTGATTGAGGAGGGAGGCTAGGCTCTGGCTTGAGGCTGCTAGGGAGGACCTCGAGGACGCTGAGGCTATGATGGGGCGGGGGCGATGGTTCAGGGCGGCATTCTTCGCACAGCAGGCAGCCGAGAAGGCCCTAAAGGCCCTCTACATCATATTGCTGAGGAGGGAGCCGCCGCACATCCACACCGTAACGGAGCTTTACAGGGAGGCCAAGGAGGGGGGCTTCAGCCTCCCAGAAGACCTGGAGGAGCAGCTGCCAATCCTAAACAAATACTATCTCATCACAAGGTATCCAGACGCAGCTAACGGGCTGCCTAGCGAGTCGGTGGATAGGGTTGAGGCGGAGAGGGCTGTGGAACTTGCCAGGAGGGTTCTGGAGCATGTCGAAAGAGCCTCCGGAGAGGATTAGGAGGGCTGTTCAACTCTTCCTCCGAGAACTCTCCAAGAGCGTCAAGGTGGAGGCCGCATACCTCTTCGGAAGCTATGCGAGGGGAGACTGGCTGGAGACCAGCGACATAGACCTAATCATAGTCTCGCCGGACTTCCGGGGAAGGCGGTTCACCGAGAGGCTGGACCTACTGGAGGCGCTCCAGTGGAGGCTCGGGATAACCCCCCATATAGAGGCCCTGGCATACACGCCCGAGGAGTTCCAGATGCTCAGGGATAGGAGCGTGGCCCTAAGAGACGCCTCAAGATACTGGATCCGCCTCATCTAACCCTAACCATCCTGCGTATATGCCTCCGATAGAACCCTGCCTCCCGCCTATTGACCAAGTGTATCTCGAAGGGGTGGTGGAGGGGTAGGTCGAGGCTCTCCCAGACCTCTGCCCAGAGCCTATACCTCTCGCCAAGCCTCTCGGGAAGCCTGTCCGAGACCACTAGGACATCCACGTCGCTTCCGCCATGCCACCTACCCTCGGCCACGCTTCCAAAGACATAGACCTCCACGTCTCCGAGACGCTTGGCGAACTCCTCCGCAATCCCCTCAACCCACCTCCTCCACTCCCTAAGCATCTCCAGCCTCTCCAACCTAACCTCAAGTATGGCGTCAAAGCCCCTCCGCAAACCTAATCACCTCCCTAGCCACCTCAACCAGCTCCTCCACCGTCTCCTAGACTTATCGGCCTTCCTGGCCGAGCAGGCTGCCCAGCTCTTCCTGAAGTCCGTCATCCTCGTCAAGGTCGGCGAGATACCTAGAACCCACTCTCTCAGGGAGCTGTTCTCGGTCCTGAGGAGGGTGGCTGACCCTGAGAGGGTTGACGGGTTTGTTAGGAGGTTTAGGGTGGGGTTGAGTAGGCTTGAGGCGGCATACCTGGAGTCCCGTTACCTGCCTAGGAGTTATGCCAGGGAGACCCTCCTCCAGATGCCTCTCGGCGGCCGACATCATGTCAAGCGCCCTTCTCCGCAGCAGCTCCGCCTCCTCCATGCCAGCCAAGTATAGTTGGCGTGCAGTCTCATAAAAAGGGGATGGTCTGGCCAACAGATGCTCAGACCGCATTTAACGCCTCACGTCTCAACGTCATACCACCTGCTCCAGGCCCTTCAATTCTTAAATGGTGGCTTTGCTGGTGATGTGGTGGGCTCAAGCTGTCGGGACTTCTGGATACCCGTGTGGTCGATGATATTGTAGAGGAGTTTGGTATCAGGGTTAACCTGACCGAGAGGGTTGAGGTCGAGGGCCTCGGGAGGAGTAGCAGGGTCTACCTGGCCAAGCTACCGCATGGAACCCGGGTCTACATACTCGACACGCCTGAGATAAGGGCGTTGGCCTGCCACCCACACATAGTCGGGGAAGAGTTCGCCAGACTAAACCTGGAGGCCGCCAGGGAGGCTGCCAAGACCCTGCTCACTCTGACGCCCCTGGGAGACGCAGGCCGGGGCGAGGTCGTCTTCCAGCATGTCCTGAGGGCTGCCCCGGGATATAGGCTCCATGAGGCCCTGAGGGAGATGGGCATAGGGTTCAGGGAGGTCTGGGTCAGGCCACGCTACGTCACGCCGAGCTACAGGGACCACGACGAAGACCAGTCCAAGAGGCTGGAGATAGTCTACGAGGACTTCAGCCAGCTGCCGGAGGGCGGTGAGCTGATAGTGGTTAAGCCTGATACGGAGGCGAGTGGGAGGACGGCCCTCAAGTCCCTTGAGAGGCTTAGGAAGGCGGCAGAGGAGCGGGGTGCGAGGCTCCATACCCTAATCATCTACGGCTTCATCTCCGAGTATGGGCTAAGGGCCGTGGACCAATACGCCAGGAGCATAGGCTTCAAGGAGACCTACTTCCTCGCGGCAGGAAACATAACAGCCCTCTGCCGAAACCTCTATGACATGCCCCTATACGGGCCTGACGAGAGCCACTACCAGGAGACAGGCGAGATAAAGCTCATCTCGGGGATAGTGGACCAGGAGATCCTAACAGACTACCTCCCGGAGTTCATACCAGGAGCAGACCAGCCAGGCGACTGGTCAGCAAGGCAGACAAGGGTCTACACGGGCCATGGATACGAGCCAGGCGGAATCGAGAAGCACCTAAGAAACAGCATAAGCCTCCTCGAGAGCCTCTGGAAACTAAGCAAGAACCAGCCCTGGTTCAAGGAGTTCCACAGACAAGCCCTCAAAAAAGAGCTCCAAGCCCTACAGGAAACCCTCAACCAATACATAAAACCATAGCTGAGGCTGGCCACCCTCCTAGAAAAATTTAACACGCTTAAGAGGCGGGGAAACTAAGGAGGACCAGCACCTCCATAACTTTCTGAACCCCGCGCCCTCCTCCATCCATGCTCATCTCTCACGAGCCCCATCTCCTTAACGACCTCCTCCATAATCTTCCGCAGCCTCCTGTACTCTTGCTCGCCCATCAGAGGCCTACCGTAAAGGATTATGTCGAGTGCGAGTGGGTTTCCACGCCTAACCTCCTCCTCGAACTCCCTAGGAGTATATCCTATAGCGTTGATTCCCGGGAGCCTATGGTAGATTGTCCTGCGCTCATGCAGATTGGAGGGGAGATTGGATGATATGACGCACACATCTATATCGCTCGACTCGGTAAAGTCTCCCCTGGAATAGCTTCCAAAGAGGATAACGCATGACGGCTTATATTTCTCAGCCACCTCCCTCAGAAACTTTTCCAACAACCTCTCAGCCCTCTTTCTCAGCCTCTCCTTCGGTAACAATCCTCCTCACCTCCCTGAGTATAGCCTCGGCAAGCTCCACGGCTTCCTCGGCCTGCCTCCTAGTATAATGCCTATAGGCTGGGCCGGAGCTGAAGGCATTAGCGTATCTCGTCGGGATATAGTATTGGTCAAGGACCTTAGCCGCATCCCTCAGCCCCTCAAGCCTCTCACCATATCTTATCAGCTCCTCCAGCAGCTCGGTCAAGCTATGCGTCCTCCTCTCCACACCATACTTATTTAAGGCGGCCTTGAGGGCCATCTCCCCCGCCTGCTGCGCATTAAAACAAACCTTGGCCCATCTCCCAGACCTAAGAAGGTCTCTGGCTGCGCCGAGAAAGTCCTCCGCATCCTCCAGCAGGTCCCTAGCCCTCTCCAAGACCCCGGACATAATCATGCATCATCCAGTCTAAAATCTTTAGTCCGAGCCTCCTATCTTGTAGACCTGCTTGCCCGGGGTGATTACTATGACGGCTCCGCATCCACGGCACCTGAAGTATTCGTTGTAGCCTTCCTCGGTCTTCTGCCTCCCCAGGAACTCTAGGTCCCTGTGACCGCATCCACCGCCCATGCCGAGCACCTGCCTCCAAACAACCTGCTCCTCAAGCCTCCCACCCGCCTATAACTTGGTTAGAGGTCGCCCTTATCTCTTAGGGTTAAGGCCCCTTGCCGAGGAACCATTCCATGTATCTCTTGACCGCTTCCCTGAGGCTGGTCCTAGGCCTCCATCCAAGGAGTCTCTCGGCCCTGGTGATGTCTGCGTAGCTGCTAAGGGCCTCCTCCTCACCCAGCTCCCCATACTCTACCCCAACCCTCCTCCCAGCCTCCTCCATCATGAGTTCCGCCAGCTCGAGGACGCTCGTAGGCCTCCCAGACCCCACGTTGATTACGTGGAACCCCCCTAGCTCGCCGGCCCTAACCGTGGCCTCGACCACGTCGCCCACGTAGACGAAGTCCCTCTCGGCAGGCCTGAAGGCCCCGTCCACCCACCTCCCATTAACCCTGAGAGGCTGGCCGGACACAATCCTCCTGGCGAAGACGCTGAAGACCGACTCGGGGCTGCATCCCTCACCCACCACGTTAAAGTATCGGAGCACCACACAGTCAACGCCATACAGGTCATGATACATCTTGCAGAGCCTCTCACCCAGATACTTGCTCAAGGCATAGGGGCTACGGGGCTCGAGCCTGGAGTCCTCCCTATGCGGGGGCTCCCCCAACCCATAAACGCTGCTGCTGGAGGCGAAGACGACGCCCGTGCCTCCGGACCTCCTAGCGGCCTCCAAAACTGTTAGGACTCCGCCTAGATTGTTGGAGAGATACTCGAAGGGCTTATTCATGCTTCCTCTGTGGGATGAGAGGGCGGCGAGGTGGAAGATGACCTCGGGCCTACTTTTCTCCACCAGCCTCACAACGCTCTCCAGGTCCCTCACATCGCATCCAACAACCTCCACGCCGCCTATCCTCCCACCCTCCAGGCCCACAGCCAGGACCTCGACGCCCCCCTCCTCCAGCCTAGCGACAAGCCTCCTACCAATAAACCCCATCGCACCGGTAACCATAACCCTCCTCAACTCGCCCCACCCAGCAGGCTACAGACCCTCAGCCCACGCAGAGAGCCTAGCACCCAGCTCATCCCAAGCCATCCTCACAAGACCCCTAAACTCCCCATCTATTACGTAGAGTGCCGTAAAGTATGTTACGGCCCCAGCCCCTATCGCAGCCAAGGTGACGAGGCTTCTCTGAGGGTTGATTAAGAGGAGGACGAGGACCATCAAGGCGGAGGCCGTCAGTATCTTGGCTAAGTCACGGCCCAGCATGCCCCATGGCACATTCCTCCAAATCAGTGAGATGTAGATTGAGAAGACTATGAGTGATGAGAGTAGCCTCGAGAATGCGGCTCCGATTAAGCCGAGCAGAGGTATCAGGGCCACCGAGAATAACACTAGCGATGCGAAGGAGATGTATGATACCGCCTCTGCTACGAATAGCCTGCTCCTAAACACCTTCACGGCACTTACATCAACGCTCCTATCCACATCCTCCATACCCCTAACTATGTTCTTAAACGTTAGGGAGAGCGACTTGAAGAGAACTGCCAGCAAGAGTATCCAGAGAACGTCGGAGGCCGACCTATAGAACCCTCCGAAAATCCCGGCGACGTCATCGGCGATAACCGTTCCACCGAGAATCATGGGTATGGATAGGAGGAGCTGGAGCTTGATAACCGACCTAAGCTCACCAGGCCTCGCCCCACCCTGAGCAAGCATCTTCGCATAAAGAGGACGTGAAATCTTCTGGGATGCGAGAACGGTGTTGGCTATGGTTGAGGCGACGCCGTAAACGGATAAACCCTTAATGGAGGAGAGTATCCCGACGAAGAAGAGGTCGACTATCATGGTCAGCCTAAGTGCTATCGCCTGCTGGATAGGGACCCAGAAAAGCCTTATGCGGTCTTTAAACCAGCCGAGGTTAACCCTGTCTCTAAGCTCCCCCCTGATAAGCCAGGCCCCTGCCAAGATGAAGGCGAGATACGCTGCCAAGACCGCTGAGATTACGCCCCTCAATCCCAAACCCAGAAGGAGAAATGCGAGGGGAATCTTCACCCCGTCCACGATTAGGTCCCTGAGACCCGCCTTATGGGGAAACCTTGAATGAATTATTGACAGAATCGTTGAGGTTAGGTGATACGAGGGGATGAAGATTGCTGCGATATAAAATATGTCTAGATACTCCTCGGCTCCCACAAGACCTGCGAAGAAACCCGCCAAGGAGAGGTAGATAATCGTCGGCAGGATGGAGATCAAGATGCCTGAAATAATTGCCGTCCTACCGACCATCATGCCCCTGGAAGAATCTCGGAAAGCCCAATACGGTATAACGCTCCTACCTAACTCAAAAGAAGATATGACCCCCGAGATAAAGAACCATAACCCTAGCTCAAAGCTGCTTAGACTCCTCGAAATCAAAACTATGAATACTGTGCCTAGGAGAAATGAGAGTATGTTGCTGGCAAAAAGTATTAGGCCGCTGTATCGAACCCTCACCCTCGAAGCCATTCAGCTACACCAACATTAAAGCAACGATATTAATTATACCCCCTCCCCCGATACAGGCAGTAAACGTATCCCTGAATAAAAGCCGCCCTCTTCCAAATGCTTGTTAAACCTGTTAGTATGGCCTGGGGCCTCCGCTCAATGAAGCATGACAATAAACCATTTCTTATGCTTGAGGGAATGGTCGCCGCAATGTCTAGCGGGATGTTCCTCCTCGGGATGCCGTGCTTCAGGTGGAAGAGACAGGTGTAGTATCCCCTGTTCCAATACTGTCTATAAGACTCACGCAGATCCACCCTGGGGAAATGTATGTGATAAATATTCTTAACCCTCTTGGTCACGTATCCCATGGAGTTTATCCTGTGGAGAAAGTCGAGGTCCTCTAGGAGGCGGAACCTCTCATCAAACCTCACCTCCTCGAATACCCATCTCCTCCATAGCGAGTTCTCTATCCCTGTGGCCGGCTCATCACCCCTGCCGATAACCCTGTAGGTTGAGATGTTGAAGAAGTAGGCCTCCAAGGTTGAGATCAGCCCCTCTCCCCGGCTCCAGTAAACATCCTGAACACCTACAACCCTCTCGTCAATCATGTGCTTCGTCATCGCCTTAAGCCATCCCTGAGGGGTCCACGTATCACTGTCTATGAAGCATACTATTTCCCCGTCTGAGGACTCGGCTCCGAGCTGGCGTGCATACCCAAGCCCTCTGCCTCCATCAAATAATATCTCATCTACACCCTCCTCCCTTACTATACTTAGGGTTTCATCCCTGGAGCCTCCATCGACCACCAATATCTCGTGAATGGGGTAGTCCTGACGCTTGACAGAGCGTATACACCTCCTAATGGTTCTTTCAGAATTCTTTGTGCATATAACAACAGATATCCTCAATTCCTCATAGCCCTCCTGAAGGCTCTCTCAAACTTGTCGGCCATAGCGTCCCAGGAAAACTCCCTGACAGCCTTCTCCCTAGCCCTCTCCCCAATCCTCTCCATCAACTCAGGGTTTTCGAGGAGGGTTGCTATCTTCTCAGCCCATACATCCTCGTCGGGAGGGAGCCTAAACCCATCTACACCGTCATCTATTATCTCCTGCGGGCCGCCTACATCCATGGCTAGGCAAACATCCTTGGCCGACATACCCTCAACCAAGGCTATCCCAAAGTGCTCTCCAACCCTGGGATACAGTAGTATCGACGCCTCGCCGTAAAGTCTAGCAAGCTCCTCATCACTTGGATTAACGTGAAACTCAACCAAGTCCCCGACCCCTATCTCCTCCCCATATTTAATCAACTTGTCGAGGTAGCCTGCGTCAGACTTGGAGAGAAACCCTGACACTATGAACCTGGCCCTAGGATTCCTCCCCTTAACTCTCTGCGCAACCCTGAGAACAAACTCTAGATTCTTCGCAGGATGAATCCTGCTGACAGTTAATACTAGGTAAGGGTTCTTGTTAAGGGGCTTGAAGAAACCCGTGTCCACCCCAGGGTATGCAACCTCACCTGCAACGCCGGGAAGCAACCTCCTAAGAACTCTGAGAGTGTATCCACTATTAGTAAACAAGTAATCCGAGCTCCTAAGAGACCACAACTCCAACACATCTATCAATGCGTTGTAAATCCTCTTAAGAACACCTCCCCTACCCCTCTGAAGGAATTCGGGCCAATGAACATACAGTATAATCTTCCTCTTGGTCAGCAGTTTTACTATTCCGGCTATCGGGTGGTTTGTTGAGAATATGAGTAGGTGGGGGTTCAGGGACTTAATACATTTAAGACATGCTAGGAGCGTGGATAGGTTCCATAGGTATGAGCGGAGCAGGGGGAGGAAGCCCACCCTGGTCCTTCTCCAGCATACTTTACTCACGCCCCTGAACGTTCTCTCCTTCCTATAATTCAGGGTTATGTAGTGGACATCGTATCCCCTCTCCTCAAGCCTTCCACCAACCTCCTCCACGAGCCTCTCCCCTCCCCCCATCAGGAAGCCCATGAAGGAATGAACAACAGCAATCCTCATCAGGGCGACTAAACCCCCACCTCACCAAGCCTGCAACGACCGGAAAAATAAACCTTAATACAAGTATTATACCGCAATAGCCGGAATGCCGAAGACACTCTTCATAGGAATTGATGGAGGGACATGGAATATCCTGGAACCCCTGATAAGGGATGGAAAACTTAAACGCTTCAAGGAGATGGTTGAGAACGGGGCCCACGGAACCCTGCGTTCCACAATCCCCTACACAACCCTCGCAGGATGGACAAGCACATTCACAGGAGTAAACCCGGGGAAACACGGACTAATAGACAACATGATATACGAGGGAGGAGAATTCAGGCTCGCCAACTCATCCTACCGCATGGTCCCAACAATATGGAACCTCATGTCCAATAAAGGAGTAAAGATAACCCTGGTAAACGACCCAGTAACATATCCACCAGAACCAATAGGAATACACATAACAGGACTACTAACACCCTTCACATCAAACAACTACACCCACCCACCAACACTAAAAAAAGAAATAGACAAAATAGCAAACGGATACATACCAGACATCCAAAGAGACTACTATGAAACATTGAGTAAAGATCTTGAACAAGCCTTTAAAATGGTAGAAGATTATTCAAATAAAATTAACAGGGTGGGAAAGTATCTACTAAAAAACTATGAATGGAACTTAGGATGCGTAATATTTACATCCACCGATAGATTACAACACTTCTTTTGGCACAAAAAACAATATATCTATAATCATTATCGAACCATTGATTCGTATCTCAAAGAATACCTGGACATGGCTTCTGAAGAGGAAGCAAACATTATAATAACGTCGGACCATGGATTTACGGAAGTTCATACGTTTTTTTACATCAATGCCTGGCTTTACCGTAAAGGGCTTGTTCTCCCTCGAAGAGAGGCAAAGATAACCTATGAGCTAAGAAGATGGGGGATAACTCGAAGCTCCGTGATAAAAACCTTGAGAAAAAGCAGGCTCCTCTACAAAATCATGAAGACTCTAACCCCAAAGCGGGTTAAGAGACTCTTACCCCTCGCCGAGAGACTCCAGATAGATTACGAGAAAAGCAAAATATATGCGGTGACAAACCTAGGCCTCTTCATAAACAAAGAAGACTCAGAAAACATAAACTTGAAAGAACTACTCAGGGAAATAAAGAGCCTAAAAGACGAGGAAGGCCAGTCATTAATAGAGGACGTAATCACTAGAGAAGAACTCTACACGGGAAAATACTCCTACAGAGCCCCCCACATAATAATCCTACCAAAAAAGGGATACAAGGTTAGATCCGAGCTATTCACAGACTTCCGGCTATACTCCCAACCATACTACGCAGACTACAACATAAAACCAACAGGAGAACATGCAATAGAAGGAATACTAATCGCATACGGTCCAGATATAGCTCATAGAGAAGTAAACCAGAAGATAGTATGGGACATAGCACCAACAATACTCCACATACACGGGCAACCAATACCCGACTACTTCGACGGCCAAGTCATAAAAGAAATATTCAAAGAATCCTCGGAAATAAAGACGAGAAAGATAAAAATAATGAAGACCTCAGCAAAAACGATAATGAAAAAAAGAATATCATGGATAAAATCACATAAACTCTCAGGAGGAATAAATTAATGACTCACGTCATACTGTTTGGTATTGATGGAGCTACCTACAGAATTTTAGGCCCTTTAATCGAAGACGGCGCTTTACCTGGTTTTCAAGAATTGATGCAAGACGGCTCCTACGGTATTCTTGAATCTACGATTCCTCCTTATTCAGTTACTGCTTGGACTAGCGCATTTACTGGCGTAAATCCAGGTAAGCACGGACTAATAGATTCTATAATGAAGATTAATGACAAATTCATAGTTACAACATCAAAATATAGAGAAGTTGAAACAATATGGTATGAATTAAAGCGAAAGAAAAAACAAACAATTATTGTTAATGATCCTTCATGCTACCCTCCTGAACCAATAGGTATTCATATAACCGGGTTCTTAACACCTAAAACTTCGGAAAATTATGTTTATCCACCTGAATTGAAAAAGGAATTAGATAAAGTTGCTAAACAATACGTTCCGGAACTTGATAAATATGCTTTACCAACAGATCTAAATAGTAAATATGAACAATTATCGGATCAATCAAGAAAAGTTCATAAAGTATCAAAACACCTTGCAAACAATTATCCTTGGAACATATTTGCCGTAATATTCACAACAACAGATAGAATCCAGCATATTATGTGGCATAAACCTGAATATCTAAAGAAACATTACCAAGAAATTGATTCATATTTACGTGAAATACTAAATATAGCTTCACGTGAAGAAGCTGACATAATACTAATGTCAGATCATGGATTTAAGAGTGCATCCAAAATGTTTTTTATCAATTCTTTTTTACATAAGCATAATTATCTTAAATTAAAGACACGTGAATCAAAAATAGCAATGAAAAGAAATCTCCCAAAATATGTGCTAAAATATAAAACCCTTGTTAGAGTTGTTAAATATTTAACTCCAAAGGTTATAAAAAACAAGATTTTTCAGAGAGATAATTTAATTGATAAAATTGATTTTGAAAAAAGCCTCGCATATGCTATTACACATTACTCTCTTTACATAAATTACAATACTTGTGAAAGCACAATTTTAACTAAATTAATTAAAGAATTGAGTGAAACCAATGTTTGCAGGGTTTTAACTCGTGATGAAGTTGTTTGGGGGCCGTTTTCAAATAGGGCTCCAGATATTTACCTTATTCCTAAAGGAAATACGGCAATTAATGCTGGTCAGATAGATGCTAAAGGCTCTTCAAGTAGTGATGATTTTGCTATTTTGCCTCATGAACGCGGAATTCATGAGCTTGATGGTATTGTAATTCTATGGGGTCCGAGAGTAAAGAAGGGTAATAAAGTTATCAGAGCAAAAATATGGGATATAGCCCCAACATTATTAGCATTAAGTAATTGCGCCATTCCATCATATTTTGATGGAAAACCGCTACAGTCATTAAAAAACATTCATATACAATTAATTAAAAAGAGCCCCCGCTTCTTCTTAAAAGAAAAAATTCGAAAAATAAAGAAGAAAAAACTATAATTGTTTAAAGTCATTAAAGCAGAAGAACTTTAAGCACTTTGGGGATAATAGACTTATTTAGCTTCCTTTATTTTATTTTGTATGGCTCAGTTGTTTAGGTTTGAGGTTTTGTTGGCTTTGTTGGCTTTTCTTGGGATTGGTTTGAGTGATTTTATTAGGAAGCGTGGGGTGTCTTTGGGTGGTTCTCCTGTTGGTTATCTTTTTGTTGAGACTTTAGTATTTTTGGCTGTTATTGGTGTTTTGATGTATTTCTTGGAGGGTGGTAGGGTTGTTATTGACTCTGCGACCCTTACCTATGCTCCTTTGTCGGCTGTTGCCATTAGCTTGGGGATTGCGGCTATGCTGTATGGGTTGAAGGTTGGGGAGGCCAGCGTGGTGATACCCATAGCTAGGCTGGGGCTGGCTATACCGGTCCTTCTCGGAATAATAATCCTAAGGGAGGCTCTGACGCCCACCAAGGCTGCTGGACTAATCTTGGCCGTAATATCGGTGTATCTACTCTCTAGGTAGCGGCACCCCATGTCCCAATGTAGGCGTCATGTCTGCTAAGTGGTTTGACGCTTCCTCTTCTTTGCTATGATTATCAGTGATAGTGTGGCTAGTGCTATGGCGGCTCCTATGGCTAGTGGCAGGGTTGGTGGGCCTGGGGCTGCCTCTGTCCTGGGCGTTGTGATTGTCTGGGTGGTTGCCGCCCGGGTTGCTTCGGTCGTCGTTCTGGTGGTTTCTCTGGCAGTGGCTACCTGTGTGGTCTCAGTCTGGGTTGCCTCTGTCTCAGCTACACTTGTGGTTGTCTCCTCGGCGGAAACCCTTCTCCAGAGAGCCTTAAGCCTGAGCGGCCCGCTGACACGTATACTCAACGGGTTCTGGC
>JAHSRM010000025.1 GCA_021650775.1 Candidatus Benthortus lauensis
GAGGGCTGCGGCAATAGTGGAGAACACCTACTACACCCATCCAGTAGCCCACGCCTTCCTTGAGCCCGAGGCAGGCCTCGCATACCCAGACGAGCAGGGAAGGATAGTGGTGGTGGCAGGCGGGCAGTCAGCCTACAGGGATAAGCATGAGATATGCGAGTCCCTCGACCTGCCGCCCGACATGGTAAGGGTCATCAATCCTCCAACCGGCGGAGCATTCGGAGGAAAAGACGACGTAACCCTCCAGACCCATCTAGCACTCCTGGTCATGAAGACCCGTAGGCCTGTCAAGCTAGTGTGGAGTAGGGAGGAGTCGATGAGGGCGGGCTTCAAGCGTCATCCAGGTATAATCACCATGAAGACCGCCGCTGACAGCGATGGCAACCTAATAGCCCACAAGGTCAAGATAATCTACGACACAGGGGCATACGCATCCCTAGGTCCAGCCGTCCTCGACGTGGCGATAGAGAACTGCCCAGGCCCTTACAAGATACCCAACATAGACATAGAGGCATACCTGGTCTACACGAATAATCATGTTGCGGGTGCGTTCAGGGGCTTCGGGGCGCCCCAGGTAATCTTCGCCATGGAGCAGCAGATGGATATGCTGGCCGAGAAGCTTGGAATGGATAAGGTTGAGTTCAGGCTCAGGAACGCCTTGAGGAGAGGCGACATAGCTGCCTTCGGCAACAGAATAGAAACAAGCATAGCCATCGACAAGTGCCTCGAGGCAGCCCTCAACCACCCCCTCTGGAGGAACCGGGAGGAGTTCAAGAAGACTGTGGATAGGCCTTGGCTCAAACGTGGGGTGGGTGTGGCCTCAGCCATCAAGGGATTCACAATAGGGGCGATACCGGATAAGGGCGAGGTGGAGCTGGAGCTCAGGGAGAATGGGAGATTCGTGGTCAAGAGTGGCGTGGTCGAGATGGGTCAGGGAGTCTCCATAGTCCTGGCCCAGATAGCAGCTGAGGCCCTAAGATGCGACATAAACGACGTTGAGGTAGTGTTATCCGACACATCCCTCACACCAGACACAAGCGTAACCTCCGCCTCAAGAGCCACCTTCCTGGCCGGAAACGCCCTCCTCGACGCAGTAAAGAAGATGGAGGAACGGTTGAGGATGGAGGCTGGGGAGATCTTGGGGGAGTCGCCTGGAGACCTGGAGCTTCGGGACGGCCACGTGGTCTCCAAGAAGAGTGGGAGGAGGGTGCCTTATAGGGAGCTTGCGGGAAGGCTGGCCGCAAAGGGTTCCAACAGGGTTAGGGGGGTATTCGAGGTCCCAGTGGTGAAGCCTATCGAGGGCTCCCTCGAGATACCGCACCTATACTTCATGCTCGGCGTGGCCCTGGCACTCGTGGAGGTCAATACCCTGACGGGGTTCACCAGGGTTCTCAAGCTCGTGGAAATAATAGATGCGGGGAGGGTCATAAACCCGATAGGGTTCGAGGGGCAGGTTGAGGGCGGAGCAATACAGGGGCTCGGATACGCCTTGATGGAGGAGTCCAAGATAGAGCAGGGATACCTCCGGAACCCCGAGCTCTCCACATACCTTATACCCACGGCACCCGACATACCCGAGATAGAGGTAATCCCAATAGAATACCCGGAGGAGTCAGGGCCCTTCGGGGCAAAGGGGATAGGAGAGATAAGCCTAATCCCAGTGGCCCCGGCGATAATCAACGCAATATACGACGCCACCGGAGTTAGGCTCAACAAGCTCCCAGCCTCTCCCGAGAACGTCTACTGGGCCCTCAAGAAGGCGGGTAAAACCTATCGGAGGACTTGAGCATATATAGTGGTCTTAGAAGGTTTCAGGTATGGGAGCGATAGACCTCTTCGGGAAAGACCTAATCTCGACCCAGGAGTGGAGCAGGGAGGAACTCGACTTCGCCATCAAGTTTGCCCAAGACATAAAGAGATGGTATTATGGGGGCCATGTCCCGGAGCTATTCAAGAACAGGACCTTCTTCATGCTTTTCTACAATACATCGACGAGGACTAGGGCGAGCTTCGAGGCTGCGGCAACGCTGCTGGGCGGACACGCACAGTTCATAGACTTCTCGACCACACGTGGAGCAGAGGGGGAGGCAATAAAAGACATAGCCAAGATGTATGAGAGGTTCGGCCATGCACTCGGGATAAGGATTCTCGAGTCAGCCGTGGACTACGTTTACGGTAGGGGGAACCAGGTTATCAGGGAGTATGCCAGGCACGCCAAGATACCCGTAATCAACATGGCCGACGACATGTATCATCCAACCCAGGCCATGACCGACATGATGACCCTTATGGAGAAATTCAACGGCAAGGTTGAGGGGAAGAAATACGTCCTAATGTGGGCATACAGCAAGCATGTTAGAAGCTGGGGAAGCATCCAAGACGAGATGCTCATAGCCACCAGATACGGGATGGACGTCGTCTTAGCATATCCCCCGGGCTTCGACCTAGACGAGAACCTTGTCAATCAGGCCAAGAAGAATGCCGAGGAGTTTGGGGGAAGCCTGGAGATAACCCATGACCTAAAGGAGGCGCTCAGGGGCGCCCACGTGGTCTTCCCACGAAGCTGGGCAAGCCACCGATGCGTCATGGAGGGGATGAATAGGTTTGGGAAGGAGAGGGAGCTTGAGCTACATGAGAGATACCGGGACTGGAGGCTGACCATGGAGTTGGTGGACCTAATGGACCGCAGGGGGATAATCACCCACGTGCTGCCCGTCTTCCGTGGGGAGGAAGCCGACGACGAGGTTATGGACAGCGAGCGGAGCGTAATCTACGACCAGGCCGAGAACCTACTATACCTCAGGGCGGCGGTCCTCGCATTGGTTGCCGGGAGACCCCGTTAGGGGACAACGTGGGTTCCAGCCCTACCCTCGATAGCGTCCTTGAGCTGGCTTAGCTCCGCTATAATCGCCTCCTTCCCCCCATCCTCTATGAACCTTATGGCCGCCAGGACCTTGGGTCCCATGCTTCCAGGCGGGAAGTGGCCCTCATCATACAGCTTCCTGAGCTCCGAGGCCTTTATCCTCCCAATCTTCTTCTGGTTGGGCTTACCGTAGTTAAGGTATGCTCCATCTACATCGGTTAAGATTATGAACCTTGAGGCTCCGAGTAGCGCTGCAAGCCTCTCGCCCGCCAGGTCCTTGTCGATGACCGCCTCCACGCCCCTCGCCTCAACCCCATCAACCTCGACTATCGGGATTCCTCCGCCTCCACTGGCCACAACTATGAACCCCGCCTCGACCAAGGTCTTGATTGCGTGGCGCTCCGCTATTATCTTCGGGTCCGGTGAGGGGACAACCCTCCTCCATCCGCCTCGGGCCTTATCCTCCTTGAAGACATACTCGGGGTGAATCCGCTTAAGCTCCTCCATCTCCTCCTTGGTATAGAACTTCCCCACAGGCTTGCTGGGATTCTGGAAGGCCGGGTCATCCTCATCCACGATAACCCTCGTAACAACGGTTATCACATACTTGTCTATTCCACGCCTCTTCAACTCGTTCCTCAAGGCCTGCTGAATCATGTATCCTATGAATCCCTGTGTCTCCGCACCGCATACATCCATGGGGAATGGAGGTATGTCATACATCCTCTTACCGGCGTCGTGTCTAAGGAGAGTCGCACCTATCTGCGGCCCGTTGCCATGGGTTATCACCAGCTTGTAGCCCATCTCAACTAGGTCGGCGAGGAACCTGGAGGTCCTCCTGACGTTGTTATACTGCTCCTCGAAGCTCCCCTTCTCACCCCTCCTCAGCAGCGCGTTGCCACCAAGAGCCACGACAATAAGCTCACCTTCACTCATACCCGGGCAGAAGGAAGATTAAGCCAGCTAAAATAGTTAAAGAGTTATATCTTCCTCTCACAGGGAAACCTATGTAATGGATATTAGCGTTGTGTTTCCGACCAAGAATAGGGCCCAGCATGTAAAGAGGTCTGTTAGGACGGCGTTTAAGGCGAGGAATGTGAGGGAGGTGATAGTGGTGGATGGGGGTAGCACGGATAAGACCGTTGAGATAGCGGAGAGGGAGGGGGCCAGGGTAATCGTCCAGAGCAAGCTGACCTACCCTGGGAAAGGGGTGGCCATGAGGGATGGAGCATACCTGGCCGAGGGAGACATAGTCCTCTACCTAGACATAGACATCCGGAACCTCAGCCCAGAGTTCATAGAGAGGCTGGCCGAGCCGATAATCAAGGGCGAGGCAGAGTTCGTTAAGGGATGCTTCGAGAGGGCTGCTGGAAGAGTGACCGAGCTTGTCGCGAAACCGCTCCTACGCATGTTCTATCCAGAGCTGGCCAAGTTCAGCCAGCCTCTAAGCGGAGAGATAGCAGGGCTCAGGGAGATATTCTATAAGGTGGAGTTCGAGGAGGGATGGGGCGTGGACGTCGGCCTCCTAATAGACCTACACAGACTAGGCGTCAGGATAACCGAGAGGCATATAGGATACAAGGACCATGACATGAAGCCCCTCCATGCCCTAACAGATATGGCGTATCAGGTTGCAGAGGCGATTCTTAAGAGGGCTATAGAAGACGGGGTGGCCGATAGGCTCTGGGCGCAACAATATATATCCAGGCTCGAGTCAATCGAGCTTAGCGAGGGTTACGTTTGAGGACTCTTGTCATAGGCGGGGGACACCCAGCATACTTTGTCATAAATGCGGTGAAGGAGTCGGACCCAGGCGGGAAGATAACCGTTATAGAGTTTACCAAGGAGAAGGCGGAGGTCTTGTCCAAGACTTTCCCATACGCAGAGGTGCTCTCGATGAGGATAGATGAGGTGGACGACTATATCAGAAGCAATAGCGTGGTTCTGGACGCCGTTATACCCGCAACCGAGAGCGACTCCCTCAACCTGAGATACGCCAAGACAGCCCTGGAAAGCTCCATACACCTAACCATAACCGTCCTCAACAATCCCCTCAACGAGGAAATCTTCAGGAAAGAAGGCATCAAATACATCGTGAACCCCTTCTCCCACATCTCCAGCAAGGTTAAAGAAATCCTTGGAACCTACCACGTAAACATAATCTACGAGTTCTCTAGAAGAAACATATTAATATGCGGGA
>JAHSRM010000026.1 GCA_021650775.1 Candidatus Benthortus lauensis
AGGTTGAAGGCCTTGGCGAGCCTATATGCCAGCTTTAGGGAGGGAAGATACTTCCCATTCTCTATGGCGATTATGGTCTGCCTGGTTACGCCAACCCTCCTGGCCAGCTCCTCCTGGGTCATCCTATACCTCGCCCTCAGCTCCCTCAGCCTGTTCCTGACCTCCAAGCTACCTGCCCTCCAGAGGCCTCCTCGAGTAGTAGAGGTATGCCAGATAGTATGATGAGAGGAGAACGGCAACAGTCATCCCTATGGTCGCTGCGAAGGGCTTCAGCCAGGCCTCGGGCATGATGCTCAACCCCGTCCACTTGGGCACGAAGTAGAGGACAATCGTTATGAGTCCTAAAGCCGAGAGGGTGGCCTGGAAGGCCCTGTAGCCGCTCTTCTCAGCCAGGACCCTAACCCTCTCATCCTCCAGAACCTCGCCGGACCTCGAGGCAGCCCAGCCGACCAACCCCTCCAGCAGGACGAGTATCAGGGCGCCTGAGAGGAAGCTCATGAGCGAGAGGCTCGGGGCGTCGGCGAAGAAGCCCATCAACCCACCCATAGCGGCCACCACAGCCACCTGCATCATCCGGAGCATCTTAACAGCCCTCATACCTCATGTAAAGTATGCTTTACATTTTGTATATAACCCTTTACATCAACCCACCGACCTCACATCACATAGGGTTTAAGTCTTGCGGCTGAGACGCCTGGACTGGGCGGAGAGTTGGGCTCGCTGGCTCTGAGGGTTGCGGTGCTGGATAGGGATAGATGCGACCCTAGGAAGTGTGGGGGGCAGCCGTGCATAAGGTTCTGCCCACCTGTCAGGAACGGCATCGAGGCCATAAAGATGGGTGGGGACGGGTTCCCGGTCATACTCGAGCCCCTCTGCATAGGCTGCGGAATCTGCGTGGCCAAGTGCCCCTTCGAGGCCATAACTATAGTCAACCTGCCCCAGGAGCTGGAGGAGGACCTGGTCCACCAGTATGGCGTGAACTCCTTCAGGCTCTATAGGCTCCCCTACTTGGAGGATGGCTCGGTCATAGGCGTGATAGGCAAGAATGGGATAGGGAAGTCCACGGCCATACAGGTCTTGGCGGGGCAGCTCAAGCCCAACCTCGGGAAGCTTGAGGAGGAGGCGGACCTCGAGGAGGTCGCCAGATACTTCAGGGGCTCCATACTCCAGGACTACCTCACCAGGCTTGCCAGGGGCGAGGTTAGGATAAGCTACAAGCCACAATACATCGAGAAGATTCCCAGGGTCGTGAAGGGCAAGGTCGGGGAGGTTCTGAGGAGGGTCTCGGCTCCAGGAATGTATGAAAAGGTTGTGGAGATGTTCGAGCTAGGCCACCTCCTCGAGAGGGATGTGGAGGTCCTGAGCGGAGGAGAGCTCCAGAGACTCGCCCTAGCCGCATGCCTCGCAAGGGAAGCTAACACATATCTGATAGACGAGCCCTCGAGCTTCCTCGACATAAGGCAGAGGTTCCGTGCCGCCTCGGCCATCCGCTCGATTCTCAGGAGGGGTGTAAGGGTTATGACTATAGACCACGACCTCGCAGTCCTCGACTACCTCTCAGACAAGGTGTTCGTCTTCTATGGCAGGCCCGGGGTCTACGGGATAGTCTCAGGCCCCTTCGGGGTAAGGGAGGGCATAAACATCTTCCTCCAAGGATACATCCCCTCGGAGAACGTGAGGTTCAGGGAGGAGAAGATAGTCTTCCAGGTGAGGCCGCCTAGCAGCGAGATGGAGGAGGGCGGGGCGCCCCTCGAGTGGCCCGAGATGACGAAGAGCTACGATGGATTCAGGCTTGAGGTCAGGGCTGGGAGGGCCCTCCAGGGGGATGTGGTCGGTATAGTTGGACCCAACGGCATAGGGAAGACCACATTCATCAAGCTCCTAGCAGGGCTCGAGAGGAGCGACGAGGGATACGAGCTGAGGTTCAAGTCGATGAGCTACAAGCCCCAGCACCCCGAGCCACGGGACGCCTTGGTCGAGCAGGTTCTCAGGGATGCGGCTGGAAGGAAGTTCGACTCAGACCTCTACCGAAGCGAGGTCATAGAGCCACTCGGCCTCGACAGGCTCCTCGACAGAAACCTGATGGAGCTTAGTGGAGGAGAGCTTCAGAAGGTTGCGGTGGCGGAGGCCCTCTCGAGGGACGCCGAGATATACCTACTCGACGAGCCGAGCGCATACTTGGACGTGGAGGAGCGATACATGATGACGAGGGTCTTGAGGAGGGTGGCACGGGACAGGAAGGCCTACGTCTTCCTGGTGGACCACGACCTAATGGTGCTGGACTTCGCCTCCACGAGGCTTATGGTCTTCACGGGTGAGCCAGGCGTCCACGGCGTGGCCGAGCCTCCCACAGACCTGCGAAGCGGCTTCAACAAGTTCCTCAAGGACATGGGGATAACGTTTAGGAGGGACCCCGAGACAGGCAGGCCGAGGGCCAACAAGCCTGGAAGCCAGCTCGACCGCCTCCAGAAACAGGAGGGAGAATACTACTACCTGGCCGCCTGAAGACGCCTTATGGCCCCAGGCACCTCCATTACATCCCTTACATGGATATCAGGCTCACCCTCGGGCTTGGGGGACACGAGTATCGTCCTCATGCCCAGCCTCTTGGCAGGCTCCACCTCCACCCTCCACCTATCACCCACATAGACGACCTCCCCGGCCTCGGCCCCGAATATCTCCAGGAACCTCCTGTAGCCCTCAGGGGAAGGCTTTGGCTCGGCGTCATCACTCGTTATACATGCGTCAAAGTCTTCGGCCGAAAGCCCTAAGGCCTCCAAGACCCTCTCCGCTAGAGGCCTCCCAGAGTTGGTGTGGACCCCTATCCTCAGACCCATGGACCTGAGCTCCCTCAGCATCTCCTTTACCTCGGGTCTCCTAGGTATATACTGTGTGGGGCGAACCTTCTCGGCAACCTTCCTGTAGAACTCCCGCCTATTCATTCCGAGATGCTCGACGCTTGAACTTATGGTTAGGAGCTTGGCCTTAACCTCGTCAAGCCTTCTATGAGCCTCATCAACGCTCACACCCAGAAACTCGGCCAAGACCTCATCCATAATCCTCCTAACATGGACTATGTATTCATCCGAACGGTAAAAAGTTCCATCAAGGTCGAAGATAACCGCCTTAATCATCAACCACTACAGCCCTCCAGCCTCGACTTCGGAGGATTGGGCGGAAACCACCATTTAAGCCTTGGAATACACATACCCTTTATGTCATAATAACTTATCAAAAAGTTTCTCCATGATTTTAGACGGGTTTTTGGGTGCGTAAGCTATGACGCCGGCCGCCGAGGTCGCTGTCAGCGGAATGGACCCCATCCTAAGGGCTATACTGACGATTAGCGTCCTCATCTTCTTCGCCAAGATATTTGCGGGAGCGTTCTCAAGCTTCAGGCTTCCACCAGTCTTGGGAGAGCTTATGGCAGGCATGATATTCGGACCCTATGCGCTCGGCTCGGGTATAATAGTTTTCGGGGAGCCTCTCGTGGTCCTGAACGAGTTCGTTGATGCCTTCGCAGAGATAGGGGTCATCATGATACTTTTTTCAGCCGGCCTGGAGATGGGTGCCGCAAGCCTGAGGAAGAGCGGTGTATGGGCCTTCATAGTTGCTTTAGGCGGAGCGATAATCCCATTCTTCGTCGGATACTACTTCTACGTCTTCCTCGGCTACCCCGAGACCGTCTCCCTCCTCATGGGAGCAGTCATGGTGGCCACAAGCATAGCGATAAGCGTCAGGATACTCGAGGACTTCAACGCCCTGAAAACCGATGAAGGAACACTACTAATCAACTCGGCTGTAATAGACGACGTCCTAGGCATAATCATACTAGCAGTTGTCTCATCCATAGTTCTGGAAACAGGGGGTCAGGTGGACCTACTATCAGCCATCAGAACCTCGGTAATCTTCTTCATAATCTGGGGACTCATGCTGATTGCAAGCGTCTACATAGTCCCTAGAATAATCGACCAGGTCTCGGTTATACGTGCCGAGGGGGCGGTTGAGGCCGCTGCGATAGGCTCGGCATTCATAATGGCTGCTGTGGCCGGGGGTCTGGGTCTCTCACCCATCATAGGCTCCTATGCGGCTGGGATGGCTGTGGCCGAGTCTAAGGCTCTGCCGAGGATAAGGGACTTCACGAGGCACATTAACCAGATATTCAGCCCCGTTTTCTTCACGGTGATAGGAGCCAGGATGAACATAACCCTATTCAACGAGACGGTCATCCTCGGGATAGCCCTCCTAACAATCCTAGCGATACTGACGAAGTTCTCGGGAACATTCCTGACCGCCCTCCCCAAGCTTAGGAGCGTGGCCAAGAGTGCGAGGCTCGGGATGGGGATGGTTCCCAGAGGAGAGCTGGGGCTAATCATAGCCGCCATAGGGTTGAACCGAAACATTATACCCGAGCCAATCTACATCGAGGCTGTTGGAATGGTAATACTCACATCACTCATAGCACCAATAATACTCTCCAAGATGTATGAAGCCGTGGTCGAGGAAGCCCCACTCGAATAAACTTAAGAAGAAGATATTAGAGGAAACATGCGAAACGGGATGAGCCTTTTCCAGGATATAGTGGTTGAACGTGAGCCGCCGCTCGCAGTAATCAGGTTGAATAGGCCCGAGGTTAGGAACGCTATCAGGCCCCAGACCGTTAAGGACCTGCTGAAGGCTCTGAAGCAGCTTGAGAAGGATGGGGAGGTTAAGGCCATAATATTGACGGGTGGAGAAGGAGTATTCTCGGCAGGAGCCGACATAAAGGAGATGTCCAAGTTCACTCCAGCCAAGGCACGCTCCTTCGCAAGAACAGGCCACAAACTCCTGGACTACATGGAGACCTACCCCAAGCCAATAGTGGTAGCCATGGATGGGGCAGCCCGGGCCGCTGGACTCGACCTCGCCATGGCCGGGGACTACGTCATAGCCTCGGACCGCTCCAACATGGGTTGGACGATGATTAACGTGGGTGTGATAACGGCCCTGGGCGGGAACAGCCGCGCCCTCAAGATACTCGGGCTTAGGAGGGGTAAGGCGGCTCTACTCGCAACCAGGGTCTTCAAGGCGGATGAGGCCCTGCAGCTCGGCCTCGTGGATGAGGTCGTCCCCGCCGAGAAGCTTATGGAGAGGGCTAGGGAGGTTGCTAACGAGCTTGCTTCCAAGCCTCCGCTCACCTACGCCATAATGAAGAAGATGATAAAGGACTCGATAGCACTCTCGGGCAGGCAGGCAGACGCACGTGAGATAGAATACTATGCGAGATGCTTCAGGACGAGGGACACCAAGGAGGCCCTCACCGCCTTCCTCGAGAAACGCAAGCCCGTCTTCACGGGAAAATAACTTTTTATAGACTCTCCAGCCCACGGAGGATGACCCGGGATGCCCTGGTATCACATGCTCCTCGACCTTCACGGCTGTAGGCGGGACGCACTAGAGGATGTTAGGCTGGTTGAGGAGACCCTCCGGAAACTATCAGACATGATGGAGACCCGGATAATAGCTGGCCCGGTGGTGGTCCACTATGTCGGCGGTGAGGGAAGCCCGAGCGGGCAGGGGGTCTCAGGGTTCGTGGTGGTGGCAGAGAGCCACATAGCTATCCACACGGACATAACCACAGACTACGTCTCAGTAGACGTCTACTCATGCAAGGAGTTCGACCAAGAAAGGGTTGAACGTTTCCTGGTGGAGCTATTCCAGGCAAAACAGGTTGAGAGAAGGTTCATGGTCAGGGGACCGGGAAGCCTGAAGGCGGAGAGAACAATAGGTATCCGCCAAGACATTTAACCCACCCCGCATATTCTATCCCCGCACCTTGAAGGGAAGATACGTCCTCGAGTGCCCGATATGCGGCCGAGCCTCGGATAGCTATGAGCAGCATTACAGCCATGTAGTCGAGTCCCATCCGGAGTCTCTGAGGGCCAGGTTCACCCCAAGGGTTAGGAGGGTTGAAGGGAGGACATGAGCTTGGAGGTCTTCGCCGAGAGGCTGAGGGAGGCAGGGGGAACCGTTAGCATCCATGAGGGACTAAGTGAGGCGGTCTCCTACATCCTAGACAAGCTCGGCGGGAAAACCATCCTAGCCGTGAAGACCCCCCCGGAGGCAGCCCGCATCCTCGAGGATGGGGGAGTCCAGGTCATTAGGCCTGGTAGCCGGCACCACCTAGGGTTCATGGAGGCCGAGGCGTCCATAGGGTTCGCCGACGCAGGTGTGGCCGAGACCGGGAGCATACTCTACATCACGAGATATGTCTGGGAGGAGGCCGCAATCTTCTCGCCCGAGACCCACGTCTCCCTACTCAGCTCCAAGGACATCCACCCAGGGCTGGAGGACCTGGCCGACAAACTACACAACGCTCTGAGCAGGGGGCTCTCGGCATACCTGATAACAGGCCCGAGCTCGACGGGTGATATTGAGGGTGAGATAATTATCGGGGTCCACGGTAGCAGGGTTCTCCACGTGGCGATATATGGTGGGGAGGAGTGATGGAGGCTCTCGCCCAAAGAGTCGATGACGCGATAAGGCTCTTCAAGGATAGGTGGCCTATCCTCAAGGCCTCCCGGAGATTCTTGGAGAGAAGGGCCAAGACGCTTTCCGAGCTTCCCTCAACCCTTCTCCCAGAGTTGAGGCGGGTTAGGGAGAAATCCCTTAGGGACC
>JAHSRM010000028.1 GCA_021650775.1 Candidatus Benthortus lauensis
CCGTAACACCTAGGATGCATGCTCTTGAGCTGTTGCCAGGTGTTGGTAAGAAGATTGCTATGAAGATTCTATCGGAGAGGGAGAGGGAGCCATTCAAGAGCTATGAGGACATCAAGAAGAGGGTGAGCCTACAGGACCCCGTCGAGCTGCTTGTGAAGAGGATAATCCATGAATTGACGAGCAGGGAGGAGAGGCATAGGCTCTTTGTAAGGGACCCTGTCCCGAGATGAGGAGGCTCGGCCAACACTTTCTACGTGATGAGGAAACTCTAGACAGAATAGTGGGCTATGGGGATGTAGGCCCTGGGGACACGGTGCTGGAGATTGGGGCCGGAGAGGGATTACTAACCGAGAGGATTGCCAGCAAGGCGGGGAGGGTGATAGCGGTCGAGGTGGATGAGTCCCTGGCGGAGGAGGCTCGCAGACGGCTCAGAAACAAAGATAATGTGGAGTTAATTGTCGGGGATATCCTCGAACTCGACTTGAAGGGATTTAACAAGGTTATCTCCAACCCTCCATACGGAATATCGGCACGCTTAATGGAGTGGCTGATAAAGAGGATGCCTGAGACCATGGTGCTTACGCTCCAGAGAGAGTTCGTGGGGAAGCTGAAAGCAAGGCCGGGAACACGAAAATACACATACATATCATTCCTCACCCAGCTTGCCTACAGGATAGAGGTAAGGGAGATTATACCGAGGCACCGTTTCCAGCCGCCTCCGAAGGTCGACTCCATGGTAACCGTCTTTCATAGGAGGGCTGAGTATAATGGTTTGGATGCATGGGAAATGAGGGCCGCCAGGACCCTCTTTACCCGCAGAAGGCAGAATGTCCTCAGGGTTGTGGGCGACGTGTTCGGGCCAAAGGCCGCCGACCTGATACGGGGCCTACCATATGCGTCAAAGAAGATTTATCAGCTCCCACCCCACGAGCTTACGAGATGCGTTAGGCTTATTAGAGTAGCATGCGGGGAATGATGTATGAGCCTTGAGAGACCCCTCGGAGTAGTAATCCTCGTCATACTACAGGTTATAGGCGGAATCTTCTGGCTGGGAGCCTCCGCCAGCGCCTTCGTGGGAGCCGGTATGGCGGCCATGGTTCCCGTGTTTGGCTGGTTGGCGGGAGGCGTTCTGGTTATCTTGGGCTTAATCGCATTATTCCTGGGGCTGCTCTCATTTTTCGTCGCATATGGTCTCTGGAATGGTAGGGCGTGGGCGTGGACCTTGGCGATATTATTCTCGCTGCTTGGGATAATAATGGGGATCCTGAGCCTACCTGGAGGAATACTCAACATACTCATAGGCATAGTGGTAATCTATTATCTAACGAGACCGCATGTGAAGGCATTCTTTGGGAAGCTGTGAAGACGAATCATGCCGATAGACCTCATAACCGCTAGGATGAGGGCTGTCAAGAATTTTAGGCCTAGGGGATTCACTGGATTCACTGCCCGGGGACTCTTCTTCAAACTCCTCTCGCAATACGAGCAGGGGCTGGCATCAATAATCCATGACTTCAAGGGAATCGCACCCTACTCAGTTTCACCAATACACATAGCATCTAACGGTAGATTGGAGGTTAGGTTCACCTCATTCATGACCAGAATCTCGAGAGCTTTACTCGACGCACTCTCGAGCAGATTCGATGTCACGGTGTTTGGTGAAAGGGTGAGGTTGGAGGAGGTTGAGGTGGCCAGGGTCGATGTGTCGAGGCTGATGGAGGACGCCAAGCCTGTGCGTGGATACATTATCGAGTTCAGGACGCCGACATGCTTTAGGAGGCCGTCCCCATACATCCCCCTTCACACGATAGGAATCTTCGCCAAGATTATGGGCCTGATAGGTAGACCTAAGTCAAGATACAGGTTCTACCCCCTACCCGACCCCATACTGATGCTCCGGAACCTCAAGCGTCAATGGGACCAGTATATTGGCGGCTTGTTCAGGGGTAGGAGGTTTACGAAGTGGGTTGAGGAGGGGGGTGTTGCGTTGGCGGGGGTCGAGGGCATCAACACCCATAGATTCGTGAAACGCGGGGGGAACAGCTTCCTGGTAGGGTTTACGGGTAGGGCCAGAATAACCCTTCCATCCGACACCTATGACCCGGAGCACGCCAAGACCGTGAACATACTACTTAGGATGGGGCAATACACCCAGACTGGGATAAACAGGACGGCGGGCTTCGGGGTGTATCGGATAGTGAGGGAGAGGGAGGCCTAGTAGGGTTTATATTGGTGTCCTCTACGGGGAGGTTGGGATGAAGGCCAAGAACTGGAGGACCCCTGAGAGACCCTACACGAGGGACGACTATATCCACGGAGCCCCCCAGCCCAGGATAAGCAAATACACCATGGGGACCTTCAGGGACGACTACGAGTATGAGCTTCTACTGGTGGCCCGTGAGCCTATGCAGATAAGGGATGTGGCCCTTGAGTCGGCCAGGGTTGCCGTAGGCAAGGTTATGAGCAAGAAGGTCGGGGACGCAAACTACTTCCTAGAGCTTAAGGCCCACCCCCACCACGTCCTAAGGGAGAACAAGATGATATTCGGAGCCCATGCTGACAGACTTCAGGAGGGTATGAGGAGGGCTTTCGGGAAGCCTGTGGGAAGGGCGGCCAGGGTGGAGGAGGGAGACCCCGTGTTCAGGCTCCTAACAACATCCACGGGAGTTGAGGTAGCCAAGGAGGCCCTGAGGCTGGCGGCCAGCAAGCTACCCAAGAACTACAGGATAATAATCAATAGATTGACGCCCCAGGAGGCCAAGGCCGGCTGAGTAGGCCTAGAAAGCTCCGAATATTTCTCGACGGCTCGTCTAGAGGTAATCCAGGTCCAGCCGGCATAGGGCTTGTCATTAAGTTGGATGGTGAGGTTGTCGAGAGGGTCTCGAGGAGCGTGGGTATTAGGACCAATAATGAGGCCGAGTATCTAGCCTTGCTCACAGCCCTCAGGAAGGCCGTATCCATGAAGGCCGAGGATGTGGAGCTCATATCGGATAGCGAGCTGCTGGTGAAGCAGATTAGGGGAGAGTATAGGGTCAGGAGCCCCAGGCTTAAGAGGCTTCACGGTGAGGCCGTCAAGCTCTCCTCCAGGATACCCAGACTCAGGATAACCCACGTGGACAGGTGGGAGAACAGGGAGGCGGACAAGCTGGCCAAGAAGGCGGCTGGATACGCTAAAGATTCTTAAATAGCCCAAGGCTACCAGCATAAGGAGTCATGGCAGAGAAGCAGATGCCCGATGTATCATGGAAGCCGATAATAATGGCTCCAGGCCCAGCCGAGGTCTCACCCGAGACCCTTGCAGCGGTCTCCATGCCGCCGCTCCCATACTTTGGGAGACAGTGGGGCAGGATATACAAGGAGACGGTTGAGCTTGCTAAGAAGCCCTTCGGGACCCGTGGAGACGTTATACTCGTCCCGACGCCTGGGTCAGCCGCACTCGAGATGGGTATAGCGAACCTGGTTCCCCCGAAGGAGAAGATGCTCGTGATAGTCAATGGATACTGTGGTGAGAGGATAGTGGAGATGGGGAAGCACCTCCAATGCGAGGTCATAACGCTTGAGGCGGACTACGGCGAGATAGTTAAGCCGAAAGAGCTTGAGGAGGCGTTGAAGCAGTATAAGGACGTCAAGGCGGTGGCGGTTGCCCATAGCGACGACTCAACAGGCGTGAGGAACCCCATCAAAACCTACGGCAAGATAATCCAAGAGAACTCCAACGCCTTGTTCATAGTTGACGCCACCTCCTCTTACGGCGGAATGGAGCTCAGCGTGGATGAATGGAATATAGATTACTGCGTCGGCCACTCGGGCATGGCTATCTCGGGGTTGGCGGGAATAACTCCCATAGCGATAAGCCCCGAGGCCAGCAGGATAATAGAGGAGAGGGCCTGGAGCCCTAGGGCATGGTTCCTTGACCTGAAGGTCTGGAGGGAATACATAGATAAGATGGGGGTCCTGGGCCAACCCTACCCCACGGAGGTCCCAACCCACACAATCCTAGCCTTCAGGTCCGCCCTCAAGCAGGCCATAAACGAGGACCTTGATAAGCGGTATGAGAGGCATAGGCTCATAGCAGCGGCATTCAGGGAGTCGGTAAGGGCCATGGGCCTGGATTGTGTTGCCCCAGAGGAGTATGCCTCCTCCACAGTAACCGTGATAAAGCTTCCCGAGGGCATGTCGAGGAAGCTTATCCAAGGCGTGCTTGAGAAGTTTAACATCCTGCTGGGGAGGGGTGTCGGAAAGCTTGAGGGAAAGAGCATAAGGGTTGGCCACATGGGGATAACGGCCTCAATCCACTACGTCGTCTACACAATCACAGCACTAGCCCACACATTAAGGAAACTCGGATTCGAGGCAGAGGAAGGAGTAGCCCTAGAAGCATTCTACTCAGCCATGGGAGAGGGATGAACGTAGCCGTCGAGGTTAACCATAACAATCTTTAAAAGAGAGTGTGGGGAAGAGGCGGCCGGTATGCCGTTATTGAGAGAACGTGAGAGAGAGCTTCTATCCAAGAAGTTTTCAAGGGAGCTTGAGGGAGAGGTAAAGCTTGTGGTCTTCCTTAGGGAGGATGGATGCGAATACTGTGGCCACGTTAAGGAGCTTGTCGAGGAAGTATCCCAGCTATCCGAGAGAATCCAGACATCGTTCTACGACCTTGACAAGGACTCCGAGAAAGCCGCTAAATGGGAGGTGGACAAGGCTCCCGCAACGCTAATCTTCGGGAAACAGGAATATAAGGTAAGATACTTCGGCATACCGGCTGGATACGAGTTTACAGCATTCATAGAAGACATAATCGATGTATCGAGGGGGAGGACTCATCTAAGTCCCTCCACCAAGCAGAGGATAAGCGGGATAAAGACCCCGATACACATCCAAGTATTCGTGACACCCACTTGCCCATACTGTCCCAGAGCCGTGAGGCTCGCCCACCAGCTAGCAATAGAGAGCAGCATGGTGAAGGCTGACATGATAGAGTCCACAGAGTTTCCCGAGCTTGCGGCAAGATACAACGTCATGGCTGTTCCAAAGGTGGTGATAAACGACGTTTACTACTTTGAGGGCGCCTTGCCTGAGCCTCAGTTCGTCGAGTATGTAATGGCGGTGGCGGAGGGAAGGATTGACGAGCTTCCCTTCAGCGAGTATAGTGGAAGGATAGGGTAGGGGCTAACGCTCAACGTCAAGCACAGCCATCTTCTCGAGTATTAGGAGTAACGCTGCCTCCTCCCTTGAACCCGCCTGGACCACGTCTAGGTCTCCCTCTATCCCATAGAATTTAAGAGCCTTGGAGACCCTTTCATGGCCGCTAAGATACTTCTCATCAACCTCCTCCCCGCCCAATAGTGAGGCCACCTTGCCATAAACATCCAAGGCCGAGTCCCTTGACTCTGAGATAATGCAGACGCCGACCTCACCCGTCCCAGAATCCACACCCAACCTGCCGAGAACACGGTTAATCTGAGTGTCTGCGGCAAGCCTGAGGAGAAACTCTATCTCAAGCTTCTTGGCTATGTTCACACCCGCCTTGAATGCGAGGGAAGCCGAGACGGCTGCCACGTGAATCTGCTTGAGGGAGATTACTGGGGCTGCGTTGAATATCTGGGTGGTTGAGCCGTGGGAGAAGGCCTTGATTCTCTCGAGGAGTAGCTCGGGGTCCCTTAGGGCCTGTCTTCGAGGGTTCCTCCTCACCCCTGCGAGTATCCACGTGTCCTGGAAGCTTGTTAGGGAGGGCAAGGCTATGGGTCTCCTCCATGTATTGCCTGTATTAGGGCCACGGTGTCTCCATCCTTCACCCAGACCTCATCCAAGGACTTGAGGGAAGAGACCTCCACCCCATTAACCACCACGAGTATCCCGGAGCGGGGCCGCCCACCCTCGTCGAGGACCCTGGCCCTGACCCTCTCTGGCAGGCGTTTAAGGAGCGAGGTAACCCTCTCACGGCCTCCAACCTCTATATCTATGTGTTCCCGCCCACCCGCCTCGGCCCTAAGAGGCCCAACTAACTCGACCCTCACAGTCCCTGGCATAAGGGTTCTCCAGACCCTCAGGGAGGTGCATGCTCCTCATAAGGCTTCCGTGCAGGTCATCCTCATCATCGGGCCACTATATAGTTCCCTAAGGGGAGTATTTAAGATGCCTCGGCCTCCTGCTCCTCCCGGGCCTTCTGCTCCTTCTTGGCGAGGGCCGTCAGGTATCCGGCCACCTTGTTCCTAAGCTTCTTTGAGACCCTTCCTACGAGAACCTCGCCTACGAGGAGCTTATTTGATTCGAAATCCGTAGAAACCCTGTCGGGAAAAGCCTTGAGAACCTCACGGGCCAAGACCTTGACCTTCCTCGTCCTAACCTTCCCCATCCACGAACCCCTACGGAGAGCCGCAGTAAAGGGCACAATAAAAACATTCCCAGAGGATACGGCATGGCATAAAAATCATAACACATTTTATCCACAATTTTTATATATCAAACTCTAGGAGAAATGAGGTAGAATGCTGCAGGGTAAGAGTTATCTTCGAAAGAAGACCCATGTAAGCGGAAACGAATACTATTACATACATATTCCGGCTAGGCTCGCCCATGATAGTCAGTTTCCCTTCAAGGAGGGGGACGAGCTGATAATCTCTATAGATACTGCACGCTCTAAGATGATTATAGAGAAGGCGAAGAAGAGGAAGAGGAGAAGGTGACTACCTTTTTCCGCCGAAGAGAAGCGCCTTTCTGAGAAGCTGTATCGCGAGGGCCGGGTCCACACCCTTGGGGCAGACGTAGCTGCATGATGCTGCGAAGTGGCACCTCCATATGCCGTGTGAGTTATCCACAATCTCAAGTCTTTCGCCTTCTGCCTGGTCCCTGCTGTCGGCGTAGTATCTGTAGAGCTGGGCGAGGGCCTGCGGCCCCGGGAACTCTTTATCGGTTGCGGCCACAGGGCATGCGGCATAACATAGACCGCACTTGATACAGTATGCGAATTGGAGGTATTGGAGGAGCTCCTCATCGCTCTGCCTATACTGGTCTCTCGGGTTCTCCTGTTCCTCCCTGTCCTGCCTTATCAGGTATGGCTTCATGGCCCTATGCTTTGCGAAGAATCCGTCAAAGTCGGTGGCCAGGTCCCTCAGCTTTGGGAAGTTTGCAAGAGGCTCAACCACCACTACCTTGCTGTTAAGCTCCCTTACCTGGGTGTAGCATGCAAGTCTAGGCAACCCGTTGATTGTCATGCCGCAGGAGCCGCAGCTCGCCATCCTGCATGAGTATCTCATGGAGAGGGTTGGGTCGAGGTTCTCCTTGATGTAGATTAATGCGTCGAGAACAGTTAATCCCTTGACAAGCGGAACCTTGTATGTCTGGAATCTTCCCTCACGGTCTCTGGACGGGTCGTATCTGAAAACCTTGAAGATTACCTCGCCCTGTTTCTCCACTTTCTCACCCCTGCGCTATTAGGTGTGCGATGAGGATTGTCCTTGTCCCGTATATGATTACCACGAGGGCTATCACCGTTAGCACCCAATTAACTGCACGCTCCCACCTTGGGGACTGGTGGAGTTCTAGGAGGATTACTCGGAGTCCGTTGAATCCGTGGAAAGCCACCATGATTAGGAGGGCTTCGAGGCTTGCGGCAAGGATGGCGTTTCTATAGACGTTGATTACTGCGAATGGGCTGTTGCTGAACTGGAGGTTCTCCTCCACGGGTGCTGTCAGGAATACTGTCCCGATGTGTATGGCTCCTGCTATGAGTATTCCTATCCCAGTTAGGTAGTGTATTAGCATGAGTGTTCTCTCGCTAACCATGGCTCAACACCTCGAAGAATGCGTCGAGGGTATAGATTATTGCGAATACTGCGAATGCTATGCTTATCCAGAAGATTGCCCTCTGTAGGGGGGACATGGAGGCCGGCTTGTAGGGGTATTCGGGTCTCCCGGGTCTCCCAAGCCCCCACCCCATATGGGCCAGGAATAGCCTTATCCCGTTGATGGCGTGGAAGGCGACCATTCCTCCTATTATTACCAGGCCGAGGTCGAAGAGCGGGTTTGAGAGGAATTCTATCGTCCTCGTCCAGACCCTCTCGGCATACTCCAGGGCGTCGGGTCTAATGGTCCAGACCTCAGGTCCGCCTACCACGTTCCCTGTCTCTATCACGTGGGCCACGAAGTATAGTGTTATGACTACTCCGGAGATTCTTTGGAGCGTGTAGCTCCATCTCTCCAGCCCGTATTTGAAGGGGAGAAGCCAGGTCTTGAGGGCTAACGTGAGGGAACCCAGACTCCCACCTCCCTTAATATTTCCTCTCCTCGGGTTTAAACCTAGTTATCTTTACGGGTGCGTATCCTATCTCAGGCCCCTCCACGGTGTAGCGTAGGAGGATGTGTTTAAGCCATCTCTCGTCATCCCTCTTCGGGTAGTCTGTCCTGTATTGGGCTCCCCTCGACTCGGTTCTGTGTAGGGCTGCGGTCATTATTGCCTGGCTTATCTCCAGCATGGCCTCTATCTCCAGGACGTTGGTTAGGTTGGTGTTGTAGACCCTGCTCGTGTCCTCCACGCCCATGAACGCCTCCTTCTTTATCTCCCTCAGCTTCCTGAGGCCCTCCTCCAGGCCTGGCCCATCACGATAGATGTAGCAATGCTCATCCATTATTCTCTGGATTCTCCTCTTAATCTCGTATGGGTTCTCACGGGGAGCCTTCCCAAGCATGCCGTCGAAGATTCTCTTCTCCTCCGCCTCGGCCTGCTCCACAGGTATCCCTCCGTCCCCCTTATGCTCCATGGCGAACCTGGCGGCCTCAGCGCCCGTAATCTTTCCCCAGACAAGGCACTCGGTAGTCGAGTTGGAGCCAAGCCGGTTAGCCCCGTTGATGGTTACGCACGCCGCCTCACCCGCAGCCCACAGACCCGCTATGGGCGTCGCACCCCTTATGTCGGTGTGGATTCCGCCCATGTAGTAGTGGGCCACGGGTCTCACGGGTATGCGCTCGTTTATCGGGTCTATCCCCGCCAGCTTGAGGCATATCTCACGTATCCCTGCGAGCCTCTCCTTAAGTCTCTCAGGCTCTATAACGGTTAGGTCGAGCCAGAGGTGCTTCATCCCACCGGGTCCCTCGACACCCCTCCCCTCCAGCATCTCCTGATACATGGCCCTTGAGATTATGTCCCTTGGAGCCAGCTCCATCTTCTTCGGCGCATAGCGTTTCAGGAACCGCTCCTCCTTTGCGTTGAGGAGTATCCCGCCCTCACCTCGGGCAGCCTCCGTGATTAGGATTCCTGAGGGTATGAGGCCTGTGGGGTGGAATTGGACGAACTCCATGTCCTTTAGGGGTGCTCCCGCCCTGTATGCCATCCAGAGGCCGTCGGGTGTGGAGGAGTGCCCGAAGGTTGCGAAGGAGTAGAGTCTCCCGGCTCCGCCCGTGGCGATTATCCCGCTCTTGGCCTCTATGGCGTAGAAGTCGCCTGTCTTCATCTCTATGGCCGTGATTCCCCTGAACCTCCCGTCCTCGACCAGCACGGAGACCCCGAACCACTCCTGATAGAAGGTTATGTTATCCCATCGGAGGCACGTGTCGTAGAGGGTGCTCATCTCGAAGAAGCCGACCTTATCCTCTGCGAAGCAGGTCCTCGGATAGGTCATCCCGCCGAAGTATCTCTGGGCGATGCGTCCATCCTCCCTCCTCGACCAAGGCATACCCCAATGCTCAAGCTGGAGAATCTCCTTGGGAGCCTCATGGACAAACAGCTCAACGGCATCCTGGTCGGCGAGGAAGTCGCTCCCCTTAACCGTGTCATACATGTGGGACTCGAATGAATCTCCCTCATCCGTGTAGAGGACGGCGGCAGTCCCACCCTCAGCAGAAACAGAGTGGGAGCGCATAACCTGGGTCTTGGTAACAACCGCCACCGAGAGCTTCCCATTGCTTACACGGCTTGCCTCGATAGCCGCCCTAAGGCCTGCAAGCCCTGAGCCAACGATAACTACATCATGTTTAAGGATCTCAACCATGAAGAGGCCGAGTTAAACAATTTCTTGGCGGATAATAAAAACCTTACCTCAACTCGATTGAACGTGGATTCAGTCGGCTGGTCTCCGTGATAACGTCGTTAAGTCGTTCCTCGCCTATCTTGATGAGGTGGGAGCTGCATCCGCAGTCCGATGCACCGAATCCTGGAACCGCCTCACCTACCTCCCGCAGCTTTGAGGCCAGTATGCACTCATATCTCTTGGGCAGGGGATACACGTAGGCTCCGGCAACCCTGACCCACCTACTCCCCGTCAAGTAGTCTATATGCCAGTGCCTTTTCTTCGTCTTCGAGGCATGCCTCCTAACCCTCTCCTCCAGCCCTACTTGGGCGGAGCCGACGTAGACGTAGATCCCGGGAAGAAACTCCACGACTCCTAGGGAGCCGACCCTTAGGTTAATCTTCCTGAGAACCCTGAGGCAGAGGAGGTAGACGCCCCGCATCCCAGCCACGTGAAGACTCTTAAGGCTTATAAAAAGTGCCCGGGAGATAACCTATGGAATGCAGAGAGCGGTTACGGGCAGGCCTGCGAGGCTCTTCGAGGACCTGGGCGAGGGGAGGGTCAAGTGCACGGCCTGCGCCAGATACTGTAGGCTTAAGCCTGGTCAGATAGGGTTCTGCGGGATAAGGCAGAACATCGACGGCGTCCTCTACCTCCTCGTCTACGGCAAGATAATCACAGCCCACATAGACCCGATAGAGAAGAAGCCTGTAACCCACTTCATGCCTGGGACAAGCATATTCTCTATAGCGACGACGGGATGCAACTGGATGTGCATGTATTGCCAGAACTTCGACATCAGTCAGAGGAGGAAGGTTGAGGGAGTGGATGTCTCCCCCGAGTTATTGGTGAAGCTTGCCAAGAAGTATGGCGCCCACGGATTCGCCTACACATACAACGAGCCCTCAATCTTCATGGAGTTCGCCCACGACGTAGGGGTATTGGCCAGGAGGGAGGGCCTAATCAACGTGTTTGTCACCAATGGTTATTGGACTCCCGAGGCTGTGAGGGAGGCTGGGGATTTCCTCGACGCCGCCACCGTGGATTTCAAGGGGAATGGGGAGGCCAAGTTCGTTAGAAAATACATCGGGATACCTGACGTTGAGCCAATCTTCCAGACACTTCTCGAGATTAGGGATAAGACCAGTAT
This sequence comes from Candidatus Benthortus lauensis, assembly GCA_021650775.1. Taxonomy (GTDB): domain Archaea; phylum Thermoproteota; class Nitrososphaeria_A; order Caldarchaeales; family Wolframiiraptoraceae; genus Benthortus; species Benthortus lauensis. The sequence continues at coordinate 11,152 of JAHSRM010000028.1, forward strand.
CCACATAGAGATTACGGACCTAGTGGTCCCCGAGATTGGGGACGACCTGGAGCAGGCGAGGAAGCTAGTAAGATGGATACACGATAACCTGGGACCCGACATACCAATCCACTTCCTAAGATTCCACCCCGACTACAAGCTAATGCACCTACCCTGGACACCCGTGAAGACCCTCGAGAAGCACTGGGAGATAGCCAAGGAAGAGGGGATGAGATACGTCTACATTGGGAACGTTCCCGGGCACCCATATGAGAGCACGTATTGCCCTGAGTGCGGGAAACTGGTTGTAGGGAGATACGGGTTCGACATAACCCAGTGGAACCTGGATGAGAAGAATAGGTGTAGGTTCTGCGGCTATCCTGTCAATATTGTTGGGCGGCCTCCGAGAGACTATAGGCACGGGAGGTTTATCCCGGTCTCACTTCCAAGTAGTTAGATTAGCCCGGCTTCGTGGAGTCCGAGTAGGGCCACGTTCCCTATATTGACCCTCCTTAGATGTTTTTTGGCTGCCTGGTAGCATTCCTCAACCTGTTTTTTCGGGGTTACGGTTGTGTCGCTCATCATGAAGTCCGGGTGGAAGACGAGGAGGCTGTAGGGTATCTCGGGGTCGAGGCTCGCTATGAACTCGGCTATCCTTCCAACCTCTTCTGCGTCTACGTAGTGGGGGACGAGAAGCGTTGTGGCGTTAAGGACGGGGACATCCCTCCTACCCTCATAGAACTCTCGGTAAACCATCTCGAAGTTCTCCAAGACCAGCTTATTGTCCTGCCCTGTCAAGGCCTTGTGGACTGACGGTGTATAGGCCTTTAGGTCGAACTTAACGTTCCCGCCGCTCACGTATGCCAGCTCCGCAGCCTTCCGTATCATGGCGGGGTTCCCAGCCCCATTCCACTCGAAACATATCCTCAGGACCCTGCCCTCAGGCTTCTCCTCCAGAACCATCCTCGAGGTCTTTACTGCGAAGGGTAGCTGGGGTTCTGGGGAGCCTCCGAACCAGCACCAGCACGTAATCCTCCAGTCCCTCAGGGTCAGGGAGACCAGCTCCTCCGATGAGACGGCCTTGGCCTGCTCCAGAACCTTATGGGTCCAGTTCTGGCAGAAGAGGCAGTTGAAGCCGCAGCCATAGAAGAATAATGCGAGGTTGTAGTATCCGTGCTCGGCTCCTGGGCAGACGGCATACTTGGGGTATCCTTGGCCCGTGGCGGCTGGGCAGAACCAGGCGGCGCAGCAGTTGGTTACGTGTGCGTCCAGGTAGTGGTGGAGTAGGGCTTTTCCGTGGCCCGGCCTTGGCTCGAGCCTGCCCTTCACGTTCCTCCAGATTCCGCAGTATCCATACCCTCCCTCAGGTATCCTGCACCTGCATTCACAGAGGTTGCATGGGATTCCGTTGGGGTCTCTGGGGGGTCTCGGGGGGAGGCCGAAGCTCCTCCTAACTTCCTCATGCCTACCCTCGACTATTCTTAGGGCCTCCTCACCCCTCTCCCTCAAGCAGCCTACACATACGCCTATGATGTCTGAGAGTAGCATCGACCTATAGCCGCATAGGAGGCACTCTGACTCGCTTGGCGGCCCCGTAATCCTAATCACGGCCCTCCTATGGATGGTTTCCTCCGGGGGTATTTCAGAGTTATTGTTGGCCTAGCTTGTCGAGATGGTATTCCTCGTGAATCGCCTTAACGGCTTCTGGGGCGTCGTCCTCCTGGACTGCGAATGAGATATTTAGCTCCGATGAGCCTTGGGCTATCATCCGTATGTTTATTCCACGTGAGGCGACTGCCCCGAAGACCCTGCTCGCCACCCCAGGGGTCCCCTTCATCCCCTCACCCACCACGGCCACCACGCTCACATCGTCCTCGGTCTTAATCTCACGGACAAGCCTACTCCCAAGCAGAGCCGACTCAAGGGCCCCGAGAGCCCTGCTCAGCATCCTCCTGGGTATGATTATCGTTAGGCCTGACTCCGAGACGCTCTGGGATATCATGAGTATGTTTATGTCCTTCTGGGCGAGGGTGGAGAGTATCTTGGCCGCTGTCCCAGGTCTGCCCACCATGCTGGCCCCACGTATAGTCAGCATGGCCACGTCCTTGACGAGTAGGACCGCCTTCACTATGAGGCCGAGCTTCTCAGGGTTGGAGGTTATGAGGGTTCCCGGGGCGGAGGGGTTGAATGTATTCCTTATCCTGACGGGTATCCCGGCCTCCATCGCAGGTTCGAGGGCTCTTGGGTGGAGTCCCTTGGCGCCGAAGAGGGCCATCTCTATCGCCTCTCCATACGATATGCTTGGCAGGACCCTTGCGTCCTTGACTATCCTGGGGTCGGCTGTCATCAGCCCGTCCACATCGCTCCAGAGCCAGACCTCGTCGGCCTTCAGGCAGTATCCAAGGATTGTTGCGGTGTAGTCCGAGCCCCCTCTACCCAGGGTCGTAACGACCCCCTCCTCATTAACCCCTATGTAGCCTGTTATGACCGGGACCACTCCCTTGTCCAGCAGTGAGCCAACCCTTCTCCTGGTCTCGAGCCGTGTTATCTCCATTAGGGGTGTGGCCTCCCCGAAGTTCGAGTCCGTTATGATTCCGGCTGAGCCTCCGTCTAGATACTCGGCCTCCACGCCTATGCCCGATAACGATGCCCAGAATATCCTGGTTGAGAGCCTCTCGCCGTAGGAGACTATGTAGTCTCTGGACCTGGGTGTGGCTTCACGGAGGTAGAGGACCCCCAGAACCGCCCGCCTAAGCTCCTCCAAGTCCATCCTAATCAGCTCCTCCGCCCTCTCCCTCCAGGACCCGGGGGCCACGGCCTTCTCCACGGCCCTTACATGCCTTTCCTCAAGCTCTCCCAGAATCCTCCCGACATCCCTCTCCCTCCCACGGGCAGCCTTCTCAACGAGCGTGAAGAGGGTGTCGGTTACGCCGTTCATGGCAGAGCAGACAACCATCACCTCGTTCTCGTCTA
>JAHSRM010000035.1 GCA_021650775.1 Candidatus Benthortus lauensis
GGAGAAACCACGTGAGAATCCTCTCTGAGCTTCAGGGAGCCTCCCTCGTAGCGGTATGCGATATAGACCCCGAGAGGGTGAGGGACGTGGCCAGGAAATACGGCATACCCTCAAGCTACACAAGGATAGATGAGATGCTCAGGGACAACAGGCTAGACGCAGTAACCGTCTGCACACCCTCGGTGAATCACGCCGAGACCGCGGTCAAGGCCCTTGAGGCAGGCCTCCACGTATTCGTCGAGAAACCCTTGGCCTCGACCCTCGAGGAGTGCTATGAGATAATCGATGCGGCTAAGTCTAACGGCGGGTTCGTTATGACCGGGTTCATAGAGAGGTTCAACCCCGCTGTGAGGAAGGCTGTGGAGCTTCTCGAGGCAGGCGAGGTGGGGGACGTGATAATGGCCCATGGAAGGAGGATTGGCTGGTGGCCCGAGAGGATAGGTGATGTCGGCGTGGTGAAGGACACAGCTATACATGACATCGACCTGGTTAGATACATCTTCCGGGAGGAGCCTGAGAGGGTCTACGCCAGGGGCGGGAGGCTGAGGCACAGGCTCGAAGACCATGTCCAGGCAATACTCTCATTCAAGGGAGACAAGACAGCATTCATAGAGGCCAACTGGCTGACCCCCAGAAAGAAGAGGGAACTCTACCTGACTGGAAGCGACGGGGTGATAACCCTAAAGTTCCTAACTCAGGAGATATCCCTGGAGAAGGCCGACATGGTGATAGAGCCGATAATCAAGTGGCAGGAACCCCTAAGACTCGAGCTACAGCACTTCATAGAGTCCATACAGAGTGGGAGGAAGCCCGAGATAGACGCCTGGGACGGCCTAAAAGCCCTGGCAATAGCCGAGGCAATAATAGAGTCTATGGAGACGGGGAGAGAGATAGAACCCAAATACTAAGACGGACAAGATTACATGGGGCTATGATGAGAAGGGGGTCGAGGGAGCCGCATAGCGGTGACCTTGACTTACCCGTCGGAGCCCCTGCCACGAATAAATAAATCCAGGCTGGCCCCAACCTTCTAGGGCATGTCGTTTCGGACGGTTTACTGGAGTAGGGGAAGCGTTGTTCTACTCGACCAGCGTCTCCTTCCACATAGGGTAAGATACCTGAGGCTTACGACCGTTAGGCAGGTGGCGAGGGCAATCAAGGACATGGCGGTTAGAGGGGCACCTGCGATAGGTGTCACCGCGGCCCTCGGGCTGGCTCTCGAGGCATCCAAGATTAGGGGAGGGAGCGTCGGGGAGGCTCTGAGAAGGATGGAGAAGGCAGCTGAGTTGCTCCGCTCTACGAGGCCGACCGCCGTGAACCTCTTCTGGGCCATAGACCGTGTCATGAGGGTTGCAAGGAGCTGTGGAAGTGTTAGGGAGCTTAGGGAGAAGGTCCTGGACGAGGCTCTGAGAATCCTAGAGGAAGACCTTGAGATGAATAAGTCGATAGGAAGGAACGGCGCCAAGCTGATAGAGGACGGGGACACAATCCTAACCCACTGCAACGCAGGGGCCTTGGCCACCGCAGGATATGGAACGGCGTTAGGCGTTATACGTGCGGCTGTCGAGGAGGGGAAGAGGGTTAGGGTCTATGCCTCCGAGACTAGGCCGAGGCTTCAGGGGGCGAGGCTGACGGTCTGGGAGCTGATGAGGGATGGGATACCCGTGAAGCTCATAACCGATAACATGGCGGCGTTCCTTATGCAGAGGGGGGAGGTGGACAAGGTTGTGGTGGGAGCCGACAGGATTCTCGCCAAGACCGGCCACGTAATAAACAAGATAGGGACCCTAAGCCACGCAATAGCCGCCAAGAGATTCGAGATACCCTTCATGGTTGCTGCGCCGACATCCACCATAGACTTCGAGAGAACGCCTGAGGAGGTGGAGATAGAGGAGAGGGACCCGAGGGAGGTCCTCTACGTCGGGAGGGAGAGGATTGCCCCGAGAGGCGTGGAGGTATGGAACCCAGCCTTCGACATAACACCCCCAGACCTAGTAACATACATAATAACCGAGAAGGGTGTCCACCGTCCCTGGGAGCTTGAGGGCCTCCTCGCTAAGCACCGGGGAGAATAAGGTTAAGGAGCATGAGGAGGATTAGCGTGGCGACGCCGACTCCGAGAGCCTTGGCACCCGAGATCATCAGCCTCTCACCTGATATCCTTCCAAGGAAGACTCCGAGGACGAAGAGGAGCAGGAAGGCAGTCGCTATGGAGGCTGGGAACGCCGCCGACTCCGAGAGAACCCCTATGAGTGTGAGGGCGTAGGGCGAGACGACGACGAGACCCGCTACCAGGGCTGCCAAGGCATACACCAGGGCGTTTATCAGGGCCGCCTTCATGTGGGCCTCGCCTATCACGGTTCCCTTTATCTCCTTGAGCATGGCTTCCTCTATCTCCTTAACCTTCCTCTCATGCTCGGCCTTCTCCGCCATGTAGGTCCCGCTGACCCCCGAGATACCCATAGCCAGGGAAGCCCCTATCCCCGCCCCCAAGACGCCTGCGGGGTTCCCGTTGCCTATTAGCTGGCTTCCCAGGATTATTCCGAGAACGGTCATCACACCGTCGAAGGCGTTCATGACCACGTATTTCCTCGAGTATTCCTCGGACCTCGAGTATCTGAGAATCTTGGCCACACGGTTCCTCAAGGCCTTCATCAAGCCTTACTCATCACCCCTCGGACTCGACGACGACCTGGTCTATGCTGTGGACGGCTGCCCCAAGCCTCTTGACAGCCTCCTCAACGCTCTCATAGTCTATCCTCCTACCCTCGATAGTCAGCTTAATCGAGTCGGTCTCAGCGTCAACCTCCACGAGCACGGCATCAACCCTGCTAACCCCCGGAACCCTCGCCAACTCCATGCTAAACTCTACCAGGGATGGAACATGGGGCTTCAAGACATCCAACACGATCTTAGAGACGTAAGAGGGCTTATCACCCACCCTCTCTTCCACCAACCCAAGAATCAAGAAAAGACCAAACCTTAAAAACATTTACCCCAAACACCTATATAAACCAACAACAAAACCAACAAAACGGCGGCGGTGCCCTAGCCCGGTAGGGGGGTGGCCTGCTAAGCCACTGGCCCGATGGGCCGCGCGGGTTCGAATCCCGCCCGCCGCGTTATTGGGCGTGTTGGGCTGTTTGGGTTTTTTGTTGGTAGATGTAGATTAGTTTTTGGGCTGGTCCTTCGAAGGTGAATTGGTAGGTGTATTGGTATAGGGTTCTGGGCTTGATGTTGTAGATGGTTATTGTCTCCCTGTGGATTGGCTGCTCGTTGTTCACCCAGATTAGGGTTACGTCTAGTTTCCTGAGTTCCCGTGTCCCTAGGTTGATTAGTGTAAGCCTTACGTGATGTATGTCCTCCGCATCCTTGACGGGTATATAGGTCTCGCTTACCTTAAGGTCTATATCGGCTTTTCTATAACCCTCCAACTCCATGTAGAGGGAAGCTATCAGCACCGCCTCCACGACCACCACCATTAGAAGCAGAATTACCGCAGCATCCTTCCTATCCATCGCTTACCTCCTCGATACCCTCATCCTTCATTTTAAGGTTCTTGAGCACTTCATCCACCGTGTCGAGAGCCTCCTTGATTCTCCTTTTCGCCTCACTTATATCCCAATGCTTTAACAAGTCTATGAACATGTTGTCGAGACCTATGTCCAGGATAACCCATAATGAGCTGTGATTTATCTGGGGAGGCTTGACATGCTGCTTTAATTGAGCGAGTATATCGGCGGCCTTCTCGACCTCGCTCCTAGCCCGGGCTATCCTGGAGTATTTGATTATTCCTACGCCTAGGCCGAATAAACCTCCGAGAAAGATGTCGGCTATAGACCACCCGCTAGCCTCGTCGAGGAGCTTATACGCCCTTCCTAGATGATGCTTCACCCGAATTAAATACTCCTCAACCAACCCGATTATCCGAAACATACATGTTGATGAGCTTTACGATGAAGCCCCGGCCGGGCTTTGAACCCGGGACCCCTGGCTCTCTGGCCTATGGGGATACCAAGCCAGTGCTCTAACCAGGCTGAGCTACCGGGGCCTAGGGTTTACTTGTCGGAAGCCTATTTTTATGCCTTTAGGCGTATGGTTTGGTGAAGTTTAGTTTGTTTAGGGTTGCGTGGGGTGCGGTTACCGGTGTCTCTACTTCCCACCACTCGATTGTGTATTGCTTGTCTCCGAGGCTTCGGATGTTTCTCAGTATATTGAGGAAGTTGTCGCTTATCCTCAGCCCCCTTATGGGCTTCTCTATGCTCCCCTTCCTTATCAGGAACATGCCGTCCCTGGGAATGGTGGAGAAGTCCCCTGTCCGATAGTTCTGGTATCTCAGATACCAGTCATTTGTTACGTAGATTCCGTGGTCTATCTCCGAGATTAGCTTGTCGAGGGGTTTCCCGTCTCCCTGGACTATCAGGTTGAATGGGTGGGGGACTACTAGGCCTGCGTTCGCAGTCGTCTCGGTGTTGAATTTCTTGGCGGTGGTGGAGTTATGTAGGTAGGTCTTCAGCACCCCTCTCTCGATTATCACGTTTCTCCTAGTTGGGACGCCCTCGTCGTCGAAGGCGGTGGAGCCGTAGGCCCCCGGGATTGTCGGGTCATCCACCAGCGAGACAGCCTCGGATGCCACCTCCTGGCCCAGCTTCTCGGCGAGGAACGAGAGGCCTGCGTCCACGTAGAAGGCTGAGGCAGCTCCCCCAACATGCTCCATGAAGTGTGCGAAGGTCATGGGTCCGAGTAGTGCCTCGTAGGTTCCCGGCTCGCCTGGCTCCGGATTCAGGGACATCTTGGCTATCTCTCCAGCCATCCTCCCAGCCTCCTCGGGCCTGAAGTCCTCCTCCCTCCCGGCGACGGAGACGAAGTGGCCTGTGGCGTCATCGGCTGCGAAGGCCCTAATCGAGATGGTCTTGGATGCCTCGCTCTCCACACCATAGGCTCCCCCGCTCGTCCTAAGCCAGGTCTTGCCCTCGGTATAGACCAGAGAGCCTGCCGCACGCTCAGCTCCCTCGGAGAGGGCCGAGGAGACAGCCCGCTCAACATCGTTCACCAGGTCCTCCGGCTCCCCCCTGACCTTCCCGGCCTTGAGGAGGGCTTTGTCATACTTGAAGGGGCCTCGGGGGAGGGGTGCGTAGACGTCCGCCGGCTCGCTTACCCTCGCTATGCTCACGGCCTCCTTGACCGCCCTCATCACCGCCTGCTCTCTCAGCTCATTCACCGAGACGCTCGCCCTCCTCTCCCTTATGGCCACGAAGATGTCGGCACCCGACTCAACCCTCTCCTCCATAGTCAGGATCTCGTTATTGGAGAACTTCACCATCCTCTCTACCTCCCTGTAAACCGAGACAACCACATCGGTTGCTCCGAGCTTCTTAGCGGAAGATATTACCCTGCGTGCGATTTTCGAAGGCTCCATACCACGCTAATAAAGCCATGGGCAACCAATAAATCTTGCCTGACGAATCTTAACTGAGGAGCTATTCCATGGAGGTGAAATAGCTTGAGGGCTGTTATAGTAGCGGCTGGTCTGGGGACCAGGATGGGGGATGCCCTGAACGGGCGGCCTAAATGCCTCTTGGAGATGGAGGATGGGAGGAGCATCCTCGAATACACCTTGGATGTGCTGAGGGAGCTGGGCGTCGGGAAGATAGTGGTGGCCACCAGGCCCGAGTTCGTGGAGATGATTAGGGAGAGGGTGGGGGAGAGGGCCGAGGTAGCACCCGTGTATGTCGAGGAGGGGTATGGGAACCTCTACACCCTCTACCAGGCCACGCTAGACCTATGGGACGACATACTCGCCGTCATGTCAGACCACCTAGTAGAGCCATCCATCGTGAAGAAGCTCTTAGAGGAGGGAGGAGAGAGGGCGGTTACCCTATGCCTTGATAGGAGGCCGAGCAGGAGGAACCTGGAGGAGGGCCTCAAGATTAGATGCCAGGACGGCAGGGTGCTGGAGGCCGGGAAGGAGCTCAAGGAGTTCCACGGCGTGGACACGGGCCTATTCGTGATAAGCAGGAGGGGGCTTGGGCTTGTCAGGGAGCTTGTGGAGACCCGTGGCCCCGGGGCCGAGTTCGTGGACCTAATCAACTATGCGGCCGGCAGGGGGGAGGCTGGATACGTGGATGTCACCGGCTCCCTGTGGATGGACATAGATACTCCCGAGGACTTGGAGGAGGCTCGGAGGCTTTACTGGAGGATTCTGAGGAAGAGGCTCCACAGGGACTGGGATGGCCCCATCTCCACCCTCATCAACAGGAGGGTCTCCACAAGGCTCTCCACACTCCTCTACAGGAAGACAAGCAGGATAACCCCCAACCACGTCAGCATGGCCAGCTTCCTCCTAGCACTACTCTCAGCACTTCTGATATGGTTCGAGAGCCTCGTCCTGGGAGGCCTCCTCGCACAGCTCTCATCCATACTCGACGGGGTTGACGGCGAGTTGGCCAGGCTTAGGGGGGTGGCGTCAAGGCTTGGAGGGTTCCTGGACACGGTTCTCGACAGGTTCGCCGACCTCTCGATAATAGCGGCCCTAGGCTACCAGTCCCTCCCCCTCCTCCCCCCATGGGCCACAATAATATTAACAGCCCTGGCGGCCTCGGGCATAATACTCGTAAGCTACATAAGCGTTCTCTCACGTGGCTTGGTAGAGGCTAGGAGGCTTAGGAGAGGGTTCCCGTGGCCCACGAGGGATGTGAGGCTCTTCATGGTTATGGTCGGAGGCCTGCTCGAGGCCCCCCTCATCCCGCTACTCTACATAGCGGCATCCTCACCTATATTCGCCGTGAAGGCGTTAATCCTCTCGGTTAGGGGTGGAGGGGTTGGAGGAGGTTCTGGAGAGGGCGGCGGAGAGCCTAGGAATCAGCCTGGATGAAGCGTCCACCGTGAGTATCCATGGTGTCCCTGCGGTGAGCGGGGGCCAGGGGCTATTCTCCATCCTGATAGTTCGTGGAGAGGATGGGTTGAGGATTCTGAGGAGGAGGCTTCATGAGGACCTGGACATGGTGGTGGTCTCGGGTAGGAGGGAGCTTAGGGAGGATGCATCCGAGAAGTATGGAGGCGTCGTCTGCCACCTATTCCTCTACCCATACAGGGTCCTCAGAGACACAGGAGAGGCTGGAAGGGTGGATGAGGAGTATAAACGCCACGTGGTTGTGGAGGCCCTGAGAAACCTGGTCCTCGAGCATAGGCTCGCCTCAAGGAACATCATCATAGAGCCACGCTACTTCCTCTACGAGAAGCTCCGCCGCCTCTCGATAACCTACCCCCTCTCACGCCCCATGATAAAGAGGGTCTACACGGGCCAGCATGCCCCCGAGGCCGAGCAGGAGGTTCTAAGAAGATTCAAGAGAGTATTGGAGAGGCTTGCGGATGAGGGGGTTCTGGAGAGGGGCGACGGCGGATACTCCCCCAGCCAAAGGTTCATAGAAGAGACGCTCTCCAAGACCAGCCTCTACCTCAAGGTATCCGAAGACATGGAGAGAATCTTCAAACTATACATCTCGGCCGGCCAGGCATCGTCCCTCGACTTCCTCAGGAACATGAGGCTCGACCTGGAGGTCTTCTCATCCCCGAAGCTACCCGACCCAGAGGAGATGATTTACATCAGGACGGCCCTGAGGCCCCAGCCCCTCAACGTGAGCCTGGGAATAAGGGAGTTTGTCCAGAGGGTCTACGGCGTGTCCTCGGGCGTCAAGGTCAGGAGGATAGGCGGGGTGCTCAACGCAGCATACAGGGTCTCCTTCAGGCTCGGGGGCAGGGAGGAGAGGATATTCGTCAAGAGATACCTCTACTGGAC
>JAHSRM010000065.1 GCA_021650775.1 Candidatus Benthortus lauensis
ATTAATGCGAGAACCTTCCGTATCTCCTCGGGCTTCGTTAATGCTATGACCCTTGAGCGTCCTACTTCGTAGATTTTGATTATGCCTGCTTTCTTGAGGAGGGTTATGTGGCGGTAGATGGTTGGGTAGCTTACCTTGAGGGTCTTGGAGATGGCCTTTATGTGGAGGGGGCGGTCGGTTGAGGAGAGGAGGAGGATTATCCTGAGCCTGAGCCTGTTCCCGAGGGCGTGGAAGAGCCTCGCAGCCTCCCCAAGCCTCTCCCTCTCAAGCACCTGGCTCATCAAGGGGAAAGATTAACGGAAATGATATAAAATCTATGCGTTTAGGCATCCATCAGATACTATCACTGCTATAACTTCATGCCTAGAACGTTATTACAGATGTAGCGTGCCAGCCTAACCTTGTCCCCCCTATCCCTCATCAGGGTGTCGGCCACGTGGACCCCCAGCCCCATAGACCTCAGCCCGGCCTCGTATTCCCTGTCCTGTAGGTCTATGACCATGTCGGTTAGGAGGCCTTGGTAGAGTTTGGCGACGGTTAGGGGGTTCGGCTGGAGGCCCATGCTCCTCATCATTCGGTCCGCAGGCCCCTTAACCGCCCTGCCTCCTATAAGGGGGTTCACGGCCACCACAGGCCCCCCGTATCCCTCAAGAGCCTCCCTAATCCCCTTTACGGCCAGGATTGGCTTTATGCTTAGGAGGGGGTTGCTCGGAGCTATCACGACTGCTTGTGAGGACTTTATGGCCTCTACGACGCCTGGGGCTGGCTCCGCCTCCTCCGCCCCCTCATACCAGACATCCCTCACCTCGGGCCTCGTCCCATGCTTGACGAAGTATTCCTGCATGGTCATGACGCCCTCCACGGTCTCTACCATGGTTCTGAGCCTATCGTTCGTGGCTGGAAGGACACGGCACCTTACCCCAAGTCTCCTCCTTATGTCGTCTACGGCCTCGTGGAGCTGTTTACCTGAGTTGAGGAGCATGGTGCGGTGGATGTGGGTCGCCATGTCCCTGTCCCCTATCCTGAACCATGTCTCGTGGCCCAGGACGCCGAGCTGCTCGAGGCAATTATAGGTGTCGCCCCTAATCCCCCAGCCCCTCGACTCATCCACGATTCCCGCAAGCGTGTAGACCATTATGTCTATGTCTGGGGAGACGTGGAGTCCATGGAACTCCTCGTCGTCTCCAACATTCACAATTATCGTCAGCTCCTCGGGTGGTAGGACGTGGTAGAGTCCCTCGGCAAGCTTGGCTCCACCCACCCCTCCTGCGAGCAGGGTTATCGTAGCGGCTCACCCCACCTATCAAGGTATGCGACCTCGCTTAGAGGCTTCCTCGAAGGGTTCCTCGCCACCCCTCCGACACCAACCTCTATCATGGCTTGAGGCTCCACATCATCCGGCAGGCCGAGGACCTCCCTAACCTCCTCCTGGGCAAAGAGGGGGCTACACCTCCAGCATGCGGCCAAGCCGAGAGCGTGGAGCGTGAGGAGCATGTTCTGGAGGGCGGCTGCGAGGGACTGGGTGGCCATTATGTGCTCGTATCCCTGCCTCCTCCCGTCTGGATACTTGTCCATGTCCCGCATGGTTATGCAGGCTATGATTAGGATGCTTGCCCTCATGCTCCTCTTGAGGCCTCCTCCCACCACGTTCTCTATCGTCTCCTCGTCGAGGCCATCACGTCTCAGGTCCTCCCTCCACCTCTCCGCCATCCTGTAGAGAAGCTTCCTCCGAACACTCTCATCAACCACGACGACGAACCTCCAAGGCTGACGATTATGTGCGTTGGGAGCCCATATCGCCGCCTCCAAGGCGGTCTTAATCTTGTCCAGGGGGATTGGGCCTGGCTCGAGCCACTTAACGCTCCTCCTTTCACGGATTATCTCGAGGAGGGTGTCGAGCCTGCTCATCACGGGTTATCCTGGAGGTGGCTATATTAACGATTGGGCTTCCTTTCCTCCTTGATTTGGGTTGAGGGGTTTCCTGATAGCTGTGGAGGGTATTGATGGGGCTGGGAAGACCACCCAGGCGAGGATGCTTGTCAGGTGGCTGGCCGAGAGGGGTTTGAAGGCACATTATACGAGGGAGCCGACCGACGGGCCTGTTGGCAGGATTCTCAGAGAGATGGCCTTGAGGAGGGATGTTGAGCCGAGGGTCGAGGCACTCCTCTTCGCAGCGGACAGGCTCCACCACGTCAGGGAGGTGATTAACCCCCTCATCTCCAAGGGATACATAGTGGTCTCGGACCGATACATCCACTCCTCCCTCGCATACCAATCAGAGACGACGGGCCAGCCCGAGTGGGTCAGGGAGATTAACAGGTTCGCACCCCCGCCTGACCTTGCGATACTGCTTGACGTGGAGCCGAGCGTTGGGTTGAGTAGGATTAGGGGTGAGAGGAGTAGGTTCGAGGACCCCGTGCTCCTTGGGAGGATTAGGAGGAATTACCTGGAGATGGCTGAGAGGGGTGAGATGAGGGTCGTAGATGCCGGCGAGGAAGTGGAGAAGGTCTCAGAGAAGATTAGGAGGATTGTCTCCGAGTTCCTAAACCTTTAATCCCGGCTAAGGCTTCAAGCATGCGTGAGGACCAAGCTCGTCAAGGACCCCGTCCACGGATACATTGAGCTAGGTGAGGATGAGCTTAGGGTGGTTGATACCCCCGCCTTCCAGAGGCTCCGGAGGATAATCCAGCTTCCCTTCGTCTACTTGGTCTACCCTGGGGCGAGGCACACGAGGTTCGACCACTCGCTTGGATGCATGCACCTCGCAGGAGAGTTTGCCTGGAGGCTTGGCTTCGATGAGCATAGGAGGAAGGTTCTGAGGCTGGCGGCACTCCTCCACGACATAGGCCATACACCATACTCTCACCTCCTCGAGAGCCTGCTACTAGAGAAGGGGACGACGCATGAGGAGGTCTCTGCCAGGATTCTCAGGGAGGACAGCGGGCTGGCCGAGGCCATAGAGGGATGCGGGGTCGAGGTGGGCGAGGTGGTGGAGCTCCTCGAGGGGAGGGCTCCTGAGAGCAAGGCTATAAGTGGGCCGACAGACGTGGATAAACTTGACTTCCTCCTAAGAGACTCATACTTCACGGGCGCATCCTACGGCATGGTTGATGTCAAGAGGATTCTGTGGAGGAGTAGGCTGACCCGTGAGGGAATCCTGCTCAGCATAAGGGCGGTGGGGGCCGTGGAGGAGATGGCTCTGGCCAGGTATCAGAGCTTCATGAACATCTACTTCCACCACGCTGTCAGAGCCGCTCAATCCCTCTTCCTCAGAGGCGTCAGGAGGCTTGGACTGGACTTCACCTCGATGAGCGTTGAGGAGTATCTCGGCCACGACGACTACACGGTCTGGTGCCTGATGAAGGGCGATGAGGAGGGGAGGGAGGTTGTGAGGAGGATTGAGGAGAGGAGGCTGCCGAAGCTCGCATATGAGCTTAGGTTCGAGGGAGATATGCCCAGAGAGCTTAGGAGCAGGGAGAGGCTAGAGGAGCTTGAGGAGGAGATAGCTGAGAGGGCTGGGGTCCCACGAAACCATATCTGGATAGACACGCCATACATCCCGCCCCTACCCTACAGGGACGACGAGCAGATAAAGTTCTATGAGGAGGAGCCTGGCGGCGGCATAAGGCTTGTAGAGTATTCCTCACCCCTCCTAACATTCACTTCACGAATCTACGGCATAGTAAGGGTCTACACCGAGCGTGAGTATATCGAGAGGGTTAGGGCGAAGGCGGAGAGGGTGTTATCGAACCTCTGAGAGGGCCTTCTTCAAGGCTCTAAGCGAGAGGACGGCGCAGCTTCTCCTCGCCTCCGAGACGACCTCCTCGCCCACCAGCCTGACTACATACTCCTCGTCCAGCCTCTTCACCTCGTCTACGCCCATGCCCTTGATGTTGTCGGTTAGGAGGCTTGCGGATGCCTGGCTCACCGCACACCCATACCCCTTGAACCTCACATCACTTATCCTGCCGTCCCTGACCTTGAGGTATATCTCGACCACGTCTCCGCATATGGGGTTCGTCTCACGTGCCTTTGCGTCCGCGTCATCCAGCTCCCCGAAGTTCCTCGGATGCCTGTAATGGTCCATCAGGACCTTGAACCTCTCACGGTCCATCTTCAAGGATACCGTCTTCCCCGGCTGCTTAAAATCTCATCCCTATACCCCGAGTAGTGAGGCTACTTCCTGCCTTATCCTCGACCTCAGCCTCTCCAGCCTCTCCTCAACCCTGTTGTCATAGGTTATGGACTCGTCGGGGCTCTTCACGACCACCCCGAATGCTGTCTCAACCTCTCCAGCCACCTGTATCTCGACGTTCTTCTCCTTGGAGACTTCTCGGGAGACCTCTTCGAGCATGGGTCTCAGCCCTGGGGATGTGTATGCCTTCACCTCTCTTAGGCCGAGTCCCTCAACCGCCTCGGCTAGTAGCCGTTTGAGGTCTTCCTTCAGCCCTCCCTTCCCAGCCTCCTCCCTAATCCTCTCCAAGACCGTGTTTATCACCTCTGTTAGGTATTCCTCCATGGTTTTGAGGGCGACTCCACGTGCCTTGACCTCGGCGAGGCTCCTGCTCCTACTCCTAATCGTCTCCTCCTCACGCTCAGCCTGGTAAATCAGGGCCTCAGCCCTCTCCAGGGCCGCCTTCTTCTCACGCTCAACTATAGCTTCTGCGTCGCTCAAGCCCCTGCTTATGATGGACTCGCACTCCCTGAGAACCTCCGAGGCAACGTCGTCGAGAACCCTCGAGAGACCCCTCATAGGCAAGCCAAGACCGACAGCCCGCCCTTAAAGGATTTCCCCAGGGCTAGACGCCTAGAATCTGCCTCAGGATATCACGGTAGTTTACTGGCTCGAGCCTGCTCCCAGGCCCCGGGACCTCGTAGATTATGGGTGTGGGGTGCTCGGCCCTTATCCTGC
>JAHSRM010000010.1 GCA_021650775.1 Candidatus Benthortus lauensis
AGGCCGAGACCCTGAGATAATCTTTATTTAGAGACCCAGCAAAAAAGAGACACCGGGAGAAAAGCGGGGGTAGCCAAGCCTGGTCAAAGGCGCAGGACTGAGGCTCCTGTCCCATAGGGGTTCGTGGGTTCAAATCCCACCCCCCGCACCATATCTTGTTTAATCTTGCTCCGTTATGGTTAGGAGTGTATGAGTATTGTTTTTCTGGTGGTCTTGTATTTTAGGAAGTTTTCTCCTGCCCATCTTGAGTCTGGTGGGTTTTTCTCGGGATGCTCTCTCGGGTATCTTGCTATGTAGTTTTCTTCTTGGCCTGTGGCGGGGTTTGTGGTTTTGTCGTCCTCGTCTATTATCCATGCACGGTATTCTAGGATTATTTTTGAGGTGTTTCTGTAGGGGTTTATCGTGATTGTTATTTTCTTTGTTTCCCATGGGTTTATTTTTCCTCCGAATGCTTCTATTATCTCTGCTCCCATATACTCGGTTATCTCTCCCCTGCTTGTTAGCCCGATTACTTTCAGGAAGTCTCCCTCGTTTATCTCCGCTATGTATCCTCCCTGGATTTTCAGCATTATCCCCGAGGCTATCAACTCGTTTTGGCTAGCTTCCGTGGAGTTGTTTTTGAGGGTTATTTTGAGGGTTAGGGGCTCTCTGGGACACCCAACGTTATCTATTCGGGCTAGGTCTCTGACCTCTCCCCCGCAGTGTAGCTCGATGTCTATTATGGGCCGGGGATACGTTTCGTCAGGTGGTTTCAGGATGCTTTGTATCGTGTTGTCTTGAATTAATATGTAGGCTAGCAGGGTGGCTGTAATAGCTATCAGAATGGCTCTGATGATTTTCTCCCTCATCTCTGTGATTTTATCTGTTTTATGAGAGTTTTCAGGCTTGTTGTTGCGAGGGAGCATGTTTTGTCTGCTGAGCCGTAGTAGATGTATAGTTTGTCCTCTATTGTTATTGCTCCTGTTGGGAAGACTACGTTGGGGACGTCTCCATTCTTCTCGTAGGGTGCCTCTGGCTCCAGGAGGGGAGTTCTCGTCCTGGCTATGATTCTCTCTGGGTTGTCTGGGTCTAGGAGGGCTGCCCCCACCCTGTAGGTCTTGTCCCTATCTACTCCATGGTAGATTAGGAGCCATCCCTCCTCGGTCTCTATGGGCGGAGGCCCTGCGCCTATCTTCCAGCTCTCCCAGCTTTCCCGTGGCTCCATTATGGGCTTGTATCCATGCCAGTTCTTCAAGTCCTTCGAGTAGGCTATCCAGATGCTCGGCCTATCGGGGAAACGTGGCTCATCCTCCAGTTTAAGCTCGACCTCCCTCTCACCGAATCTCGTGTAGAGTCTTCCAGAGTTTTTCCAGATGTTCCATCTTACCCAGTTGTAGGGCCTATGGAGCATTACATACTGTTTGTTTATTTTTCTCGGGAAGAGGACTGTGTCCCTGCTGTCGGAGCCTTCCGGCGTTATTATGCCGTGTTTCCTGTAGGTCTTGAAGTCTTGTGTGGTTGCGAGGGCTGTTCTCGGTGGTCCTCCTCCCATCTTTGGCGGCTTGCTTAACGCCACGTATGTTATGTAGTATGTGCCGTCTATGGAGGTTATCCTCGGGTCCTCGCATCCCCATCTATCATAGCTCCTGTCAGGCTCTATCACAGGTTTATCAAGCCTGGTGAAGCTAACCCCATCCCTGCTCACAGCGTATCCAAGCCTCGAGACATAGTGGTCGTATTCTCCTATGGCCCTGTATAGCATATGTATCCTCACGCCGTCATGGACTACGCCGCAGTTGAAGACTGCGCAGGACTCCCAAGGCCTGCTGGGACTCGGCCTGAGTATGGGGTTCCCCCTGAATCGGCTGAGCAGCATAGACTTTAAGGCACGGGTCCTAGGAGCTTATATCCTTAACGACCCAACCAGCAATATAATCAGGGTCGGTCTAAGGCTTAAATTCAGGGAAGATGAACGAGAGGCTGGTGGGGCCGTGGTCTAGCTTGGCTATGACTCCAGCCTGGGGCGCTGGAAATCCTGGGTTCGAATCCCAGCGGCCCCACCTCCCCCAGAACAGGCCTCCTACATCTCTGCGGCCATTCTTTGGAGTAGTTCCTCCGCGTATGGGTGCCTCTGCTGAAGCTCCTTCATTATTAGGAGCTTTCTCTCTATTTTGTCCAGGGCTATTCTCGCTGCCTGTGCAGGTGTCCATGCCTCGCCTGTGGCGTTTACTTGGACCTTGTCTGTGTTTAGGCGTGCCCTACAGTGGATTAGTTTCCTGTCTCCGTGTTTTTCCTTGTGCTCCTTGAAGTGGAGTGTTAGGCTTCCTACACCCATCAGGCTTCCCACCCGCCTAACGTATCTATCAGCTATCTCGAATACCCTGTTCTTCCATTCATCATCCACGTTTCTTAGCTTGAAGCTTAGCTGGATTGTTATGGGCGGCGGGGCCGGCTGGGCGAGCCTTGCTATGGGTTCCAGTATGTCGGCCCTAGTTATTATCCCTATTGGCCTGCTGTCTTGGACCACTACCAGGCATGAGACATCTGCTTGGAACATCCTCTTTATGGCCTTGTTGGAGGGCTCGTCGGGGTGGGCGGTTATCACGCTTCTGGTCATTATGTCCTTAACTGGGTGGCTGAGGGTCCTAATCTTCTCTCCTGCAACCTCCCCCAGGGTGGCCCTCTCACGTGGCTGAATAACCTTCATGATAACGTCATGTATCGTCAATATGCCTACCAGCCTCCCCCCATCCACTACAGGGAGCCTGGATATCCCGTTCTCCCTCATCTTGACTATGGCCTGGCCCACTGTCGCATCCGGGCTTATCGTTATTGGCTCCCTCGTCATGAGGTCCCTAACCTTAAACTTTGAGAAGAAGCTGTCTCCCAAGGCCCTTACTATGTCATCTATCGAGATTGTGCCTATTATCGAGCCTCCCTCCTCAACCGGAAGCGCCTTAAGGTTATTCTCCAGCATGAGTCGCGCCGCTTCTGCCAGGCTATCGCCCACATTTACCGTGGGAGCCTTGACTGCGAGCTTGGCCGCCTTGGTCTTCTCTATATTTGCGGTCGCCCTGACAGCAGTCCTCTCAGTTATGACGCCGATAAACCCATTCTTACCCGAGACTATAACTATCGGCGGATGCCTGCTCCTGAAGATTCCGATGGCCTTGCTGAGAGGCTCATCAGCCGAGACCTCATAGACCTCACGTCTAACTACATCACCAACCGACGGAAGAGATATACTCATACCAACATATATTATCGATGCCTAGAATATAATCATATGTGGGCCCGCCGGGACTTGAACCCGGGACCTCCGGCTCTCCGCACAAGTGTTCCGCAGGCCGGCGCCATATCCATTCTAGGCCACGGGCCCCTGTTTGTAGGATTTGTAGAGGTGTATAAAATGGTGTTGTAGGATGGTGTATCATCCGTATTTAGGTGTTCTGTATTATGTGGGTATGATTCCGAGCCTTCTAAAGGTGTAATGCTTTTACCCTTCCCAGCAGTCGCTTACAGATGGTTATGCCGGGTAGGCGGTCCTCTCCTTCTATAAGGGATTCGGGTGAGGGTCTTAGCTCGGTTGTGATAGACCTTCTCAGGATATTTAAGTCCAAGTATAATTACAAGAAGATATCCGACATGACGGGGTTCCCTGTCTCCACGCTCACCAGATATCTTACGGGGAAGACTGTCCCCAGGGGGAAGAAGGCCCTCCAGCTCTTGGAGCGTCTTCTAGCAAACCTGAATCTGAAGCTCGTCGTAAACCAGCATATAAGGTATCTGAACGGCTACGTGGATTTAAGTCAGGTTATGGTGAACCCCAACCTGATTAAGGTTCTAGGAGCATACGTGATAAACGAGTTTGCGGGAACCAAGATTACCTCCATCCTATCATTCGACATGACCGTCCTCCCACTCGCATCATATGTCTCGACAATGACCTCACGTCCCCTCGGCATCCTGGCCCCCGAGCCCCTCTCACCCAACGGCGAGTCAATCCCGGTAATCTACCCTGACATGGATGGGGTTCACGCAGTCTCGAGGTGGCTCCTACTAAACCAGAGCAGGAAGAGGGAGAGCATACTAATAATCTCCTCGAGGACGCCTCCGCCAAAGCTGTTCAACTCGCTTCACAAGATATTGAAGAGGAAGGGTGTAGAGGTTTCGGGTATATTCATGATTATAGCGGATGAGGAGATGCTTAAGGAGCTGAACCTTCCCCCAGGAATCAAGCGGGTTCACATAATGAAGGACTAGGCATACTCCCTCCAAGTATAGTTGCATTTCGTGCATCTGAAGAATTGGGTCATAGGCTCGTCGGCTGAGCGGGTCTGGACGCTCCAGTATTGTGCCTCACGGTTTCCGCATCTTGGGCAGATTACGTCCTTAGTCGTTGGAAGTATCCTCTCCTCCTCTTCCTCCTCTATGACTATCACCTCCTCCTGCTTCTTCCTGGGAATCTTCATCATTATCACGTCGTCCTCCATGCCTTTCTTGTAGCCGCATTTGGGGCAGACTAGGACGAGCTTGTTGGAGGTCTTCTTAGGCGTCATAACCTTCCCGCATTTGGGGCAGAATTCCATGGCTCAGCCGACCCGCCTCCTATTCTACCTGCTTGTTAATTAAGTTAAATCTTCTCGAACTTCTCCCTGAGTTCCCTCGACGTATCCTTGAGCTCCTCGATGGCCTGCCTGAGGGCGTCCTCCGCCTTCACCTTCGATGGATTGGACTTAATTCTCATGATTATCTTCCTTGTCAGGGGATGCTCTATTGTTATCCCCGCATACTCTACTCCATCTATCTTCTGGGCCAGCTCGCTCAGTGAGTCGAAGAGGGCTGGGTCCTCCCCAACCGCCTCAAGCTCGAGGTAATCATTACTTCTCTTAACTATCTTCAACTCCACCCAGCTCACCCCACCATGGATGCAAGCCTAGCCATATTCCCGTAGTAGTGGACGATTTTACGTTTTTCCCTCTTGCCGCATCGTGTGCAGACGAGTCCTTTCTGGGTTCTCTTGAGGAGTCCTCCGCAGGAGTCGCAGAGAGAGTAGATTGCCCCGAGTCCCTGCCTCCATATGGTTAGCCCTATGACCCCTGCGAAGATGTTTATCACCACCGCCACCACGAGGTCTCCGACCCCCACGTATTCGTCCATGGTTCCCCTCATCCTTGGTGCAGGGAGTATGAAGGCTGTCCTAGGATGCTTGAGGGGTCTCCCATCCACGGAGATTATCTCGACCACGGCTATCTTGTCCTGGACCTCCTTGACCTCCGCCAGGACCGTATCCCCAACCCTTACCTCCTCGACAGGCTTCAGGGGCTCAACCTTAACCTTCCTCGCCCTCCTATCGTATCTCACCCTGCCGTAGGTAATTGAGGCCACAACCCCGTCTCCATGGAGCTTCGTGTTCTCGCCTGGGAGGAACTCCTCCTCAACGCAGATTGGCTGGCCCGGTGAGACTATCTCTCCATCCTGTGCGAAGACCATTACTCACACCTCCATCGAGAAGTATCTGGGGGTTCTGATGACGCTCTCCCACCTGAGCCTACCCATGGCCACCAGAGCCTCCGAGGGCAGGAGGAGGGGTTTCCCGAGCCTCTGCTGGTCCTCTATCGAGAGCCTCTGGCAGGCCGTGTTTATGAAGGCTTGGTGGGGTAGGTCTGCGAGGGCTTGCTCCGAGACCTCGTCGAGGACCACTATATCGGCCTTCCTTCCCCACTCCTCCACCATGCCCTTGAGCCTCGACGCCAGCCCCCTCCTAAGCTGCCCAGGCTTAAGGCTGACGACCACGCCTATCCTTTCAGCCCTCCTGAACCCCTCAATCATGGCATACCTTTGGGCAAGCACCCTCTCCGCATGTGCCCCAAGCTCCTCTACCCTCTGGGTGAAGGGGTCGGCTCCATAGACAGGTTTACGGGTCAGGAGGGCCAGGCCTAGGCCATGAAAGATGCTTCCCAGGACCAGGTATGCAGAGACCCGTTCCTCCAGCTCTAGGAGGCCGTTGTATGCGCATCCCAGGACCTGGCCCTCATGCCTTATGACACCTCCGACGCCCCCGGCCACAGCCTCGACTCCACGCTCCCTTAGCAACCTTATGACCCGGCTTAGGTGGTTGAGCCACTGGGCTGTCGCCCCCACCCCTACTACCCCGCCTCCATCCATAATCTCCGCGGCCTTCTCCGCAACCTTTAGGAGGGGCTCTGGGTCCAGGTAGCGGCACTCGAGGTAGTAGGTTGGACGCCTGTCCCTTCCCAGGAACCTTGGATGGCCTATGTGGATTATTGCGTCTGCGTCCAGGGCCTCGGCCTCCCTGTAGGCCACGTCGCATCCACCCCAGCAGCTACCCCCCGAAAGGATGGCCTCCACGTTCATCTGCTCAAGGGCCTCGGCTACCCTGAGGGCTGCGTGCCTCAGGCCCAGCGGTGACTGGATTAGGACCCTCCTGTAGCCGCCTCTCCTAACCCATTCTCCAACCCTATCGAGTTCAAGGTCGAGCCTCATATCCCTTAAACCTCAGGGGTCAGAGAGAATTCTCATCAAGCCTTCAGGCAAGGCTGTAGACTCCCCGTTTTTTGGGTTCAGGTTGGGAGGGTTGCTTGGGCTAGTTCTCTTCTCAGGCATGCTGGGCATATGTCCCATGCTCTCTCCACTCGCCTCTCCTTGGTGGGCTTGATGGAGATTAACCTTCCGCACCTGCTGCACCTGGTTATCCTTACCACGTTGGATTAGTGGCTTGTAGCATATATATGTGTTGCCTTCAATCCCGTTTGAAAGGGATTAATTAATCCGATTCAAAACGGATTAACAGCCCGCCCCCGAGGAAACACATATAAGGGTAATACCTATTTCACGGCTGAAAGCCCGGAAACGCCCTCAACAAGCCCTGAGAAGCCGTAATCTTGGCAAGTTCATTTGCCATTTTCCTGGCTTCTCTGACCCTGAACCGCCCTTCTCCTCGCGTTTCCGTTTAATCCGTTTTATTCTGGATTGTTTGTTAGGGCCAGGCTCTCCACGAACTTGGCGTGGGGGCACTTGTGGCTCCTGCATAGGGTGCAGTATGCCTCCCTGCCCCTGGCCTCGACCTTGACTATCCTGGCCACGAGCTTGTCCACCACGTTGTAGACCCCGTCCTTCTCGCTGAACAGCTCCAGGCACCCGGGGAACCGCTCGTGGAGCCACTCGGCGAGTATGAGCTGTATCAGGGTGGTTCTCGCCAAACCCCTTGCCTCGGCAACCCTCATAAGCCTCTCGTGGAAGCCCCTCGGAACCCTCACCTTGACGTGGACGAACTCCCTCACAAAAAATAGGACGGCTGGGTGGGATTTATCTCATGAGAGGGGTCCCCGAAACTCCGCCACTTTCACCCACGCTGCCCCTGCTTCTCGACATATTCTATCAGAATCATCCTTATGAGGGCGGCCTTCGACAACCCCTTCCTACGGGCTATCTCCTTAATCTTCTCGTCCAAGCTCCTCGGGAGCCTGACCATGAACGAGACATAGTCCTTCCCGGCCCCACTTTCATCCCTCAAGGCCGCCAATATCATGGTATGGGTTGGATTTTAGTTCTCACCTAAAATAGTAGCAGAATAGTTATATCTTGCTACTATTTTGGTAAAAGTGTGGTAGCATGAGCAGGAAGGCCACACAGGTAAACGTCTACCTCCCGGAAGACCTCGAGAAACGCGTCGAGAAGGTCGCGAAGAAAAAGGGGCTGTCCAAATCCGCCCTAATCCGGCTGGCCGTCTCCGAGTGGATTGAGTCCCGCGAAGGGAAAGGGGGGTGATTAAGCGTGGCCCTCGTCCCGGAGCGGGAGCTCCCGGAGATACGGGAGCGCTGCAGGCGGATGCGCGTCAAGTCCGCCGAGGCCGCCGAGACCCTGGCCAGGGAGGGCGTCAGGGTGGGCGAGTGGGTCAAGAAGTGGGTGGACCAGGGCGTCTCCCTGCGGAGCCTCGCGAGGATGCTGGGCGAGCCCGGGTTCGGCAGGGAGACCCTCCGGCTCCTCATGAAGCTCTACCTCGTCTTCAAGGTCAAGTTCCACGGAAACCTGGAGGAGTTCATCCACCACGTCAAGCAGCTCGCATCCGAGGCCCCCCTCTCCTGGACCCAGCTCCTCCACGAGCTGGTAGATGAGGCCGAGGCCCCGGAGCCCCATCAAGCCGAGGCCATAGGCGAGGACGAGGCACCACTGGAGCAGGAGGTCGCGGTAGCCCAGGCAGCAGCCTCCGTGGAGGAGGCCCAAGCGGTGGATGAGGCGGGGGACGCCGCGGAGACCGCCATAGGCGCCCCGGCGGAGGAGACGCGGCCCGCCGAGCCCGGCGAGCCCGGGGAGGAGGCCCTGGAGGAGGAAGAGGAGGAGTTCGAGGCCCCCCAGAGCCCGCCCGCAGGCCTGGCCGACATAGGCGAGGCCGTGGCCTCCGTGGCCGCCGAGTTCAGGAGGAACGTCCTCTACCGGGTCAACGAATACCTCCTGGAGAAGCGGGTTCCGAGGCAGGTCAGGAACAGGCTGCTCGGCGAGCTCGACAGGATACTGGCCGAGGAGCTCAGGAGGATGTTCAGGGCCCTGAGGGAGGAGGCGATACTCTGATGGGCTCCAGGGACCTCGAGAGGCTTGAGAGGGAGGTCGAGGAGCTCCACAGGCTCGCCGACAAGCTTCTCCACAGGGCCAGGAAGGGGAAGGAGCAGGGGGGGCGGGGAGACGAACCCGGAGTGGAGCAGGGTTAACGGGGTGGCCACGCCGTCATGCCCGCTCTGCGCCGGAACCCTAAGGGTCGTCAAGAGCTCCAGGGGGAGCCACAGGTTCTGGTGCCCGAGATGCGACCTGACCTACCCCGTGGCCCTCGCGCCCGAGGCGGCCGACGCCGTCATAGTCATCCCCGGGAAGCTGAGGAGCGCCAGGCTGCTCAGGCGCCTGGGGGCCAGGACGGTCTCACGGTGCAGGAGATGCGGCCACACCCTAATCAACATAGAGGAGGCGAGGTGCCCGGCCTGCAGGATGAGGATACCCGTCCCAGCCCACCTGTGAGGTGCCGCATATGCGGGGCCAAGGCCATGAACCAGAAGGGCCTCAGAGTCCACCTCTACAGGGTCCACGGCGAGAAGCCAGCCGACCTGGTTCTAACACGGCTACTCATGGCCAGGGGCCCCATGCCCGAGCCCCAGCTAATCCAGGAGGCCCGCAGGATAACGGGCGGAGACGGGGTGGAGCAGGAGCTCCGGAGGCTGCTCAAGACAGGGAAGATAGTGGCGAGGCTGACCCCCGATGGAGCCGTGGTCCTCGACGTGAGGCCCAAGCTGAGGAGACGGGCCATGGACTACTGGGCCATGAGGGGGAGCCCCGGGGGATGGAGGTGGGTTCTCCGTGATTCTAGGCAGGCGTGAAATCCTGAGGGAGCTCGAGGCCGGCCGCCTCGTAATCAAGCCGCTGTCAGAGGACAGCGTGAGGGAGAACGGCGTCGACCTCAGGGCCGGCAGCGAGTACGCCAGGCTCAAGCCCTGCGGCGTGGCCCAGGCAAGCCAGCCCATACCCGTGGCCTACCTCCACCCAAGGGACGCCGAGACCAGGGCCTTCAAGCTCCTCTGCGTGGAGCGCCTCCACGCCGGCGACGGCGACTGGATAACCCTGGCCCCCAACTCCACGTACCTCCTCCACACCATGGAGTGGATACGGCTCCCGGAGAACATGGTCGGCTTCGTGAACCTCAGGAGCACCTGGGCCAGGATGGGGCTCATGGCCCCGCCCACCGTGGTCGACGCAGGCTTCGAGGGCGAGCTCGTCATAGAGGCCAGGACAGGCCCCATCCCCCTCAGGCTCAGGCCCGGCGAACGCTTCATCCACCTGGTCCTCGCATACACGGCTTCACCCACAACCCCATACCGAGGCAAGTACCAGGGTCAGGCGGGTGTCAGGCATGCAGCACCGGACTAGGTACTACACCCTCACCATAACCCTCAAGACAGTCAAGCCGATAGACGGCGGGGCATACGAGGAGCTCGGCAGAATCCTCTCCAAGGTCCTACCCTACACGATACGGGTCATCGAGGCCGGAGACGGAACATGGTCCCTCAGGCTCAGGGAGGACGCCTGGTCCGCCATAATCCTCGGGAAGCCAATCCCCGAGCACGTCGAGTCCGTCGTGGCCGAGGTCAAGCCAAGGCACCTCAAGGTCCTCCTGGACGGAGCCCACGTCAAGGGGGTCGGGAAATGAAGGCCCAGTACCTAATCACGTGGAAGGCCCGGGGAAGCGTGGCGGGCGCCCCAGTCGAGTCCGTGAGCCAGGCGGTCATAGCCGCCGACACCCTCGAGGAGGTCCTCCAGCACCCGCTCTACAGGGAGCTCGCCAAGACGGGCGCCAAGATAGCGGTCTCCCTCATCCTCATGAGGGAGGAGCCCCCGCCCCCAACAGCCCTCACCCTCACGGCCGCGGACATAGACGTGGGCCACGGAGACGGGAGAGTCCACCTCGACATCAAGCACCCCGGCACCGGGGACCCGGTCCTCTGGCTCGCCATGACCCCCCAGTCCGCCAGAACCCTGGCCCAAGCCCTCCAACACCAGGCCCAGCTGGCCGAGGAGGAGGCGAGATAATGTGGCGCATCAGGGAGGCGGGGAAGCCACTGGACCAAGCCCTCCAAGAACTCGCCGAGAAAATCCTGGAGCTCCTGGACCGGGGCAAGGTCAAGGTCGTGGAGGTGGCGGAGCATGAGGATTAAGTTCGGATACGAGGTTGGGACAGGCGAGCCCGTCTACGTCCCGCTCCACCACACAATCATTACCGGGATAACCCAGCTAGCGGGGAAGACCACGGCGCTGGAGGGCATGATAATCCGGAGCGGCCTCCCCGCCCTCGTCTTCAGGGTCAAGCGAGGCGAGTCAAGCTTCACGGACGCCCGGACAATCCCCCCGGTCTTCAGGGAGAGAACCGACTGGAGGTTCATAGAGGCCCTCATCGAGGCAATAATGCGTGAGCCCCAGAGGTGGAACAGGGCCCAGATAATCAAGGCCACGAGGGGTGCGAGAACCCTCCGGGACATCTGGGACAACGTGAAGAAGGAGCTCGCCAGAGCCCGTAAAGGCAGCGTCCTCGAGTCCATCTACACCAACCTCGACGCCTACTTCGAGATAGTCATCCCGAAGATAGAGTCCCTGAACCTGGCCCCCTCCCTCGACCTCAAGCCCGGGGTCAACGTGGTCGACATGGAGGGATGGGAGCCCGAGCTCCAGTCCCTCATCATCGCCTCATGCATCGAGGAAGTCGCATCCAGGCACCAGGGCGTCGTAACCGTCATACCCGAGGCATGGGAGTTCGTCCCCGCAGCCCGGAAAACACCCGTCAAACTCGCAGCCGAACGCCTCGCAAGAACCGGCGCCGCAGTAAGAAACTTCCTCTTCCTGGATTCCCAAAATTTAATGGGCGTTGACGCCAACATCAGGAGCCAGCTCGGAGTCTGGATACTTGGGGTCCAGCGATACGAGCACGAGGTCGAGAGAACGGTCAAGGCCATACCCCTCCCACCCTCCAGGAAGCCGAGGCCCCACGAGGTCATGAACCTCCG
Source organism: Candidatus Benthortus lauensis (assembly GCA_021650775.1). Lineage (GTDB taxonomy): Archaea > Thermoproteota > Nitrososphaeria_A > Caldarchaeales > Wolframiiraptoraceae > Benthortus > Benthortus lauensis. The sequence goes on from JAHSRM010000010.1 coordinate 11,541, forward strand.
GCTCGGCGAATTCTACGTGGTAACCATGAAGCAGGTAGTCAAGGCATACGCCCAACCAGCCTGGCTCCCCGACCACGCAGCCATCAAAGTCGCCAAGGGAGAGCTAACCCCCGAGGAGGCCAGAGACAAGTTCTACCCAAAACTCCCGCCCGAACTCCAAGAAATAAAGAGAATAATCGCAAAACTGGAGGCGAGAATATGAGGCTCACAGGGTCTGTTAGATTCTTACTCGTAGCATATCTGATAATGTATCTTGTTGCAGGATTTGCGGTGGCTTTATTGGCATGGATTTATTTCATTAACGCATCAACCGTTCTTCAAAAATTATACAGTTCCTTCCCGAATTTGCTAGCTCACGTGGTGTTTTACCTTGTCGGTATCGCCATTCTCACCCTCTTGATTCCAATCGGGGTGGTAGTAGTGGAAATCCTCAAGGACATTAAGGAGGCGGAAACATGAGTGGGGATGTGGTTTTGAGGTTGCTGGTTTTACGTGGGTTGGTTTACGTTCATCGTGGCTGTGGTGGGCGGATTAAGCGTCTTAGCACGGGTGAGCGGTTGGTGCTGCTTGCCGAGGAGGGTTATGACGTGGCTAAAAACGCTGAATGGAGTTGCGAGAAATGCGGGGCCCTCTTCCCCGAGGATTACATGCCCGTGGGCGGCGGCTTCCGGATAACGCCCCCACGAGGAAGCTTTGAGGAAAAGAAGATGGAGTTCTTCCTCACCCTCACCGAGGAGGAGATACGGGACATCATTAAGGAGGCATACATCCACCTAAGAGAGCATGGTCAGCTCTACAAAGACGGCGGAAAAACCAAGGACGAACAGATTATAGGCGTAATAGATGAACTCCTTGAAGAGATGGCATCCAAACGCTTCGGCGCCGCCGCAGGCTCCCTCAAACTCCCTCAGTGGCTTCTCTTAGGGAAGGGGCGGCTCGTGTTGGAGAAAGCCGAGGAGCTGGGCTTGGTCGAGACGGTTAAAGAAGTTCGCATCGAGATACCATACGCCTACAAGAAGAGAGGCCGATTCCGTGGAATCAAGTCCGTGAGGTCATGGAAGGTCATCCGATTCTCACCCAGCATACTGAAGGAAGCCCGTGAAAGCGGGCAGGAGGTGGAGCATGGACCTTGGGGAGCTTCTTGAGAAGTATCGTGAGCTTGAGCGCCGCCTGGATGAGAAGCTGGCCCGGCTTGAGGAGGAGAACCGGAGGCTCAGGGAGGAGAACGAGAGGCTCAGGCGGGAGGGCGTCCCAGATGTGTCAGCCATGGACAGGCTCAAGGAAGCCTACGAGCGGAAGCTGGCCGAGCTCCAAGCCCTCGCCCAGGAGCAGTCCGCCAAGATACGTGAACTGGAGGAGGAGCTCCAGGCATGGAGGCGGCTCGAATCCATCCTCGAGGACTTCCTGCATAAGGCGCCGAAGCCCAAGGCCGAGGTAACAGTCCACGCCGCATCCACGCCCTCCTCCCCCGCCGCACCCGCCGAAGACATCGCAAGAAACCTCCCACCATACGAGAAGGAAATCTACCAATACCTCGCCAAGCACAAGGGCGTCCCCTTCACAGCATACCAGATAGCCGTGGCCACCAGGAAAAGCCCAAAATCCTCAGCATTCAGAACAGCCCTCTCAAAACTCCAGAAACTCGGACTAATCCAACGCCAAGGAAACCAATACATAGCAAGGTGAGAAACTCATGAAAACTGTGATAGAATCCATAAAGGGATATTTGGAGGAGGAACCTCCGTTTGGAGCTCGCCTCTACTGCCCATCTTGCGGAAGCCTCCTTAAGCTCACAGTGAAAGATAACGGGCTCGTGGAATATGAGTGGAGATATTGCCCTAATTGTCGTAAACTTTACTGGTGTCCTTCCTATTTAGGCGGCTATCCACGTAACCCGATAAAAATTAAACTGAAGGAAGTGTGAGGCGTTTCCTGGAGGATGTGAACGTTGAGTTCGCTGATTTACAGGATTAGGAGTTTTCTGGGCTTGGATGAGGAGGAAGAATACGCCGAAGTTTCCATAGACTACGCCGGGATGGACAAGTCTGTGAGCATCCGCTTGAAGTCCAACGACAGCATCGACTACCTCGTCAGAAAGGCGCGTGAACTAATGAACGACCTAATGAGCGACCACGACTAGGAGGGCCATGACATGCGGTGTCCCAGATGTGGCCGCCGGTTCTCATGCAGGGTTCACGGCGACCGCTCACTCAGGCTCGAGGAGTCTGATGAGGGCTTGCAGGTCTTCTGCGTGGATTGCCTGGCTGACTTGGATTCCCCAAGCTGCCCCCTGGTCCACGACTGCCTCCTCGCCGACATGGTGGAGTTTGTGAGGAGAACCGGTCTCCGTGGGCTCGTCTACGTCCTTTCCCTTGCATGGGAGTGAGCCGCCTCGGGGGTCTCCCTTTCTTATACTTAGCGCCGTGTCCCCTGCATGTGTGCGGGACATGTCCCTCGACTTCTTCTCCTCATGTGGGCTACCCTCCTCCCGGGGCTTCATAGAGTTCGTGGAGGGCCAGAGGGGTGAGCCGGTCTACGTGGCGAACAACAGGCTGGCGGGGAGGTTCGTCCACCACCCGGGCCTTGGCAGGGTCTTCGTCACCTTCAGGGACAGCCGCAGGCACGTCTACAGGAAGTGGGGCAGCATAGGGATAAGCAGGGAGGCGGTGGTCAAGGCCAGGGCCTCGGGGACACGCTACATCGCAATAGTCCTCGACGGAGCCCAAGTCCTCCTCGCAACCCCCGAACTCTACCTCGAGAAAGGCAGGCCGCTCTGGTTCGGCGAGGAGAAGGACCCGCAGCTCCACGTCCCAATCTCCATGATGCAGAGGCTTCCGCCATGAGGCTAATCAGGAAGGAGCAGGTGGCCCAGCTGGCGAGGAGGGAGAGGGCCGGGAACCCCGTAACCATATTCAAGCCCCTCTGGGTCTGGAGCCGGGAGGAGGAGCAGCTGATACGGTCCAAGATAATAGGGAGGAGCCTGAACCTCTGCAGCGGCGCCGCATGGAGCGTCGGCGACGTAACCCTGGACCTCCACGTCGAGGCCGACATCCAGGCAGACGCATTCCACCTACCCTTCAGGCCCCTGGCCTTCGACACAGTGGTATGGGACCCTCCCTGGAGCTGGGCAAACCCCCGCAGCTGGAGAAACAAGACCATGAAGAGGTGGGGCGACGTCATGGCCCTGGTCCGCCAGGTGTCGAGAACAGCCCGGAGACGCCTGATAGTCAGGCAGGGAGTCTACCTCTTCGACTTCAAACCAGACTTCCAGCTAACCGAGGCCTGGCTCATCAAACGCATCAACCTAGTCCCCAACATCATAACCATCTGGGACAGACGACACCATGCCCTCACCAATCCACTCTAAAACGGATAAACACAATAATATTATTATATATGTATCCATCAAAAACGATACATATATAAATATCTTGGCATATGTATACGGCGAGGTGAATGCGGTGAGCGGGATTGAAACCACCCGCAACCCCAAACTCCCCACCCCTGATTTTTACCCCCGCTCTGGGGGCAGGGGCATATCTCCCTCCCGCCAACTCTGGCGGGAGGCCATTGAAAAATATCCCACCAACGTCGAAGCACAAGTCATCTATATCCTCCGCTCCCTCTCTCCGGCCATCCCGCCGGAGGTGAGGGAGAGGATAGCTGACCGCATCGCTGAGGCGCTCCCACCCCGCATCAAGGGGCGGTGGGTGCCAATCACCGACGCCGCTGAGAAACTTGCTGACATCCTTTGCCAGCACTGGTATCTCAAACCAAAGTTTATCGCCAATACACTGATGTGTAGCCACGTCACCGCCAGAAAAATACTCATCAACATAGCTGTCAAATTCGGGCTCTCAGCCAACCAACTACGCATCACCCATACCCGCTTCAGCCACTACCAACTAAAACTAACCCAGGTGCTCCCGGAGGTGATGGGCTAATGCCCGCCGATTCTTTCATTCCCCTCCCCGCCAAGGGTGGGGAGGGCGGGGTCTGGGTGGCCGAGAAGGGGGCCACCCGGGTCCCCGAGGAAGTCTTGGAGCGTTTCGGGCTAGTCGTGGAGCGCCAGCGCCACTACTGCCACCCCAGCCTCAAGCCCCTCCTCCGCCTCTATCGCATCGTTAACCGGGGGTCCCGCAGGCACCCCCGGATGGAGGTGGAGGAGGTCTTGGACGCCGATGGCAACACCGTCTCCCGCCCCGAGGACGGGCGGGAGGAATACGAGAAGCTGGAGAAGTTGCAGCGAGCCTGGCATCGTGCGTTGCGGGTTGTCCCACCCCGACCTCCCAATCCTAACTTGGGGATGCGGGAGGAGGTAGGCGAGCGAGGTTTCTCGCTCGCTGTGAGCTGGGGCAGCCGGAGAATTTCCCTCCTTTTTCAGGACCGGGGGCGATACAAGCTCCTGGTCCTGAAGGGGCGGCCGTGGCCTGAGGAGGCGAAGCAATCTTTCGCTATCTTCGCTCAGTCCCAGGGGTTTGCCCCTGGGAGCTACGGAGGATACATCACACGAGGTAGCGTAGATGCTCAACGACTCTTCCAAGCTGCCAAGACATGGTTTCATCAAAACATCTCTCATTTCCAGTCGCTGGCGGAGAAATCCGCCAGATTCGACTGGGACCAACTCTCTACCAATATCCAGGAAGCTCGCCAAGCCGTCGGCCTCCATCATATCCCGCCGCATCAGCCAATCACCAGGTGGGACATTCTGGCCCTCCTTGGGCTGGATGTCCCAGATGAGACAAACCACTCCACCCCCTCCCCTGAGGCTGGGGAGGATGTGGATGAGGCTGAGGCTTTCGCTGGCTGGGATGCCACGTCTGTGCCAACCAACACCAACACAGCCGCCCAGCAGCCACAAGCC
>JAHSRM010000004.1 GCA_021650775.1 Candidatus Benthortus lauensis
AGATACATGTATGAGAGGTTCTTCCAGATTCTCAGGGAGATTAACGAGGAGCGGATATACGTTAGGTCCGCCACAATAATTCCCCAGCCCTTCGCAGTCGCAATAGCCCATAAAACCCCTACATGCGTGGTAGTGGAGTCAGGTCACGGGAACACCCAGGTCTGCCCCATCTCCATGTATCCGATTAGGGATGCTGTCGTGGCCCTGAATAGGGGTGGGGGGGCTGCCAACACCCTGATGGCCGAGATACTGAAGGATGCGGGCTACGGGGACCTCGCCAAGGAGGAGAGCTTCGTGAGAAGGGTGAAGGAGCGGGTAGGTCTCCTCCCCAGAGACCTCGACGAGGCGATAGAATACTCGAGGAGAAACCCCGACAAGGTTAGGGTGAGATTCAAGGTCCCGGGGACCAGGGTGGAGGTTGATTTGGGTAAGATGTCTTGGGCGAGGTTCCTGGTAGGGGAGTATGTCTTCGACCCGAGGCACGAGGTCTTCCAGAGCTACTTCGCAAGAGGCATGCCCAGGCCAAGCGACGTAAAGATGGGCGACACATACTTCTACGGAATGATGGATATGGCCGAGGCCATAGTCAATGCGGTTGAGAAATGTTCCCTCGAACTCCAGCCCCACCTCTACTCCAAGATACTATTGTCTGGCGGAAACTTCGGATGGAGTGTTCCCGAGGGCCTCGAGGAGGTGGCCGTTAGGCCGGACACGAAGATTAAGTTGATGATGGCGGAGAAGGGCGTCGAGAACGTGGATGTAAGGATTACGGAGCAGCCCCAATACTCGGTCTGGAGGGGATGCATAGTCTATGGATACGCCGTTCCAGTGGATTATGAGTGGAGTTGGGAGCGGATGGAGGGGTGGGTGAGGATTGCGTAGGATAACCGACCCACATGAGATAATCTCGAGATACTATGAGGCTGAGGGGTTCTACGAGGTTAAGTGGAGGGAGGAGGCCCTATCCCCAGGACTCGGCACACTAATACTCTCCGACGGAAAACACGAGATAGCGGTGAACATCCTAGGAGAGGAGGATGTCAGGGGGAGGGGAGAGCTGCAGGAAGCCCTAATCGAGTCTGAGAAACTACTCGAGGAATATGAGGGCGTGGTTCTCGCCATACCCCGCAGATTCTCCTCGGCGGTGGATGAGACAGTCCTCATAAAGTATGGTCTAGGACTAGTGATATACGACAACATGGGGGTAATGGAGGTCATCTCGCCTAAGCTAAGGGAGAGGAGGCCGAGGACAGTTGAGGATGCGGGGAAGGTTAGGGATTCCAGGAATGAGGAGCTTGTCAGACTTAGGTCGGAGCTCTCGAGGGTTCTCAAGATACTTGAGGAGATGGAGGCGAGGATGGATAGGCTTGAGAGGGAGCAGAGGACGCTGCTCCAGAGGCTTAGGGAGATTGAGGCCAGGGAACCCGCCGAGACACGCAAGATAGAGGAGGCGCCGAGAATCCGTGAACCACCAGCCGACTCAAGCCAGCTCCCATCCTACCTACGTGATAACCCATGGGTCAGGATTCTCTCCCAGAGGGATAGGCGATGAGGATAATCATCCTAGGAGCAGGCTCCATCGTCCCAACCCCCCGGAGGTTTAGCTCCGGAATACTGTTGGAGACGAGTAATGCAAAGATTCTGATGGATGCGGGGCCAGGGGTTGTGGAGAAGCTTAGGAGGATTGGCGTGGACCCCAACCTGATAGACATGCTCCTGATAACCCATTACCACATCGACCATGTCTCAGACCTACCCGTCCTCCTCAAGCTCAGGCCATTCAACTCGTGGGGAGGGAAGGCCGAGAACCCCCGGAAACTGAGGATTTACGGCCCCAGAGGACTTAGGGAGTTCATGGAGGAGAACCTCTTCGAGAACAAGTTCTTCGAATACCTCAAGACGCTTGGATGCCATGACCTGGTTAAGCTGGAGGAGATGTGGGAGGGAGAGTCGAGGCCATACCCAGGCATTGCGGTGAAATCCGTCCCCGTGGAGCATTATGGGGGGATAGCATACAGGGTGGAGGCAGACGGTCGGAGTATAGTGTATTCTGGGGATACGGTTCCCGACAGGAGGCTGATAAGCTTGGCGAAGGGATGCGATGTCCTAATCCATGAATGCTCCTTCCCGAGAAGCCATATGCTTGGAAAGCACACGAGCATGGAGGACTTGGCCGAGATAGTGGGTGAGGTTAAGCCCAGGCTGCTCATCCCCATCCACCTCTACCCCATAATGGATGAACACGCCGAGGACTTGGAGAGGCTTGTCAGGGAGAAGGGGGTTGATGTGTTTGTCCCGGATGACATGGATATTGTCGAGGTCTAACCTCCGAGGACATCATGAAGGCATTTTCATATCCAAGTGATGGAGGCTGGTTGGCGTGATTCTAAGCGACTTCGACCTCTGGAACTATATCCGGAGCAAGAGGCTTGTGGTGGAGCCATTCCAGGAGGACGTAGTTAGGGAGA
>JAHSRM010000029.1 GCA_021650775.1 Candidatus Benthortus lauensis
GGCCACCCGCATCCCTATAGACCTCAAACCTAGGATTCATGAAGCCGCGGCAGGCCCCCAAGCTAAAAAGTATTATGAATGGCGCCCTGGCCGGGATTTGAACCCGGGTCACGGGCTCGACAGGCCCGTATACTAACCGGACTATACTACCAGGGCTCCGCTTCTCTCTGATACCGAGGTTTTTTATCAATATTGTTGTCAAAAGCTTTAAATAAGTTTTAAACTTCTTACGGCGATTTAATGCGATGCCTACCTGAGAGGATGACCCTTAACTAGCCTATTGAGGTAATGTGTTAGTCATGTCTCCGGATGTAAAAGTTGTTGCAACTAGGGTGCTGATGCCGATTTTATGGCGGCTGGGCTTGAGAGTGCTGCGGCTCCAGGCGAGGTTGTGTTAGCTCCACATGGATATAGGAGCAAACATAATGTTGAGTCCAATCACAAGTATTCTATGTAGGTGCAACTGGATGACTTGGAAAAACTGATAGAGACCGTCAAGCCGATGAGATAAAAAGAAACACTTGCAGAGAAAATACCTTAAAAACACCCTAAACCATCATATACTTTAGGGCCCGTAGCTCAGCCAGGAGGAGCACCGGGCTTTTAACCTTGGGCAGAAACCCGGGGGACGCGGGTTCAAATCCCGCCGGGCCCGCTACACTCTAGGTTTCTAAGTATTACAAACTCTTTTCTTAAGCTGCATTGCTTATTAATTATTAATTATTACACATATTTGCGTGAGGAGGGGGAGGACACGGGAAAAAGTCCTCTCTATAGGAGAAGTTATAGTAGTTCGTTGAGGTATTGGGTTGTTGTCAGTGTTTTTCTCCTGGTGTTTTCTTCTGTCGCTGTTTTTCCTGAACCTGCCTCAATGTTGATAGATGCTGGGAGGCGGGTGAAGATCTGTAAGTGGGAGGGTAGTGATGCCGAACACAGCCTTATGCTAACGTATTTTGAGGTTGTGGGAAATCCATCCCTAAGAGTGGGGGATGATGTTCTCGTCAGGTTCAGGTTAAAAAATGTAGGTAAGGATGACGTGGTTGTAGACGTTTTCGCCGTTGTTGAGAAACCGGATGGCAGCCGAGAGGAGGTTGAGCCGACAAGATACGACCCCTTAAAAGTGGATGAAGAGGTGGTCTTTCACGCCGAGGTCGTGGTTAATCAGAAGGGGATATGGAGAATCTGGCCCGGGTTCAGAATACTTTCACATAAGCCCAGAGAAAGCCCTGAGAGATGGCATGAATGCAGTTTTTACGTTGAGTCACGTCCACCAGCCACAACCACAACAACATCCACAACCCCGCTACCCGACCTAGACATAATAGCCTTAGACTTTGACTACAATCTAAACACAGGAAAATGGATAATAGAATACGTTGTTAAGAATATTGGAACAGCCCGGGCAGGTGCTACAGTTACTAAAATAACCGTGGATGGAGGAAGATTAACCTTCTATGATTCTGTGGGTCCTCTCGATCCGGGAGGCCAGGTAACGAGGAGGCTAACGGACCTTGAATGGGCGTGCATAGACTCGCAGACCACCATCAGCATAGTAGTCAACTATGATAGAGTGGTTCCCGAGAGCGACTACGACAATAACGGTGCCGGTGGAGGCAGGGCGGACTGCGGCGTAGACTTAGTGCTTGACGATGTATGGAGGGAGCGTTATCCACGATTTCCGATAGCCGGGGTTCCTTCAAGCATCCGCATCTACATTAGGGTCACAAATAGAGGGCCGTCAAACCTAGGGCCCGAAGACATCTCCGCAACCCTCTACATAGACGGCGACCCAGTCGAGACCATGCTTATCGGACCCCAACCAGCCAAACAAACCACAAACTGGATGTTCAGCACAAGTTACGAATGCTCAGGAGAGGAAGATGAGGTAAGAGTAGTGATACAGCCTGTCGATACAAGGGAATTAGACAATACCAACAATGTGTTGGAGAAGGTTTGGGAATGCTCGTTACCCGACCTAATAGTCCTTGATGCGGGTATTAGAGATGAGGGACAGACAGTCTGGTTTAGGGTAAAGAATCAGGGCGAGGCTTCAGCGGGAGAAAACACGGCCTCGATAAACATATACTCAAAATACTCGACGGCAAACGCTATAGAGCTTATACAGTCTGCGGTAGCTGATATACCGCCGCTTGACCCGGGCGAGGAGTATGAGGTAAGCTTCCAAACCTCCGTGATAATGATGGTGTGCAGCCCCGAGACACCCTACTTCGTGGTGGACGTCACGGTTGACTCCGAGGAGGAGGTCAGGGAGAGTGAGGAACGCAACAACTTCTATAGATATGAGAACTTCTTCTACTCGCCATGCCTAGCGGACTACCCGGACCTCAGGGTGGAGGACATCTGGCTAGACGGACATGATGTCTGGGCCCGCATAAGAAATTATGGGGGACGGTCCACAGACTATCAGTATCAAACCTTGGAGGAGCCCTGCGGCGAGGAGGGAAGCAGCTTGGCGAGGCTCATAGTAGGAGTAACCGGGGTCGATTACTGCGTCCCCAGGCTAGGAGTAGGTGAATCCATAGACATAAAGTTTCCATACGTTTTCGATTGGAGCAACTTTCAGAATACCCCCTACGTCTATGTTAGGGTAATAGCCGACTTCAATGATAATGTGATGGAATACGTGAGGGAGGACAATAATGAGCTGGAGGAGGAGTGGCGGACCCCAAGCTTCGTGATGATTACTGGGAGAATACTGTATCAGGAAGCAGACGCCCCCGCAGGCAGCGAGACCAACAAAGCCCCACTTATTCTCGGAGGCTTCAAACCCTTCAGATACGGAAAACTATACCTCTGGAGCCTGGGCGGAGACTATAGGTCTCAAGTCATATTAACAGACAGTGAGGGATACTTCCAAGTATTCGTGCCCAGGGTTCCGGGTAGACAGCTGAAAATCCGCATCGGAGGCGAGGAAGTCTTAGACGGTGAGATGAACTACGCCGTAAGGGTTGGAAAAGATTTCGAGGGATGCAACGAATACGTTGGATGGAACAGCATAAACACCATAATTATCCCAGAATCAGGAGACATATACCTAGGAGAACTAAAAATCGGAGCAGAGCAGAACATAGATTTCGAGGGCTATGTTCAGGAGACATACCATTGCTTTATATGGTGTTTCTGCGGCTGGAAAAAGGACCTTCAAGGCGGGTCCGCCTACTTCAACATAGCTGAAACCATATTGGTTGCGAGAGAATATGCGGACGCTCATAGAGATGATTCCGATGCAATAGGAAGAGTGACTGTAGCATATCCTGACCTGGGGCCCGTTGGAGAATGGTGGTATCCGATTGTTGGTTGGCTAGGAGTAACGCCACCAGCTTGGCAGAACCCATTCACCGACGAAATCTACCTAAGCCCACCAATAGAGGAAAACGAGTATCGTGATATGGGGTTCATTGACGATGCAATCATTCACGAATACGCTCATCACCTAAGCGAGCAGATAAGCGAGAACGATTGGGCGTTAGCAAAGCACGATAGATGCTATATGGCTCCTGATCCTTGGCTTGATGCGGGAGAGTTTGCATGGTTTGAGGGATTCGCAGAATACTTTGCCCATCTTCTAATAAACATCCACTCAGATCCATCAGACCCCCGCTATCTATCACGGGAACGCACCGACTTTACTTGGTATGAAAACCCGGAATGCGACGGCCAGACACCATCCCTACTACAGGAAGGAGGAGTAACAGCATTCCTCATAGACCTAGTGGACGAGCCGGGACGATTCATCGGATGGCGGGACGAAGAGTTCGACAGGATAAGCGGTCTAGACGACATGATATTCAAGATATTTGACACCGAGATGGATAACAGCGTAGATGCACCCGACATATTCGAGTTCATGTATTGTCCTGATGGTTTGCTGGCGAGGGCTCGGCGAGCAGGCTATCCGTCGGAAGAGGATATAGAAATGCTCTGGAATAACTATCATACGCTGCTATCCGGCGACGTGAGTTGCTGAGGAGGTGACTGAATCTGGGTAAACTAGGAGTAATCGCCGTGGTTCTCTTGATATTTGCTGCAGGACTCTATCTGCTAATGAACTATCAATCGATCCTCCAGCTTATTCCGAAGGAAACCGTGACCATCACACATTCACCTACAACGACTGTCCAAGAAACAAGTTTCACGGCAACCGAGGAAACAAGTTTAGCGGACCTGGAATACTTGGAGAGGGTTCACAGAGAGTTGGATCCAGCCAGTATACCGGAGCTGCAGGACATCATAGTGAATCACCCTGATACTTATGTGCGGGAGAGGGCGGTCTTCATCCTCACGGACATAGTGATAAGGAGCGGTGAGAGGGTGGATGAGGTTGTAGAGTTCCTCAAGGAGATAGCATACAGCGAGAAAGAGGATAAGGTTAGGACAGCGGCCTACGCCAACCTGGACCTCATCAGAAGATACTATCCCCTGGATCTAGGGGCGAGTCTCGAGGTCTCAGTTGAGGGGGAGATAATTAGGGGGAAGAACATAACCTTGGTCTTCACAGTTGTGTCTCCAGAGGATCTCCCGGAGGCTAGGGTTGGGATAAGGCGGATAGTGAACCTAACATCCGATACGCATGAACCGGTCTTGGGCATGCTGATGAGCATGAATCCAGTCCGCTTCTCCCTGAAAGCCGGAGAGCCAAGAGATGCACGATTCACAATATACCTCATGGATGTGGGAGAATACCTGATAGACTGTATCCTAGAACTAAACTTGGATAGAGTGGATTACCAAATCATAAAGCGGAAGGTCTACCTGAATGTCGGGGAAATGGATGGGTCGTATCTCGTGGTTGAAGATCTATCGGAGCTATTTAGAATTTTGGCGAATCAAACAACTATTACGATAACTCCTGAGACTCCTGTGCCAACCATCACCGTGGAGGCCACCGGAACCATAAGCCGAGTCACCACGACGACTACCACAACAACCACCCAACCTACGACAACCACCACGCGGACAACCACGACGCCGCAGGTGATAGAGGCGGCTCTCCTAGAACCATGGAGAGTCTTCTTCTCCTCTGCGCAGGAAAGCAAGGTCTACGTATACGACTATCAGTATCAATCATTAACGGTTCTATTCGAGGTAACGGGATGGAAAATCTATAGCTTCAGCTTCCACCCTGTGCCGGAGAAGGTCTATTACGTTGACGCTAACAGCAGGGAGATAAGGTTATTCCTACTAGGGTCTGGGGACTACGGGACTGTTTATGAGCACAGCACTTATGTTAGGTGTGTGAGGTTCAGGGCCGATGAAGGTAGGCTATACTTTAGTGAGGCGGCCGGTGCGGGAGGCGGGAAGATATACACTATAGTGAGAAATGAGGCTGAGCTGTATTATGAGGTCTCTCCCGAGCTGGTTGATGGGTCTTGGGCGGGAGACTTCGACTTCGGCGCCGATGGAGAACTCTACCTATCCTCAGGCAACACGGTTCCCGCTAGCATATACGTGGTGGAGGATGGTGCCCCAAGGAAGATAGCCACCTTCCAGTTCCCAGTCGTGGGCATAAGATACGTTGAGGGTATAAGACTTGCGACGGGAGACGGCGAAGTAATGGTTGGGAAAGGCCTCCTACTAGCAGACTGGGGGTCCTCCATATATCTATACGACCTAGAATCAGGAACACTCTACAAAATCTATGAGAACAATCAATTAACTTGGCTCTCAGATGTCGCAATAAGAACCTAGCCAAATCACCCCCCCTCTTTTCTTTGAGTTTAGTTACTGTGGTCTGATAGTTCAATTATTAGAGCTGGAAGTTGTTTGGAGGTTTTTGTTGTTAGTAAGCCTTATTAGGGGGTGCTTGAGGTTTTTCTTCGGCCTTGGTCTCTAAGGGTAAGTCTTCTTCTAAGGGTAAGAGATCCGCCAAGAAGGCGGTTAGGGAGATTAATGTGATGGAGCATTACCTGGTCCCGAGGCATAGGGTTCTGAGCAAGGAGGAGGCTGAGCAGGTGTTGAAGAAGTATGGGATTACACCCTACCAGCTGCCCTACATACTCGTCTCGGACCCGGTTGTGAAGGCCTTGAACGCCAAGCCAGGGGACATCATAGAGATTATCAGGGACTCTCCCACGGCCGGGAAGGCGGTCTATTATCGCCTGGTGGTTAAGAGCGAGTAGCTATATGTGGCCACGGGTTCCCCAGAGCTTCAGGGCCTCCATGAGCTCCGGCTTATCCTTCGCATACTCCCTCAGGGGTATGTCCTCGAGGGCTGCGTCTATGGCCTGTCTAACCGCCTTTGCCCCTGCTCTCCCGCCTCTTGGATGACCCCAGACGCCTGCTCCGACCTGGATTATCAGGTCTACCCCGAAGCTCTTGATTACCTTGGGTATCAGGCCTGGGTGGAGTCCTCCCGAGGATGTGGGGAAGACGGTCTTGACGTTGTCCCAGCTCTGGGCCAGGTGGTCCCTGCCCTCCTCTATCCTGTTCTCCCTTAAGTTCCTGACGATTAGCTCCACCTCCCTCTTATCAGCCTCAAGCTTCCCGAACACGGCTCCCACGTGGATATGGTCCACCCCAGCCATCCTGGCCAGCTTTGCGACCGTCAGCATAGACATCCCATGCTTGGGGTTCCGTGTGAATGCTGCGTGGAAGGCCCTGTGGGCGTGGATTGCCAGGCCCAGGTCCCCTGCCTCCTCCCTGAGGGTCTGGAAGGCGGCCCAGCCAACCGTCAGGATATCCACCATTATGAACTCGTTTCCATAGTCCTTGACCATCCTGGCCCTCCTGAGCATCTCCTTTGTCTCGGCGGTAACATTAACTAGGTAGGACTTCCTCTCACCCGTCTCCTTCTCAGCCTTCTCCCTCATCCTCATAACGAGCTTAAGCCTCTCCTCGAACCTGTTGAACCGCTGGTCGGTCAGGTTCTCGTCATCCTTCAGCAAATCCACGCCGCCAACCCAGATATCGTAGGCCAGCTCAGCCGTCTTCTCGGCGCTCAGCCCTACCTTGGGCTTCGGGACCGTGGCGAGTATGGGCCTGCCCTGGACCTTCAGTATGCTCCTTACCCCCTCTATCCCGAACCCGGGGCCTGGGAAGGCCGAGAGTATCTCGGAGGGTATGCTCAGGTCCACGAGCCTGAGGCCCTCCAGGGCCTTCATTCCGAAGATGTTTCCGGCGAAGCAGCTTAGCATCTGGGGTATGTTCCCCATCTCGAAGAGGATGCTTGGATACGCCACCTTGATATAAGGCCTCTTAATCCAGAACACCCTGGCGTCAATCCTACCTATCTCCTCGGTCCTGGTCGTAAGCTCGGTCCAGCTGCCCGTGGAGCTCTCGGAGGCAACCCTCCCAGCCGCCTCCTTCATGGAGATGCCCTCAGCAGGCTCAACCCTGAACAAGGCGATTAAATCGCTCTCAGAGGGCCTATAACTCAGGTCCACATAGTCTAAATACCCCATATCAACCCTCCCGGGAGGCTCTGTCATCATATAAGCCTTACAGTTCTTAAACTCTTTGGGGGGTGGGGGTGGTAAAACTTAAAATTGAGGCCGCTTTTTCATGGGTGAAGACTTGGTGTATGTGCTTTATGGTATCCTGGTTCTCTCCCCAGGTGAGTAGGGGTGATGGTGTAATATGTTGAAGCAGGTGGAGTTCACGCAGGAGGACCTATGGGAGGTTATGCGGGCCTTCATCGAGGAGGAGGGACTCGTCCAGCATCACCTCAAGTCATATAACCACTTCATCAAGGAGGGGTTGAGGGAGCTTATCAAGAGCCTCGGGGACCTGGAGGTCAAGACGAAGTATGGCGTCCTAACCCTCAAGATTAGGGACCCTGAGGTTGGCCCGCCCAGGGTCGTGGAGATAGATGGGACGGTGAAGGAGAACGTTAGGCCGATGGAGTGCAGGCTTAGGAACCTGACCTACGCCGCCCCACTCTACGTAACCATGAGCCTCTTCCTGGACGGCAAGCCCGTAACCAAGCCCGAGAAGGTGGAGATAGGGATAATCCCCGTCATGGTGAAGTCCGACATCTGCCCACTCTCCAAGATGAGCGACGAGGAGCTTATGCAGATAGGCGAGGACCCCAGGGACCCTGGAGGATACTTCATAATCAACGGCTCCGAGAGGGTTATAGTAGCCATAGAGGACCTGGCCCCCAACAGGATACTCGTAACCGAGAAGGAGAGGGAGTCGGGGCAGCTCAGCGCAGTCGTTCTCTCAGCCGCCTATGGGCGTCAAGCCAGGACCGAGGTCACCTACAAGCCCGGAGGCCCTCTCAGGGTCTTCTTCTCCCGCATCTACAAGGGCATACCAGCCATAATCATGCTCAGGGCGCTTGGGATGACCAATGACCGGGAGATAGTCAGCATGGTCTCGCCTCTTAGGGAGGTTCAGGAGCTCTTGGAGCCGTCTTTCCAGGAGGCCGAGGGGATAGACTCAGAGCATGAGGCCCTGAGATACGTGGGCAACAGGATAGCCTTCGGATACGCCGAGGAGTATCGTATCCAGAGGGCTGAGCAGCTGATAGACAGCGTCCTCCTACCCCACATAGGGACCAACAAGGCTGCGAGATACCAGAAGGCAATCTTCCTCTGCGAGGTCATAGGCAGGCTCCTCGAGACAAGCCTCGGAATCAGGAAGCCCAGCGACAGGGACCACTACGCAAACAAGAGAATCAAGCTGGCAGGCCCCCTCCTCATGGAGCTCTACCGCATGGCCTTCATGAAGCTCTTAAGGGACATAAGGTATCAGCTCGAGAAGGCGGCTGCATCCCACTACCCCGTAAACATCTCAACCTTCGTTAGGCCGGGAATAGTCTCAGACTTCGTTAAACACGCATTCGCTACAGGGAACTGGCCGGGTGGAAGGGTCGGCGTAACCCAGCTCCTCAACCGGACCAACCACCTCGCCACCATAAGCCATCTCAGGAGGGTTCAGTCGCCCCTGAGCAGGAGCCAGCCCCACTTCGAGGCCAGGGATCTCCACGGAACCCACTGGGGGAGAATCTGCCCAGCCGAGACCCCCGAGGGAAGCAACTGCGGCCTGGTCAAGAACCTGGCCCTGAGCGCCGAGATAAGCTTCCCGGCCAAGAGGAGGGAGGTGTTGGAGAAGCTCTTCTCCCTCGGGGTCCTACCCTTCACCGAGGCAATCTCACGGCGGAAACCCCTCCCAGTCAAGGTCTTCGTGGACGGTCTACTAGTCGGATACCACACAAAGGGAGAGGACCTCGCCAAGAACCTCAGAGAGCTGAGGAGGAGGGGCGAGATAAGCTGGGAGGTCAACCTAGCCCTCTACAAGTATGACCACGTCCAGGAGATCTGG
The DNA here is from genome assembly GCA_021650775.1 of Candidatus Benthortus lauensis. GTDB lineage: Archaea > Thermoproteota > Nitrososphaeria_A > Caldarchaeales > Wolframiiraptoraceae > Benthortus > Benthortus lauensis. The sequence continues at coordinate 9,286 of JAHSRM010000029.1, forward strand.
ATTAACACGGATGAGGGTAGGGTTAGGAGGCCGCTCATAGTGGTGGAGCATGGGAGGCCTAAGCTGAAGAAGCAGCATATAGAGGCCCTTAGGAACGGGACCTTCAGGTTCAGGGACCTCATCTCCATGGGCGTGATAGAGTTCCTTGACGCTGAGGAGGAAGAGAACGCATACATAGCCCTGAGGCCCGAGGACCTAACCGAGGAGCACACCCACCTGGAGATATCGCCCTACGCCATGCTCGGAGCCGTCGTCTCCATAATCCCATACGCAGAGCACAACCAGTCGCCGAGAAACGTCTACGAGGGAGCCATGGGCAAGCAGGCCCTCGGGGTCCACGCAATCAACTACGACCTAAGAGTAGACTCACGCATGCACCTCCTCGTCTACCCCCAGAGACCCCTGGTCACCACCAAGGCCTCGGACCTGGTCGGAGTGAATGACAGGCCCATGGGCCAGAACATGGTTGTAGCTGTCTTGACGGGCCAGGGATACAACATGGAGGACGCCGTGGTGCTGAATAAGTCGGCTGTGGAGCGTGGCCTAGGCCTCTCGCTAAGCTACAGGACCTACGAGGTCGAGGCCCGCACATACATAGGGGGTCAGAAGGACATAATCTGTATACCTGAGCCGACGGTGAGGGGATACCGTGGGGAGCAGAACTACCGTGTATTGGACGCCGACGGCCTGGCCCACATAGAGTCAGACGTTAAGGGAGGTATGGTGATAGTCGGGGTCAAGAGCCCGCCCAGGTTCCTCGAGGAGTATCAGAGGGCCCCGGCCAGGGAGATGATATGGCGTGATGCGTCCGAGGCTGTCAGGCCATCCGAGGCGGGTGTCGTGGACTCAATCTTCCTGACCGTTACGGAGGAGGGTGATAAGCTGATTAAGGCGAGGGTTAGGAGCTTCTGTGTAACCGAGATTGGGGACAAGTTCTCCTCCCGTCACGGCCAGAAGGGTGTCGTGGGGATGATGTTCCCGCAGGAGGACATGCCATACACGGAGAGCGGGATAGTTCCAGACCTGATAATCAACCCACACGCATTCCCGAGCAGGATGACCATAGGGCAGCTCCTCGAGAGCATAGCAGGAAAGGTAGCTGCACTCAAGGGAGAATTCATAGATGGAACACCATTCATGGGCAAGCCCCTGGAGGAGCTCAAGAAGGAGCTGGAGGCCCTCGGGTTCAAGAGCACGGGCAAGGAGATAATGTATGACGGCCTGACGGGTAAGAGGTTCGAGGCCGAGATATTCGTGGGCGTGGTCTACTACCAGAGGCTCCACCACCTCGTAAGAGACAAGATACATGCCAGGGCACGTGGCCAGGTCCAGATGCTAACGAGGCAGCCCACCGAGGGAAGGAGCAGGGGAGGTGGACTGAAGTTCGGGGAGATGGAGAGGGACTGCCTAATCGCCCACGGGGCAAGCTACCTCCTACTCGACAGGCTCCTGGAGCAGAGCGACAAATACACCGCCCACTTCTGCGAGGAGTGCGGTCTCCCAGCCTACTATGACCTCAAGCAGGAACGCTTCATCTGCCCAATCCACGGCAAGAAGACACGCGTCAAGCCCGTGACCCTCTCCTATGCATTCTACCTCCTGTTGGAGGAGATGATGAGCATGGGCATCTACCCCAGGATAATGTTCGAGGAGGAGGTGTGAGGGGATGGCGGCGACCTTCGGAACCGTCAGCGGGATAAAGTTCGGCATCTTCTCACCCGACATGATAAGGAAGATGAGCGTGGCCGAGATACAGAACCCCGACACATACGACGAGGACGGCATGCCAATACCAACAGGAGTGATGGACCCGAGGCTGGGGACACTCGAGCCAGGCCAGAGATGCAAGACCTGTGGGAACACCTATCTCGGCTGCCCGGGACACTTCGGCCACATAGAGTTGCCCGTCCCCGTAATCCACGTAGGCTTCGTCAAGCATATACACAACCTCCTCAAGGCCACATGCCGCTCCTGCGGAAGAATCCTGATACCCCCCGAGGAGATCGAGAGATACAGGGAGCAGATTAAGAGGATGTATGAGGAGGGCAGGCCGTCCAAGGAGATCTTCTACAGGATTCTCCAGCGTGCCATGATGGCTGAGAAGTGCCCCCACTGCGATGAGAAGCAGTATAAGATTGAGTTGGAGAAGCCCACCACCTTCATCGAGGTCGTGGACTCCGAGAGGATACGGATGACCCCCCACGCCGTCAGGGCGAGGCTCGAGAGAATAAGGGACGAGGACCTCGAACTCCTCGGGATAGATCCCAAGTCAGCGAGACCCGAGTGGATGGTCCTAACAGTCCTCCCGGTTCCACCCGTGTATGTAAGGCCCTCCATCACCCTCGAGTCAGGTTTCAGGAGCGAGGACGACCTAACCCACAAGCTCGTGGATATACTGAGGGTTGTCCAGAGACTCAAGGAGAACATTAACGCAGGCTCACCCTCACCCGTAATAGCGGAGCTGGCAGACCTCCTCCAATACCACGTAACAACCTACATCAACAACGAGGTCCCAGGCGTAGCCCCAGCCACCCATAGGAGCGGCCGCCCCCTGAAGACCCTGGCCCAGAGGCTTAAGGGCAAGGAGGGAAGGTTCAGGCTCAACCTGAGCGGCAAGAGGGTGGACTTCTCGGCGAGAACCGTTATCTCCCCCGACCCCAACATAAGCATCAACGAGGTGGGCGTCCCGATAGACATAGCCATGCAGCTGACCGTCCCCGAGAAGGTTACCGAGTGGAACCTGGAGAGGCTTAGACAGTATGTTAGGAATGGGCCTGACAAGTATCCTGGGGCTAAGTATGTCATCAGGCCTGACGGGAAGAGGGTTAGGCTGAAGTTCGCCCAAGACCTGGAGGAGGTCGCCAACACCCTCGAGCCAGGCTTCATAGTTGAACGCCACCTAATCGACGGAGACATAGTCCTCTTCAACCGTCAGCCAAGCCTCCACCGCATGTCCATCATGGCCCACAAGGTCAGGGTCCTGCCATACAAGACCTTCAGGCTCAACCTCTGCGTCTGCACACCCTACAACGCCGACTTCGACGGAGACGAGATGAACCTCCACGTGCCGCAGAGCGAGGAGGCCCAGACCGAGGCCAGGATACTCCTCCTAGTCCAGAACAACGTCCTCTCACCAAGATACGGGGCTCCGATAATAGGCGCCATAAGAGACTTCCTAACATCAATATATCTCCTAACCAGGGATGACACCTACCTGACCAAGAAGGAGCTATCATACATTCTATCCGCCATAGGTTATGAGGGTGAGATACCTCCGCCCGACGTCAAGAAGCCTGAGCCAAGGTGGAGCGGGAAGACCATATTCAGTCTCCTCCTCCCCAAGGGGTTCAACCACAGGTTCAAGGCATCCTTCTCACCCGACATAGAGGTCGTGATAGAGAACGGTAGGCTCGTGAAGGGCGTGATAGACAAGAGTGCGATAGGGGTTGAGAAGGCCAACAGCATCCTCCATAGAATCGCAGCCGAGTATGGCCCCGACGCTGTAAGAGAGTTCATAGACAAGATAGTCAAGGTCGCCAACACCTACCTCAACCTCCGTGGATTCAGCTTCGGCGTAGACGACCTCTACATACCCGACAAGGCCTACAAGGAGCTAGAGAAGGTCTTCAAGAAGATGGACGAGGCATTCAACGTCCTCAAAGCCAACTACGAGAAGGGCAGGATAGAGGTTAGGCCTGGTGAGACCCTGGAGCAGGCCTTCGAGTCAAACATACTCCAGATACTCTCCGAGGCGAGGGAGGAGGCGGGTAAGATAGCGAGGAAATACATCTCACCCGAGAGCTCGGCGGTAATCATGACCAGGACAGGTGCCAGAGGCTCTCTTCTAAACATAGACCAGATGGTCGCCGTGGTCGGCCAGCAGGCGGTCAGGAGGGAGCGTATCAAGAGAGGGTTCACCGACAGGGTCCTAACCTTCTTCAAGCCCGGGGACGTCTCACCCAAGGCCAGGGGATTCGTCTACAACTCCTTCCTACGAGGCCTGGACCCCGTGGAGTTCTTCTTCCACATGGCTGGGGGAAGGGACGGGCTGGTGGACACGGCCGTGAGAACCCAGCAGAGCGGATACATGCAGCGCCGTCTAATCAACGCCCTCGAGTCCCTCTACGTCGAATACGATGGAACCGTCAGGACCATGGACGAGAAGAGGATAGTCCAGTTCCAGTATGGGGAGGATGGGGTGGACCCGTCCAAGAGCTATCATGGGGAGGCCGTGAACCCCAGCATAATAGTCAATAGGCTTGGGATAAAGGGAGGCTCCAGAAGCCCCATAAAGCCCGAGGACCTCAGCAACCTTCTGAAGAGCTATGAGGGCAGGCTCCCGGCCAGCGTCCTGGAGAAGGCCAAGAACACCATCAAGTCCATGAAGATGGGCCGCAAGGATGCCGAGAGATTCATGGAGGAGACCCTGAGAGAATACCTGAAGAACAGGGTAGAGCCGGGTGAGGCGGTGGGAATAGTAACCGCACAGTCCATAGGTGAGCCGAGCACCCAGCTAACCCTCAGGACATTCCACTTCGCCGGGGTCAGGGAGCAGAGCATTCTCCTCGGCCTCCCAAGGCTAATCGAGATAGTCGATGCTAGGAAGACGCCCTCCACGCCCATCATGAAGATACCCCTAGAACCCGAGTATGCCAAGAGCAAGTCAAAGGCCCAGAGGCTGGCGAGGGAGCTACGATACACCTCCTTCGAGGACATAGTGGCCGGAGTAGGACTCGACCTGAAGAGGAACGCAGTGCTGCTCCAGCTCGACGAGAAGGCCATGAAGGCTCATGGAGCCACCATGAGGCACGTGGAGCAGGCCCTCAAGCAGGCCAAGCTCAAGTATGATGTAGGCGAGGGGTTCGTGAGGGTCTATGCGGGAGAGGGGGCGCAGGACCTTGAGAGGCTCCGTGTCAGGCTTCTCGCCATGAGGGTCAAGGGCGTCAAGAGAATCAAGAAGACCATAGTTAGATACGAGAACGGCGAATACGTCATCCTCACCGAGGGCTCCAACCTAAAGGAGGTCATACAGGTTCCGGGCGTGGATTACAGGAGGGTGGAGACCAACAGCATCCACGAGATAGCGGAGGTCTTCGGTATAGAGGCCGCCAGAATGGCCATAGTGAAGGAGATGCAGCACGTGCTGGAGGAGCAGGGACTCGACGTGGATGTCAGGCACCTCCTACTGCTCGCCGACATGATGACCCTAAGCGGCTCGGTGAAGCAGGTCGGGAGACACGGGGTAGTCAGGCTCAAGAGCAGCCCACTCGCCAGAGCAGCCTTCGAGATAAGCGTCCAGACCCTCCTAGACGCGGCGGTCAGAGGAGAGATAGACCACCTGAAAGGCAACGTGGAGCGCATACTGATAGGCAAGGAGATACTGCTGGGAACAGGGATGGTCTCCCTCCTGATGATGTATCCTGGGATAGCCGACGGAGGCTCCGAGCCCAAAGAGAAGGAGAAGGGCTAGGGAAGGCTCTTATAGACCTGGCTTGGGATGTGGGGGAGGGATGAGCGCCAACATAGAGGCGAGGGAGCTGAGAAGACACCTTGAGGTCATAAACAGGACGGGGAAGATGATACTTGGGTTCAGGCAGTCCAAGCTCTCGGTCCTCCAACGCAAGTCAAGGCTCATCATATTGGCCGGCAACTGCCCACCCGACATGGAGCGTGAGATAAGGATAGTTTGCAGCATGGCGGGGGTCCCAATACTGAAGACAAACATACCTGGAAGGGAGCTGGGATACATGGCTGGGAAACCCTTCTCGGCGGCCGTCATCTCGGTGATAGACCCGGGGAACTCGAACCTGGTGGAGCTGGTCTCACCCCAGGAGCAGGAAGAAGCGGTGTGAAGACATTTATAATCGCCCTCACACCTAATCCCTGGAATCTTTAGAGGCGTTGAGGAGCCTTGAGCGAGGGATTCAAGCTAACGGATAAGGAGATGCGGTATATCTCCCTCTTCGAGGCCGCTACCGGAGCATCAGTCATCGACTGCGTGGAGTCCGGGGACATGATAGTCTTCGTGGTTAGCCCGGGGGACATAAGGAAGGCCCTGGCCAGGAGGGGTGCCAAGATACAGCAGTTCTCCAGGATGGTTAAGAAGAGGGTCAAGGTGGTGGAATACTCCGACAACCCGGCCAAGTTCCTTGAGAACGCCCTCCTCCCAGCCAGGCTAATAGAGCCCGTGAGAATCTCCGAGAGAACCGATGGACGGAAGGTGGCCGTGGTGACCGTGGACCCAAAGCATAAGGGGATGGCGATAGGAAGGGAGGGCAAGACCATAGAGCTAATCAGGCACCTGGTCAGACGCCATCATAAAATAGACCACGTAATAGTCCAGTAGCCCCTGGGGAAGCGTATAAATAATGAGTGGGGGCTTCCCCGAGTAGGTGAGGTGTGGTTATGCCTTCTAGGGGAGGAGAGCCCCTGATTCTCTGGTTCGAGGAGCTTAGCAAGGATGATATACCCATCGTGGGTGGGAAGAACGCCAACCTAGGCGAGATGACCAAGGCGGGGATACCCGTCCCCCCGGGATTCGCCGTAACAGCCGTGACCTACAAGAAGTTCATAGAGGAGACCGGGATAGCCGAGAAGATATACAGGATAATCGAGGAGACCGTGACCGACCCGAGCAACCCCCAGCAGTATGAGGAGGCCTCCAAGAAGATTAGGAAGCTGATAGAGGAGACCCCCACCCCCAAATACATAGAGGAGGAGATAGTCAAGGCATATAGAGAGCTCTCCAAGAGGGCTGGAGCCAAGGAGGCGTTCGTGGCAGTCAGGTCCTCGGCCACCGCTGAAGACCTGCCGGGAGCCTCATTCGCAGGCCAGCAGGAGACCTACCTGAACGTTAGGGGCGAGGAGGAGGTCCTGAGGACGGTTAAGAAGTGTTGGTCAAGCCTCTTCACGCCCAGGGCAATCTTCTACAGGCAGGAGAAGGGCTTCAGGCATGAGAAGGTCCTAATCAGCGTGGCGGTCCAGATGATGGTGAACAGCAGGTCCTCGGGCGTCATGTTCACCCTCCACCCAGTCACAGGCGACAGGAACATAATCGTGATAGAGTCTGTTTGGGGTCTCGGGGAGGCCATAGTCTCGGGGGCGGTCACGCCAGACCACTTCGAGGTCGATAAGAACAACTTCAACATACTGACCAAGCAGGTCGCCCGGAAGGAGGTTGAGTATATCCGGGACCCCAAGACCGGGAAGACCGTCCACGCCAAGGTTCCCGAGGATAGGGCTGAGAAGCCCAGCCTAACCGACGAGGAGATAGTCGAGCTGGCCAAGATAGCCAAGAGGATAGAGGAGCATTACGGCACACCCCAGGACATAGAGTTCGCAGTGGACAGGGACCTACCCTTCCCCAAGAACCTCTTCATAGTCCAGTCAAGGCCCGAGACCGTGTGGAGCGTAAAGGAGGCGGAGGCACAGGCAAGCGGCGGAGGCTCCCAATCAACCACAGTAGCGGAGGCCAAGATAGTCCTCAAGGGGCTTCCAGCGAGCCCAGGGGTCCACATAGGTAAGGCCAAGGTGGTCTTCACGCCCGAGGAGGCGGCCAAGATGATTGAGAAGGGCGACATACTCGTGACCAAGATGACCAACCCTGACTGGGTCCCCTACATGAGGCTCGCAGGAGCCATAGTAACCGACGAGGGAGGGATGACAGCCCACGCAGCCATAGTCTCCAGGGAGCTCGGCATACCCTGCATAGTAGGAGCCAAGGAGGCGACCAAGCTCCTCAAGACAGGCGAGACCTACACAGTAGACGCAAAGTCCGGGGTAATCTACGAGGGCGCCGTGGAGGAGCTCGCCAAGCCGGCGGAGGAGAAGGCTGCGGCCGAGGCTGTGGCCGTGGCCCAGGCCCCCGTGATAACCGCCACCAAGGTATTCGTGAACATAAGCATCCCAGATATAGCTGAGAAGGTTGCACGGGAGACGCAGGCCGACGGCGTGGGTCTTCTGAGGGCCGAGCACCTCATGCTGAGCGTTGGGAAGCATCCGAGGCTCCTGATAGAGGAGGGAGGGGAGGAGAAGATGGTGAACGCGTTCGCCGAGGGGATACGGCAGGTCGCCCAGGCATTCTTCCCCAAGCCCGTGGTCTACAGGTTCCTCGACTTCAAGCCCGACGAGTTCCTCGCCCTACCAGGTGGAGAGAAGTATGAGAAGGAGGCCGGCCACGTCGGACCCAACCCGCTCATCGGCTACCGTGGAGCATTCAGATACGTGAAGGAGCCCGACATCTTCAGGCTTGAGTGCCGTGCCATAAAGAAGGTTAGGGAGGAGTATGGGCTGAAGAACGTCTGGGTCATGGTCCCATTCGTGAGGACCGTGGACGAGTTCAAGCAGGCCAAGAGGATAATGGAGGAGGAGGGGCTGAGGAGCGGCCCAGACTTCAAGGTCTGGATAATGGTGGAGGTCCCCAGCACCGTCCTCCTAATCGACAAGTTCATAGAGGCGGGGGTAGACGGCGTAAGCTTCGGGACCAACGACCTAACCATGCTAATCCTCGGAATAGACAGGGACGACGCCTCGGTCCAGGAGATATACGATGAGAGGAACCTGGCCGTCCTCAGGGCCATGAGCCACGTCATACGGGTCTGCAGAAAACACGGGGTAACCACCAGCGTCTGCGGCCAGGCCCCGAGCAACTACCCCGAGATAGTCGAGTTCCTGATACGTGAGGGCGTTACAAGCATCTCCGTGAACCCTGACAAGGTCATCGAGACGAGGAACCTGGTGGCATCCCTCGAGAGGAAGATTATGCTGGAGGACCTCAGGAGCCTCAGGGAGCAGAACGGCAAACGCAGAGGCCCAATAGAGTGGAGCGAGGAGCTCGGCTAACAAGCCTTGACAGACCATCCACTGGACGAGGCCGCCGAGACCATAGCCAGGAGGTATCGCCGGGCCAGGAAGATAGTTGAGGTCGGCGTGGGACGGAACCCCCACGTAGCAAGGAGGCTCACCCAACTCCTACCCCACATCGAGATAATCCTCGTGGACAAGGACCCCGAGGCAGTCGAATACCTGGGGAGACTCGGATTCAAGGCCGTGAGAGACGACGTGGCCAGGCCGGACCCCAGGCTATACGGCTCCGCCGACCTAATCTACAGCATCCACCCGCCCCCCGAGCTTATACCCCACCTAATCAGGCTTGCGGAGAGCGTTGGGTCAGACCTAATGGTGAAGCCCCTGAGCGAGGACGCATACCTTGCGGGTCTGAGGCCCTGTGAGAGGATAGGCGGACTATATCTCCTCGTCTCCCGTGGCGAGAATCCTTAGCAAGCTCTCCCCAAGCCATCTAAGCTCCCTCGACCCTGAGTCCATGAAGGCGTGGGCCGCCAGCATGTATGCTCCCTTCTCCAAGTAGAGCCTGGCCTCGGGCCATGGGTCACCGCCCCTAACCGTCTGCCAGAGCGAGTCCCTAAGGGTCTCCAGCCCTCCCCCGACCATCTCCCTAACAATCTCCACATCGCCCTCCAGGGGGCCCTCGACATCCCGCACCCCAGTCTCTAAGTCCCTTAACCTATTCACGTTGAGCAGCGTCCTGGGGCTGAGCCTCCACGCCCTCGTGTTGATTAGCCTGACCTTCGGCAGCCCCCTGTGGAGGTCCGTCATCCTGGGCCTCCTACCCAGGCCCGAAGCCATGCGGAGGCACTCACGTCCCATCAGCCTATCGAGCACCATCACGGCGCTCTCCACGAACCCGTTTGGATGGATGGGTGAGGCCAGGTGGAATCCCTCGGAGGCCTTGAGGAGAATGTCTAGTAGCCTCGGCTCGATAAATGGGGTGTCGTTGGGTAGGATTATGACACGGCTGCCTCCAGCCTCCTCCAAGGCCGAGCAGACGCCTCTTACAGGGCCGTTCACACCCGCCTTATCCAAGACGAACCTCACGTCGCCCAGGACCCCGCTATACCTCTCAGCCCTCCCCACGCTATCCACCGCCACGATTACCTCATCAGCCACATCCGAGAGGGCCTCATAGACCCTCCTAATCATAGGCTTACCCCCGACGGGGTAGAGGGCCTTGTCCCCCTCCTCGAACCTGCTGGACCTGCCGCCGCTGAGGATTACCCCCGATACCTTCACCATGAGCCTTTCTCTAAGGTGTCTGGGGGATGACGCCCGCAGCCCTGAGTATCGCCTTCACAATGTTCATGTAGCCCGTGCACCTACAAAGGTTCCCCTTGATGTATTCCCGCACCTCCTCCTCACTCGGGTTAGGGTTCTCCATCAGGAGGGACTTGGCTGTGATGATGAAGCCCGGTGTGCAGAAGCCGCATTGAACCGCCCCCTCCTCCACGAAGGCCTTCTGAACCTCGTCCAGCTCCTCGCCCCTGGCAAGCCCCTCGATGGTTGTCACCTCCCTTCCATCAACGTCTGCTGCGAGGACCAGGCAGGAGAGGACGGGTTCGCCGTCGAGGAGAACGGTGCAGGCCCCGCACTCCCCTATGCCGCATCCATACTTGGTCCCCGTCATGTAGAGCTTCTCCCTGAGAACGTTTAGGAGTAGCTCGTTCGGCTCCACCTGAACCCTCTTTCTCACTCCATTCAGGGTGAACTCTATCTCCATCCTTATCCCGCCCTCCTGCTCTCGAACCTGTGCCACGCAATCGTGAATGCGTCCCTGGTCAGGACCCGTGCCACGGCCCTCCTATACCATGCGGTGGACCTTGCGTCGGTTATGGGCTTGATGTCCTCTGAGACTATCCTGCCCGCCTGGTCCAGGGTCTCCATGCTTATTCTCCTGCCCCTGAGGAACTCCTCGGCACGTGGAATCCTTATCGGTGTGGGTGCGACGGCTCCCAGGGCTATCCTGCAGTCGGTTATCTCTGCGTCCCTGAACCATGCGGCCACGGCTATGCTTATCTTCGCTATGTCCATGCTGGTTCTCGTCAGTCTCAGGAAGACGCTTCCCGCATCATCCACGTAGGGTATGAAGACCTCTCGGAGAAGCTCGTCAGGCTCCAGAACGGTCTCGCCAGGCCCCTTGAAGAACTCCTCAACCCTAACCCTCCTCTCCCCACGTGGCCCAACTATCACGGCCTCGGCTCCATAGACTATCAGGGGTGGTGCTGTGTCTGCTGCTGGTGAGGCGTTGCAGAGGTTCCCACCCAAAGTCCCCATATTCCTTATCTGGACCGAGCCTATGACCCTGACGGCCTCCCAGAGGGCGGGGAACCTCTCCCTAATCTCCTCCGACTTCTCTATGGTTCTCAGCCTGGTTCCAGCCCCAATCCTAACGCCCTGGTCATCGAACTCTATGTAGTCGAGCTCCCTGACCTTCCTGAGGCTTATTATGTGGCTTGGCTCCAAGGCCCTCATCTTCATCTTAACCAGGAGGTCGGTTCCACCCATCAGGACCCTTGCCTCACCCCTATACCTGCTCAGGAGTTCCAAGGCCTCCTCGAGGGTCTTTGGCGAGTGGTAGGTGAACCTGACTGGGACTATGTGGGTGTTCACCTTGTTGATGTCATACATTCTCTCCGCCTCCCCTCAGGGCCTGGAGTATCTTCTCAGGCGTGATTGGAAGCTCATAGAACCTCACGCCAATAGCGTTGTAGATTGCGTTGGCTATGGCCGCAGCCGCAGGGTTGAACGCCCCCTCCCCAAGGCCCTTGGCTCCGAATGGACCGGTCGGCTCATAGGTCTCTGCGAAGAAGACGGTGAAGTCCTTTAGCCTCGGCATGTCGGGTGCGCTGGCGGTCTTGTAATCTACGAGGAACCCCCTGTTCACCAGGTCTCCGGTATCGGGGTCATAGGGAGTGTCCTCGAGTAGGGCCATACCCATACCCATGGCGAATCCCCCGTGTATCTGTCCCCGGGCCAGGTCGGGGTTGATGACTGTTCCTATGTCGGCTCCGGCCACAACCCTTATCGGCTTGACGATCCCTGTCTCCGTGTCAACCTCGACCTCCACGAAGTATGCCGTGAAGTGCGGCGGCCCTGCCTCGGTCCTATGGCTATCCACGGCCGCTATCGTCCCCCAGTTCTTGTGCCTCGCAGTCATGGCCACCTCGCCTATCGTAATCTCCTTCCCCTCGATTCCCTCCACGTATATCACTCCTTGGCCACGCTTGGGATCGGGCCTAATCCTCAAGGCATGGGGGTATGTGTCGAGTATCTTGGCAGCCATCTCGAGAAGCTTCTGCTTGACTTGGCGTGCGACCTTGAGGGCCGTGGCCCCGCCTGCGTAGACACCTCGGGATGCATGGGTGCACACGTCGTAGACTGTTGTCTGGGTGTCTGCGGTGATTATGTTCACGTTCTCCAGGGGGACGCCGAGTTCCTCGGCTATTATCTTGGCTATGGCCTCGAGTGAGCCTCCCCCATGGTCCATTAGGGCGGTTATGTAGTCTATGGTTCCATCCTCGTTTATCTTTATCATGGCTCCCGAGTAGTCTATCACGGAGCCTGGGACAGGTGAGCCTGCGCTGGATGTGTGGAACCCTCTGCCCATCCCTATCCCTCGCCTGAACCTGCCCTTCTGCTGCCCGGGCTTAGGCCTCCTATGCCATCCTATCAGCTCCGCACCCCTCCTCAGAAGCTCCTCCACCCCGCAGCTCCTAATCACTGTCTTGACCGTCGGCCCCTGGCCCCAGAAGATATCTCCCTCACCCACATAGTTCATGAGCCTGAACTCCAGGGGGTCGATGCCGAGCTTCTCGGCAAGCTCGTCGATTAGGGTCTCCACGGCCCAGGTGGTCTGGGGGTTCCCGTATCCCCTGAAGGCGCATGAGGGGACCTTGTTGGTGTAGACCGCTATTCCCTCATACTTGACGTGGGGTAGCTTGTAGAGTGAGACCCACCACCCGGCTATCACGCCGAGTATCGGGTAGGCCTGAATCTGGTGGGCGCCTATATCGACTATTGCTTGGAGCTGGCCTGCGACGAGCCTCCCATCCCTCTTGGCACCCAGCTTGAGCCTGAATATCATCTGGAAGCTGACGTGGTCGTGCATGTCCTCCTCCCTTGTGTAGACGAGTTTGACTGGTCTCCCAGCCTTTAGCGCCAGGGCCACTGCTATCGGGACGATTATGTTGGTGTGTATGCTTGAGCCGAAGCTCCCTCCCAGCGAGATCTTCTTCACGTTAATCTTGTTCATGGGTATCCCGAATATCTCGTGGATTAGGAGCCTCGTGTTATGGATGGTCTGGGTGGTGCACCAAATCGTCACCCCTCCTCCTGGCTCAAGGTTCACTACCACGGCCTTGGTCTCAAGCTGGTTATGGTATCTACGGTTCGTCCTGAACTCCCTCTCGATTACCACGTCCGCCTCCTTGAACCCCTTCTCCACATCGCCCTCAGCTATCTCCAGCCTACACGCAACGTTCCTCTCTACCTTTACCTCCCTGTCCTTCAGGATTATCGTCTCATGGAGCTTGGGGGCCTCGGGCTTCATCGATTCGATTGCGTCGAAGACCGCTGGAAGCCTCTCATACTCAACCTTAATGGCCTCCAAGGCTCTCTGGGCAAGCTCCTCGGTCTCGGCTGCCACGGCCGCTATCGGCTCACCGACGAAGAGGGGTCTATCGGTTAGGACCCTCCAGTCCTTGTAGGTTGCCTCTGGTATGCTTACCAGCCTGGGGTTGAAGAGGACTTGGGGGACATCTTGGGATGTTATGACAACCGCCCCCATCTCGACGGCCTTGCTAACATCTATGCTCTTGACCCTGGCGTGGGGGTAGGGGCTCTTAAGCACCCTTGCGTAGAGCATGTTGGGGAGCGTTATGTCGCTTGCGTAGAGCTCCCTCCCCGTAACCTTGGCCACAGCATCCTTCCTCAGGGTCTTCCTCCCAACTATGGTGAGGGCCTCTCTCCCAACCCTGCCTTCAGGTCTCCTCTCAAGAACCTCTAAAGCCATACCCGGGTATCTGGAGGTCTATAGGTGATAAAAAATCTTCGCCGACTTCTATTAAGTGGTTAATGGTGCTGGAGAGACCTTAACGTCCACCAGGACCGTCTTCCCGTCCCCCAGCTCCATGTATGCTTTTCGGAATACTTCCTCAAGCTCGCTTGGATTTTCGACCCTATACGCTTTTATTCCTAGGGACTCGGCCATCGATGCGAACTCGACCTCCTCCGGGTAATCCACTCCAGGTATCCTCCTATGCATGGTCTCAGGGTCTCCCAGATAGTCTGCCACCGCCTTCTTCACATCTCCCCAGGATGAGTCATTCATCACAACTATCATCAAGGGTATGCCATACCACTTCGAGACTAGGAGGCCTGAGGCAGGGTTGTTGAATAGAAAGCTGCCGTCCCCGAGAACCGCCACAACCTTCCTCGAAGGCTCGGCCAACTTGGCTCCAAGGGCTGCCCCCAGACCCCATCCGAGAGAGCCTGAGGGAGGCTCACCGTAAAATGTCCCAGGCTCCTCGAACCTGACGTAGTCCACCTGGAGGCAATACTCATTCACTATCA